>JBPCLB010000218.1:0-11132 GCA_051003695.1 Gaiella sp. | reverse complement strand
TCGCACGACGAGGAGGCCATGTCGCGCTCGCCGGCGGCTCGACTCCGCGTCGCGCGTACGAGCTCGCAGCCGAGCTCGAGCCGGATTGGAGCCGGGTCGACATCTGGCTCGGCGACGAGCGCTGCGTGCCGGCGACGGACGATCGCTCGAACCTGAAGCTGGTGCGCGAGGCGCTACTGGAGAGGTTCGCCGTACTGCCGCACGTGCACCTGATTCCGACAGAGCTCTCGCCTGAGGAGGCTGCGGCCTCGTACGACGCCGAGCTGCGCGGCGTGGAGCTCGACCTCGTGTTGCTCGGCCTTGGCTCGGACGGGCACACGGCGTCGCTCTTTCCGAGCTCCTCGTCGCTGCAGGAACGCGACCGACTGGCGGTCGCTGCGGCGCCCGGGCTCGAGCCGTTCGTCGAGCGCGTGACGATGACGATCCCCACCCTCACGGCTGCCCCGCACGTGGTCTTCCTCGCAGTCGGCACGGACAAGGCGGAGCCGGTCCGCCGGGCCTTCTTCGCGCGAGGCTCGCCGACAACGCCCGCAAGCCTCGTCCGCTCGGCCGCGGGGCGAACCACGGCGATCCTCGACGAAGCTGCCGCTTCGTCAATTGGACGGGACGACTCGGCGTTGTCAAGTCCGGACGCCTGAGGCTTGCTGGGCTGGGATCTGGCTTCAGCCAGACCCCTACTGCAGCGGACGGCGCTACGTTGCAGGAGATGTCCTTACGCCTCTTCTGGATCGGCTGGCTCTTCCACCTGAAGAACCTCTCGAACTCGCTGTTCTTCGTGCTCGTCTCGGTGTTGCAGCCGGTGATTTTCGCGTCGATCGCGTTCTTCATGTTCGAGTCCGGGAGCAGAACGGGGACGCTGCTCTACGCCGCGCTCGGGGCCGGCCTGATGGGGATCTGGTCGGCGACGCTCTTCGGCTCGGGTGGAGCGATCCAGTGGCAGCGCTGGCAAGGCACGCTCGAGCTCCTCGTCGGCGCGCCCCCTCCCTTCCTCGCGACACTCCTGCCGCTGACGCTCGCGACGTCGACTCTGGGGATCTATTCGGTGGTCGGCACGCTCTTCTGGGGTCGCGTCTTCTTCGGCGTACCTCTCGACTTCGCGCATCCGCTGCAGCTCGCGCTCGCGATCCCGGTGACGATCGTGAGCCTCGGCACGCTCGGACTGCTGCTCGCCTCGACGTTCGTCCTCTACCGCAACGCAAATGCCTTCGCGAACCTGCTCGAGTACCCGGTCTGGCTTGCGACAGGCCTGCTCGTGCCGCTGACGTTGCTCCCCGGCTGGGTCGGCCCGATCGGGTGGGCGCTCTCGCCGACCTGGGGCATGAACGCGATCCGCGGCGCCGCGCTCGGGGGCAGCGCTTGGCTCGAGCTCGGCGTGTGCGTCGCGCTCGGACTCGTCTATCTCGTGCTCGGCGCGGTCGCGCTGCGAAACTTCGAGCGGCTCGCGCGCAGCCGCGCGACGCTCTCGCTGACGTGACCGCCGCCGTTCGCGTGTTCGTCGTCGGTGGTGCGATCAGCTATCGCGCGTTGTTCAACTGGATCTCGCCCGGGATGTACGTGACGACGATGCTCGGCAGCCCGCTCTTCCAGATCCTGTTCTTCGTCTACCTGGGGCGCTTCGCAGGCTCCCAGGACGACAGCTTCTTCGTCGTCGGCAACGCGATCCAAATCGCGGCGATGTCCGGGATCTACGGGATGACGATGGGGATCGCGAACGAGCGGCAGTACGGAACGCTGCAGCCGTTGCTCGCGACGCCAGCGAACCGCCTCGCGATCTTCGCCGGCCGGGCACTGCCGTTCATCGTCAACGGCCTCGTCGTCTCGACGTTCGGCTTCGCCGTCTCGTGGCTTCTCCTCGACTTCCGCCCCGCCGACGGGAGCGTTCCCGCGCTCGGGGTCGCTGTCGTCGTGACGACGAGCTCGTGCGTCGCGCTCGGGTTGCTGATCGGGTCGCTCGGGCTTCGCGCGCGTGACGTGTTCTTCGGGGCGAACCTCGTCTACTTCCTGATGCTCCTCGTCTGCGGCGTCAACATCGCGAACGACGACCTCCCCGGCTGGCTCGCCGCGGTCGGACGGTGCCTCCCGCTGACGCACGGGATCGAGGCCGCGCGCGGGATCGCAGGCGGCGACTCGCTCGGCGACGTGTCGGGCCTGCTGTGGACAGAGGCTCTCGTGGGGCTCGCCTACGCGACAGCCGCCTACGGCCTCTTCCGCTTCTTCGAGGCCGAAGGCCGCCGTCGGGCCTCGCTCGAGACGTTCTGAGTCTCGCTGGCCAAAGCGACTTCGCGTCCGAGCTGTCGAGGGGGCGCCGGGCATCTGGGAGCTGACGTGGTCGTTCTCCGGACCCGACGGGCGCGCGACGTTCGAATGGACGACGATCGACGGCGAGCCCGCGATCCGCTGGCGGCGGACCGGCGGCCACGCAATTCGAGCTTCATGAGAACGGCCCCGGCTCGCGCGGGTCAAATGAGCGTTGGCTGAGCTTCGAGCCTCGAAGTGAGAGGAGCCACTCTCGACCGGTGCTACCATCCCGGCCAGTAGCCGGTCTACCGCCGGCTGCGACGTCCGTTCACCGTCCATCACGATTGGATTCAGCACGGAGTCGATCCCGAGCACGGTGGGTCGCAGCGTCTCCGGCTGACCAGCCCAAACGGCCGACTCCATACTGCTCATCAGCAGCCGGACAAGAACGACATGCACAACTCTCCGACGGACGAGACAGAGTCGCAGCCACTCCGAATCCTGATCGCGAACGAGCGGGCCGATCGGCTCGAGATCGTGGCGCGCGTCGTGGTCGAGATGGGTCACACGGTGATCGCGCGCGAGCTCGACATCGAGGAAGTCGGGCAGGTCACCCGCGACGAACGCCCAGACGTTGCACTGGTCGGACTCGGCGAGGACTCGGAGCACGCACTCGACCACATCAGCCGCATCGTCCGCGAGGCGACCTGTCCCGTGATCGCGCTGCTCCACGGCGACGATGCGGTCTTCGTCAGGGAAGCGGCGAACCGCGGGATCTTCGCGTACATCACCAACGGCGACGCCGAGGAGTTCCAGAGCTCGATCGACATCGTCTTGCGCCGCTACGCCGACTACCACAACCTCGAAGGCGCGTTTGGCCGTCGCGCTGTGATCGAGCGTGCCAAGGGAATCCTCATGGAACGCCACTCGGTCTCCGACCAGCAGGGCTTCGAGCTCCTCCGCAGTCACTCGCAGCGAACCGGCCGCAAGCTCTACGACATCGCGACGGCCGTGCTCGACAGCCACCTGCTCCTCGCGCCTCGTCCGGCCAAGGCAGAGGCGTACGAGCCCGGACAGCCGGCTCTCTAGCACCAGGCTGCCGCGGATGGAGACGGGACTCGCCGGCAAGGGCGTCGTGGTCACGGGCGCGTCGGGCGGAATCGGTGCCGCCTGCGCCCGGGCGTTCGCGGCTGAAGGCGCGCGTGTGGTCGTCCACTACCACCGCGGAGCAGAACGAGCGCGCTCGCTTGCCGGTGAGCTCGGTGGGGCGTCGACCGTTCAGGCGGATCTCAGGATCGAAGCCGACGTGGAGCGGCTGTTCTCGACCGCGCGGGATGCGCTTGGCTCCGTCGATGTCTGCGCTGCTGTAGCGGGTGTCTGGCCGGGGGAGGACGTTCCGGTCTGGGAGCTCGCGCTCGAGCGCTGGCACGAGACACTCGCCCAGAACCTGACCGCGACATTCCTCACCGCGAAGTGGTTCCTCCGCGAGGTCGCTCGATCGGGGGAGGGCTCACTCGTGCTCGTCGGCTCCACCGCAGGCCGCTTCGGTGAGGCCGGCCATGCCGACTACGCCGCGGCGAAGTCCGCGCTTCAGGGCGGTTTGCTGCTCTCGCTCAAGAACGAAGCCGTCCGGCTCGGGCCGCGGGTGAGGGTCAACGCCGTTGCTCCTGGCTGGACCGTGTCGCCGATGACCCGCGGCCACGTCGACGACGACCAGGTCGCGCGCATCTCGAGGACGATGGCGCTGCGCAAGGTCGCGACACCCGCAGACGTGGCGGCCCAGGTGGTCGTCCTCGCGTCCGATCTCCTCTCGGGCCACGTGACCGGACAGCTCGTCACGGTCGCAGGTGGGATGGAAGGGCGTGTGCTGCACGACTGACAGCGTGAACGCCGATCCGTTCGCCAAGCCCGGATCGAGCCGAAGCACGAGGGACGAAGGGTAAGGCACGCGTGCCTGACCCGCGGCGGGCTGCGATCGCGACCCGCCCATCAACCCCGTTCGAGCGATAGCCAAACTCGAGCGTTCCACTCAGAATGCGAGAGCTCCAGCCTGCCGCGAGGTGCGGAAGCACCTGTTCCAGCATGGTTCACCGCGTGGGTGGAGCCTGTGCGAGGGGCAGCGAGGTCTCGGCGGCGACCTCGCTCCCTCCGTGCGCTCAAGGTCTCCGACTCGTTGCCGATGGTGTTGGTGATCCTGGTCGGGAACTGACGGCAATCATTCCCTGGCCGGGGGATCGAGAAGGGGCGGCGAGAGTCGCCTTTTCTCGTTTCGCCACACCGCGAGCCGACCGAGGCTTGAGAATGCACGCATGAGCAGGTTTCTCGAGCGCCTTCGCAACGGACCGCCGATCGTCGCCGACGGCGGGATGGGCGCGGTTCTCTCCGGTGCTGTCCCCGGACTGCGCTGTCCCGAGGAAGCAAACCTCCGCTCACCGGAGAGCGTGGTTGCCGTCCACGCCTCGTACATCGCTGCGGGCGCGGAACTGATCGAGACGAACACCTTCGGGGCAAACCGGCGCAAGCTCGCGAAGCATCTGCTCGATGGGTCCCTCGAGCAGCTCAACTCGGCCGGGGTGCGCCTCGCGAGAGAAGCGCGGGAAGTCGCGGGGCGCGAGATCTTCGTCGCGGGCGCGATCGGGCCACTCGGTGAGCTCGAGGTCTTCGATCCCGCCGAGCACGGGCCGTTCTACGCCGAGCAGGCGCAGGTGCTCGAGGGCCGTGGTGTCGATCTCTTCACCGTCGAGACGTTCTTCGACGTCGACGAGCTGATCGTCGCGGTCGAAGCCGTGCGCAGCGTCTCGTCGCTCCCGATCGTCGCGCTGCTGACCTTCGACGACGAGACCGAGACGACCGGCGGGCTCGGGGCGGCGATCGCCGCGCGGCGCCTGGCCACGCTCGATGTTGCCGCGATCGGCACGAATCACGGCGCAGGCCCGACCGCCGCGCTCGAGGCCCTGCACGCGATGCGCGAGTCTGAGCTGCCCCTCGCCGCCCTCCCGAATGTCGGCCTCGCAAGTCTCGCCGGCGGACGGATCGTGTATCCGCATTCGACCCCCGAGTACTTCGCGGAGTTCGCCGTGCAGGCGGTTGCGCTCGGGGCACGGATCGTCGGCGGCTGTTGCGGGACGACACCGGCGCAGATCGCGGCGGTGCGGACCGCCTTCGATTCCGGCCGCCCGCCCGCGCGACCGTTCGAGCTCGGAGAGCGCGAGCGTGCGCTTGCGCCCGCTGCCGAGGCGGGCGAGACGCGACTCGCGAGAGCGCTCGCGGCCGGAGAGTGGGTCGTCTGTGTCGAGCTCGATCCGCCGAAGGGCGGGTCGCTCGAGGGGCTCGTGGCGACCGCCCGAACGCTCCGCGACTCGGGCCGCGTCGGCTTCGTCGACGTCAACGACAACCCGATGGCTCGCGCGCGGATGAACGCGCTGATGGCGTCGGTCACGATCGAGCGCGAGACCGGTCTCGAGACGATCCCTCACGTCACTCCGCGGGACACGACGGTGATGGGACTCGAAGGCGTGTTGCTCGGCGCACACGCCCAGGGGGTGCGAAACGTGCTCGCCGTGACCGGCGACCCGCCGCACGTTGGCGACTATCCCGGCTCGCGCGGCGTCTACGAGGTCGACTCGATCGGTCTCGTGCAGATCGTCTCGCGCCTGAACGAAGGTGAGGACTACGTCGGCAAGGCGATCGACGGCCCGACCTCGTTCTTCGTCGGTGTCGCGGTCAATCCGGTCGCCGACGACGTCGACCTCGAGCTCAGCCGTTTCGAGCGAAAACTCGAAGCGGGCGCTCGGTTCGCGATGACCCAGGCGCTCTTCGAGCTCGAGTCGCTCGAGCGCTTCTTCGAGCGGCTCGGTGGCTGGCCGATTCCGGTGCTCGTCGGCATCTGGCCCTTGCGCAGTCACGCGCTCGCCCTGAGGTTGCACAACGAGGTCCCAGGCATCTCGGTGCCCGAGCACGTGCTCGACGCGCTCCGCGAAGCCGGCCCGTCGGCCGCCGACGTCGGTCTCGAGCTCGCGCGCCGACTCGTCACCGGAGCACGGGAGCTGGCTTCCGGGATCTACGTGATCCCGCCGTTCAAGCATCCGGAGGCCGCGCTCGACCTGCTCGAGTGAGCCGCCCGGGTCGGCACGAGTACGTATGGCCTCTCGGCTCACCCATCGCTTTGTCGGGGGTCAGGCACGAGTGCCTGACCCCGTGCACCAGAACACTCTGGCCATAGGTGCGACGGTGCTCTACGCTCCACCGAAGCGTTCGAGAGGATCCGACGGACGGGCCCGGAGACGCTGCGGCTTCCGTGGGCGGCACGAGCGGCGCTCGCCCCCGACTCGCGGGTGACCCGCGGACGTACGACTACAGCGCGCCGCGGCTCACCTGCGACGTCGTGCTGAAGGGCGGAATCACAAGCGGTGTCGTCTACCCGCACGCACTCTGCGAGCTCGCCCGCACCTACCGGTTGGCGAGCGTTGGTGGCACCTCGGCCGGAGCGATCGCCGCGGCGGCTGCGGCGGCCGCCGAGCATGGACGCGACTCGGGTGGCTTTGCGAAGCTCGCCGCGCTCCCGGACTGGGTCGGCGCGGACGGGAACCTGTTCCGTCTCTTCCAACCGCAACCCGTTACGGCGCCGTACTTCCGGCTCTTCACGGCGGGACTCGAAGCCAAGGGCGGGGCCAGGTGGTTGCGGGTTTCGGGGGCGGCGCTCCGCTCCTTTCCGCTCGCAGCCTTGCTCGGGCCCGCGCCCGGTCTCGCACTCGCCGTTCTCGCAATCGTCTCCGGCAAGGGCTTCCTCGCGGTCGCGGCCACTGTCGCGGGGATCCTGCTCGCACTCCTCGGGGTCGCACTCGCGCTCTGGGCACGTGTCGCCGTCGGGTTGCCGAAGGCCCTCGTCGGAAACTTCTTCGGGCTCTGCACAGGTCTCCGCGTGACCGGCAGTGAGGCCCTGACGCCATGGCTGGCCGAGCTGATCGACGACCTCGCCGGCAAAGCGGGAGGGAGCCCACTCACCTTCGGCGAGCTCCGTGCGCGCGGGATCGAGCTCGCGACGATGACGACGGACCTGACCCAGCGCAGACAGCGGAGGATGCCGTGGCGGCACCGCGAATTCTTCTTCGACCCCGGCGAGCTCCGCGGGCTCTTTCCGGACCGGATCGTCGCCTGGCTGGAGACCCATCCGCCCCCGGAAGAGGGTACGTCGCTCGAGCGTGAGCAGCGACGTCGGCTGCTCGCAGCCCTCGAGCCGCTGCGGCCGTGGCCGGCCGGCGATGACCTGCCGGTGGTCGTCGCAGCCCGGCTGAGCCTCGGCTTTCCGTTCCTGATCAGCGCCGTTCCGCTCCACGCGCTCGACCGGACTCGGAGGGAGACGCGCAGTGCGGTCGCGGCGGTCGAGGCCGGCGAAACGCCTGCGCGACGGCCTGTCGCCGAGGTGAGCTGGTTCAGCGACGGCGGGATCACGAGCAACTTCCCGGTGCACTTCTTCGATGCGCCGTTCCCGACCCGGCCGACGTTCGCGATCGACCTCGACGGGTTTCATCCCGACCATCCGCGTCGACCGAGCGAGACCGACAACGTCTATCTCCCCAAGGGCAACGGTGGCGGCCTCTTCGACTCGTGGCACCGTCTCGACGTACGGCCGGGTTTGTCGAGCCTCGTCGGGTTCGCCGGCGCGATCGTGCGGACGATGCAGAATCACGTGGACACCGGTCTCACGCACCAACCCGGATATCGCGATCGCATCGTCCACGTACACGCCTCCCGGGACGAGGGCGGAATGAACCTGGCGATGCCGCCGGAGGTGATCGACGCGCTCACCCTTCGCGGCCAAGCTGCGGGCCGCACGCTCGTCCAGCGTTTCGCCGAGACCCCCGGCGAGGCGCCGGGTCTCTCGTGGGACAACCATCGCTGGGTCAGATATCGGAGCACGCTCGCAGCGCTCGCCGAGCTCCTCGAGCAGCTCGTCAGCGCATGGGACGCCCCGGGTACCCGCGAACGCTCGTACCGCCAGCTTGCGGAGCGCAGCGACGAGGTAGGCCCGAACGGCTATCGCTTCTCCTCGGTCGCGCAGCGGGAGCTCGCTGTCGCACTCACCGAGCTCCTCGCAGAAACCGGACGCACTGCCCGCGACGCCGAGCCGGATGTCGGCGACGGCGCACCTCGACCCGCCCCGGTCGCCCGCATCGTGCCGCGCGACTCGTAGGGCCGAGGCTCGCTCGCGGCTGCCGACGGCACCCCGCCGCTGCCGAAGGCAGCAGGCGACTTCAGGGGTCTGCCCGCCGCAGGCGGGATCTTTGCGGATCAGAATGCGCTCCTGCGGATTCCGATCTCGCAGGCAAGTCAGCGCACGACGCACTCCGTGGCATGCGCCGGCCACCGTCCCTCGCCGCTGCCGAAGGCAGCAGGCGACTTCAGGGGTCTGCCCGCCGCAGGCGGGATCTTTTGCGGATCAGAATCCGCTCCAGCGGATTCTGATCTCGCAGGCAGTCAGCGCGCGACGCACTCCGTGGCACGCGCGGGCCTGGTCTCGGCGAGCGCGCTGCGCACGACCTCGTTCGGGACGCCGTACCCCTCGTTCGCGGCCCGCCGCTTTGCGAACACCGTCGTCAGCACACGCCCATTCGCATTCACAGCGGGCCCGCCGGAGTTCCCGCCGCGCACCGAGCCCCGCAGCGTCACGACCGGGCGCTCGACCTGAGGCCGGTCGTAGGCGTCCCGCGCGTTCACCCTGAGCGTGCGGCCGATTCGGACGGGGGTGACGGTGTACGGGCCGTTGGCCGGGAAACCGAGGAGCGCCCCGGGCGTTCCCCGTGCGACGCGGCTCGCCGCGAGCAGCGGCGTGCCGCGCAGACCCGGGACGCGAAGCACGGCGACGTCGTTACGGGCGTCGAAGGAGACCACCTTGGCACGCAGCGTGCGCTCGTCGCCACGGTCGACGAGCGGCCGGTCGACGCCTGCTACCACGTGCGCATTCGTGACGACGAGCTCCGGCGCCCCGATCCAACCCGAGCCCTCGACTCCGAGTCCGCACGCGATCCCCCGCACCCGCACGACCGACGCGCGAGCGGCACGAACGTCGGGATCACGGCCGATCGCGGGCACCGGCGCGTCGACGTCTGCGGACGGGCCGATCAGCGCGGCGATCTCGTCGACGCGGCCGAGGGCGTCCATCACATCCGAGGGCGGAAGCGCATCCGTCAGCGCAGAGAGGATCGCGGACTCCTGGACGTTCCGCCGCAGCTCGCTCTGCCCGGGGACGTAGAGCAGCACCGTGGCGCCGACCCAGCAGAGCGCGAGCCCGATGCACGCGCCCAACACGACGCCGCCGAACGAGTCGAGCAGCCGAAGCGGCGGCACGATCGAGATCGTCCGCCTCACCCAGGTACCGGCGAGCCCGCCGACCGTCTGCCCGAGCATCGCGCACGCGGCCGCTCCTCCGAGCGCGACAAGGGGGACGTAGCGGCTCCCGTCACCGACGAGGTCGGGAGCGAGCCGCGCGCCGAGCACGCCACCGACGACGAGCCCGGCCAGAGAGAGCACTCCGGTCACGAGTCCCCGGCGGATGCCGGAGAGCATCGTCAACGCGACGAGCACGAGCGCGATCCAGTCGGCGGCGTTCACCGCCCTTCATTCAACCGGTGAGGCCGGTGGCCTTCTCCGCGGTTCGCGGGCGTAGAGACTCCAGCCCGCTCGCGGACGGCATCGCGCGCATCCACGAACACGCCGGCGTCCCCGAACAACTGATGGTGCGACTCCGCCGTGTGCACGAACGCCTTCAACTCGAAGGCGATCCGCCGGGCTTCGGTGCCCGAGTCGATCTGACCGAGCTCCTGTCCCTGCGCGACGGCGCGTGCGAGGTAGGCGTCCCAGCTCGCGAGGTGCTGAGCGATGCGGCCGCGCACGACTCCCGGCCGATGCTTGACGGCTGAGGTCGTTGCAAAGAAGCAGCCGCCCGCGAACACCTCGCGCTGATGTAGTCGAGGAACCCGTCGAGCAAGGCCCACACCCGCGCGACCCCCCGCGGCGCCGATTGCGCGGGCTCGATCACCTCGCGGGTGAAGATCAGCGCGGCATGGTCGACGGTCGCGAGCTGCAGCTCCTCCTTCGAGCCGAACCGACCACGACGGCAACACCGTCGAGGCGATCTGCTGGCATGGTGATCGGCACGAGCTGCGCACCGCCGAGCGGGCCGCGTAGCCCTCGGGGCGCCGCTACAATCCCCCGGCGCTCGGGGGCGTAGTTCAGTTGGTTAGAACGCCGGCCTGTCACGCCGGAGGTCGCGGGTTCGAGTCCCGTCGCTCCCGTTTCTCAAAGTGCCTGCAAATTGGCACCGTTTGTTTGCTGATCAGACGAAGTCTGCCGATCTCAGGCAGCAAACGGGCAGCACTCAATTGGGTCAGAACGCGAGCTGCTCACACACAAAATCCCTGCAAATAGGCCCTTGGTGCCTTGGTGTAAGCGTACCGTAACGAAGCGTGTAGGACGAGCTTGGCACAGCGCCACGTCGCGGTGCCTGTGCAGGCAACAAACGACCCTGCTTCTGCGAGTCACCCACGGCGCCCGAAGGACAACAGCGCGACGCGGACGTCCACCCGATTCACGCGCGCACCCTGGCCAGGCGGGCGGAGAGGGCCTAGGATTCTGACGAAGGGCGATGCGGCACGAATGGAGACATCGGCGGGGTCTCGCGGCGGCGATCGCCGTCGTAGCGCTGGCGACGGCCTCCGCCCCCTCGGCCACGTCCAGCTCGACAGCGGTGCGCGACGGCGGCATCTTCCGAATCAGCCTCGCCGTCCAGGCCGGCCTCGACAACATGGACCCGGCCCTGTCGTTCACGGCGCCGGGTTGGGCTTTGCTGGACACCGTCTGCGCGCGGCTGATGGCCTATCCGGACAAGCGGCCGC
>JBPCLB010000217.1:0-4630 GCA_051003695.1 Gaiella sp. | reverse complement strand
GTTGGATCGAGAAGCACCTCCCGACGTGGGGCCAGGCACTCGCTCCTGACCCCCGACGCCCGCTAGCTACCTCCAACACGATCGGTGCTCATTCCTCTACCCCTCGGCCGGTTGGGGCGACCGAGCCGCGCGGCCTCGAGACGCTCGAGCTCCTCCTCGGTCCCCATCCTGACCGGGCCCTTGAACCACGTCTTTGCCGAGAGCACCCACCAGCCGCCGAAGAGTAGGAGCGCGCCACCGACGGTGAGAGGCGCGTAGTTGAGGACGTTCCAGTCGAACCCGTCCTTCCACGGGATCCCGGTCGGGGCGATCGGGGCCATGAAGAGGAAGCAGATCAGGACGACCCAGACGATCGCGATCGTGTCGACGAGCTTGTAGTTCCGGCCGAGCGACCAGGCGCCATGCTCGAAGCGGTCACCGAGCCGCAATCGCAGGATCACCGGCAGGATGAACGCGATATAGAGGCCGATCACCGCGATCGAGGTGCCCACGAGATACCCGACGACCGCGTTCCAGAGCGTCGGGATCATCAACGCCCAGGCGAGCACGCCGATCCCGATCACCGCCATCTGCGGCACACGGTTGTGACCCACCTGACGCCAGAGGCGATGGCCGGGAACCGCGCCGTCGCGGGAGAAGGCGAACAGCATCCTCGAGGCGGAGGTCACGGACGCGGTGAGGCAGAACGTCTGCGCGACTACCGCGATTAGCAGCAGGAACTCCGCCCACCCCTGACCCATCGAAGCGCTCCAGATGTACACCACGGCATTGCCCGCTGCGTCGAGCACGCCCTGCGTGTCGGGGATCGCGAACGTCACGGCGAGCAGCAGGATCCATCCGAAGATCATCGAGACAAACACCGACATCCACATTCCCACCGCAGCTGCGCGCGATGCCTGGTGCGTCTCCTCGGCCATGTGTGCAGAGGCGTCGTATCCCGTCATCGTGTATTGCGCCATCAGGAGCCCGATTCCAAAGACGTACCAGAACACGATCGAGCTGAAGCCCGTCCCGGAGAAGCCCGAGTTGTTGATCGTCTCCCCGAAGACGTAGCCGAATGATTGGTGGTTGTCCGGTACGAAGACAAGCACGACGACGATCACGGCCACACCGGCCATGTGCCAGTACGCGGAGACCGTGTTCAGGACCGACGTGACGCCGACGTTGAGGAAGTTGAGGCCAACCGCGATCAACATCACCGCCGTGTAGGTCACGAAGACCCAATTGACAGAGGTCGGATAGTCGAACCAGAAGTTGAGCAGCGCTGTAGCGAAGATCGCGAGGCCATACCCGATCGCAGCCGTGACGGCGATCTGTCCGACGAGGTTGAACCATCCAGTGAACCAGCCCCAAGCGGGGCTCCCAAGCTTGGAGGCCCAGTAATAGAGGCCGCCGGCAGTCGGAAACGACGACGCGATCTCGGCCATCGCAAGCGCGACGATCGTCGACATCGCGCCAACGAGCAACCAACCCCAGGTGACGGCGACGGGACCGCCCCAGTTGAACGCGATGTAGTACGAGGTCAGGCATCCAGCGAGAATCGAGATGATCGTGAAGCTGATCGCGAAATTCTGGAAACCGCCCATCGCGCGGAAGAGTTCCTGCGCATAGCCCAGCCTGTGGAGCGTCTGTTCGTCCTCCGAGGTGTGGTGGTCGCTACTGCTCGTCCCAGTGCTCATCTGATCCCTCCGTCGTCGCCGGCCGGTTGTGTGTATTCACCTACGCGCGGAGCTGCTTTGTCAAGACTTCTCACTGTTCAGGTTTTTTGAGTCTCCCCGTGATCGATTCGAACCTGCGAGGATTCCGCGCATGTTCGAGGTCGAGGAGCTACGAGAGCTGGTCGCGACGGGGGAGCTCGACACCGTCGTCGTTGCGTTCACCGACATGCAGGGGCGGTTGCTCGGCAAGCGGCTGCACGCAGAGTTCTTTCTCGATCAGGTCGATGCGGGCGCTGCGATGGAGGGCTGCACCTACCTGCTTGCGCTCGAGATGGAGATGGACCCCGTCCCCGGCTACGCGATCGCGAGCTGGGAGCAGGGGTACGGCGACTTCGACGTGCTGCCTGATCTCGGGACCCTCAGGCGCATCCCCTGGCTCGAGGGGACAGCGCTCGTGCTCGGCGACGTGCTCTGGCACGACGGTACGCCGGTGGCGCCCTCGCCGCGGCAGATCCTCAAGTCGCAGCTCGCCCGTGCCGCGGCACTTGGTCTCGAGCCGATGGTCGGGAGTGAGCTCGAGTTCTACCTCCTCGAGGAGACCTATGCGGAGGCGCATGCGCGCGGGTACGCGGAGCTCACTCCGAGCGTCCCCTACGTCCTCGACTACCACATTCTCGGCACGAGCTACGACGAGCCGCTCCTGCGCACGATCCGCAACCACATGCAAGCAGTCGGCCTGCGGGTCGAGACCTCGAAGGGCGAGGCCTGGCCCGGCCAGCACGAGATCAACTTCCGCTTCGCCGATGCTTTGACGACCGCCGACAACCACGTGATCTACAAGAACGGCGCCAAGGAGATCGCCTTCCAGCACGAATGTGCGATCACGTTCATGGCGAAGCCGTTCGCAGACTGGATCGGGAACTCCTGTCACGTCCATTCGTCGCTCTACCGCGACGGGGAGCCGGCATTCGCCGACGACGAGCTCCTCTTCGGTCAGTGGCTGGGTGGTCAGATCGCGTGCTTCGAGGAGCTCGCGCTGTTCCTCGCCCCGACGATCAACTCGTACAAGCGCTTCGCTGCCGGCTCCTGGGCGCCGACGACGCTGGCCTGGGGGCACGACAACCGAACCTGCGGGTTCCGCGTCGTCGGTCGCGGGCCGTCGCGGCGGGCCGAGACGCGGATTCCCGGTGGGGACGCCAATCCGTACCTCGCCTTCGCCGCGATCGTGGCGGCGGGCCTGCACGGGATCGAGCATGAGCTGTCGCTGCCGCCTCCGCTCGTGGGCAACGCCTACGAGTCCGATGCAAAGCGGTTCCCGTCGAGCATGCGAGAGGCGATCGCCGCCCTCGAGCAGGGGACGATGGCCCGAGCGGCGTTTGGCGACGAGGTCGTCGACCACTACCTCAACTACGGCCGCACGGAGCAGGGGCTCTTCGACCGGTTCGTCACCGATTGGGAACGGAAGCGCTACTTCGAGCGCGGATAGATTGCCGGGCATGCCACGTGCCCCGGACGAGCCCGTCAGGCTCACGAGGATCTACACCCGAGGCGGCGATGCGGGGGAGACGTCGCTCGGTGACGGCTCGAGGGTCTCGAAGCTCGATTCGCGCATCGCTGCGTACGGAACAGTCGACGAGCTCAACGCGGCGCTCGGCATGGTGCTGGCCGGTCAGGTGTCGGCAACGCTACGGCCGGTGCTCGAGCGTGTCCAGAACGAGCTCTTCGATCTCGGCGCCGACCTGTGTGTGCCCGTCGAGGTGCCCGGCCGGCTCCGGGTAGGACAAGCCATGGTCGACGCGCTCGAGCGAGACTGCGACCGGTTCAACGACGTGCTGCCGGAGCTCACGAGCTTCGTGTTGCCGGGGGGCTCGATCGCCGCGGCGGGTCTTCACGTCGCACGGACGATCTGCCGTCGAGCCGAACGCGAAACACTCGCCGCCGGCCGCGAGCACCGCGTCAGCGACCTCGTCGGCGTCTATCTCAATCGCCTCTCCGACCTGCTCTTCATCCTCTCTCGCACCGCGAACGCCGATGGCCGAAACGAGCCTCTGTGGAAGCCAGGCGCGTCGCGGTCGGGGTGATGCTGCGGCCGCCGCACGGCCGCGGAACGGTACGAGCGGTGTCACACACCGTTTTTGTCAAGCGCTAAGCGTGCCAGCTTCGTGTCAATCGCTCCACAGTTTCCACAGCCTCGAATCGCCGAGGATCTGCCCAACGTGCAGGGACTTTCGGTGGGAGACCCGGGTCAGCAGAAAACCGGTGTCAGACACCGATTTTTGTCAAGACCAAGTCGTGCTGATTGTGCGCCGATCCTTCCACAGGTTGCACGGGACGCAGGACGCGGCGCACTCGGTGAGCTCGCCGCGCAGGTCGACGGCAAAAGCACTCCGTGACGGCTGAGAAACGGGGCTCCGTCGCCGAGGTCTTCGGTGTCGCGTTTCGCCTCGGACTGACCTCGTTCGGGGGGCCTGCCGCGCACATCGCGACGTTTCGAGACGCCTACGTCGACCGCTTGCGCTGGGTGGACGAGCGCGCTTTCGCGGAGCTCGTCGCGGTCACGAGCCTGCTGCCCGGGCCATCCTCGAGCCAGCTCGGGATCGCGATCGGCGCGTTGCGTGCGGGCAAGGTCGGCGGTGTCGCTGCCTGGCTCGGATTCACGCTTCCGTCGGCCGTCGTGATGACCGCGCTCGGCCTCGGGCTCGCGTCGTCCGACGCCGCCGGCGCCGGGTGGCTACACGGACTCGAGCTCGCCGCCGTCGCGATCGTGCTGACCGCGGTGCTCGCCATGCGGAGAGCGCTCGCGCAAGACATCCCGCTGCTCGGAATCGCCGCCTTCGCGGCCACCGTCGCGATCGTTCTCGGGGGCGTCGCGGGACAGTTGCTCCCGATCCTCGGCGCAGCACTGGCAGGGACGTGGCTCTTCTCACGGAGGGTCGAGCCGCTCGCGCTCGCGATTCGCTTTCCCGTCGGGC
>JBPCLB010000216.1:0-14952 GCA_051003695.1 Gaiella sp. | reverse complement strand
CCTGCTGCCTGCGGCAGCGGCGAGGGAGCCTGCAAGCCGTCGCGCATCAGTCGCCTGCTGCCTGCGGCGCGGCGAGGGCAGCTCGAAACTGTGCTCGCCCGGGTCGACGTGCGGTGAGTCAATGACTAGCCGACGCCGTCATTACCCTCTATTCGTGAAGGTCCTCGGCATCGACCCAGGAACGGCCGCATGCGGGTACGGGATCGTCCAGGAAAGCGGCGGGCGCATCAGAGCCCTCGAGTCAGGGTGCTGGCGCACGGAGGCCCGCGAACGTCCGGAACTGCGACTCCGGACGATCTTCGACGGGGTGGCAGCGCTCGTCGTGGAGCATCGCCCGGACGCCGTCGCGCTCGAGGAATCGTTCGTCGGCGCCGATGCCCGCATCGCGTTGTCGGTCGGGCAGGCACGGGGCGCCGCGCTCGTCGCGGCCGCGTCCGCCGGGGTCGAGTGCGCCGAGTACGCACCCGCGCGGGTGAAGCAGGCAGTGTGCGGCTATGGCCGTGCGGACAAGGCGCAGGTGCAACGGATGGTGCGGGTGATCCTCTCACTGGAGCGAGAACCCAAGACCACCCACGAGGCCGACGCGCTCGCTGTCGCGATCTGCCACGCGCTGATGCCGTCGCTCGCGAGGCTCGTGTCATGATCTCACGACTTCGTGGTCGGCCCGTCGGTCGGTCGGCCGACGGGATCGTGCTCGACGTTCAGGGGGTCGGGTATCTCGTCGCCGCGACCCCGGGCGTGCTGCGGCAGGCGGGCGCCGAGGAGGAGATCGTCGTCGAGACCTACCTCCATGTGCGCGAGGACACACTTCAGCTGTACGGGTTCGCCGACGCAGAGGAGCGCGAGCTCTTCACGCACCTGCTGACCGTCAACGGGATCGGTCCGAAGGTGGCGCTCGCGGTCGTGTCCGGCTCACGGGCCGCCGATCTGCGCCGCGCGATCGTACTCGGCGACCATGCGCGGTTCACCGCGATCCCGGGAATCGGCAAGAAGACGGCGGAGCGGATCGTGCTGGAGCTCAAGGAGAAGCTCGGCGTCGCGCCTGGTGTCGAGACTACCGTCACGTCCGACTCGCCCGGACAGCTCGTTGCCCGCGACGCGCTCGTCGAGCTCGGCTACAGCATTCTCGAGGCCGAGCAGGTCCTCGCTCCGATCGATCCCGAGCTGCCGGCGGAGGAGCGCATCCGGCTCGCGTTGCGGACAGCCGCTTGAGCCAGTTCCTTGCGCCCACCGAGAGCCCGGACGACGCCGAGGTCGAACGTTCGCTGCGTCCCTCGCGGCTGCGCGAGTTCGTCGGGCAGGAGCGGGTCAAGGAGCAGCTCGAGGTTGCCCTCGATGCCGCGCGTGCGCGCGGCGAGGCACTCGACCACGTGCTGCTCGTGGGGCCGCCCGGGCTCGGCAAGACGACGCTCGCACAGATCGTGCGCGAGGAGCTCGGCGTGGGGATCCGCACCGTGGCAGGCCCAGCGCTCGAGCGCAAGGGCGATATCGCAGCGATCCTCACAGGGCTCGAGGAGCGCGACGTCCTCTTCATCGACGAGATCCATCGCGTCAACAGGGCGATCGAGGAGATCCTGTATCCGGCGCTCGAGGACTTTCGCCTCGACATCATCGTCGGACAGGGGCCGGCTGCGCGCACGCTCACGCTCGACCTCCCGTCGTTCACGCTCGTCGGTGCGACGACGCGGACGGGGTTGCTGACGACACCGCTGCGCGACCGCTTCGGGATGACGTTCCGGCTCGGCTACTACGACGCGGAGCAGCTCTCGTCGATCGTCCTGCGCTCGGCAGGGATTCTCGGCCTCGAGATCGACGACGCCGCCGCGTCCGAGATCGCCCGGCGCTCGCGTGGCACACCTCGAATCGCGAACCGCATCCTCCGCCGTGTCCGAGACGTCGCGGAGGTGCGCCATGCCGGCGCGATCACGATGCCGATCGCGCGGGAGGCGCTGGAGCTGCTCGAGGTCGACGACCAGGGGCTCGAGCGAATCGACCGGGAGCTGCTCGACGCGATCGTAAAGAAGTTCGGCGGCGGGCCTGTCGGTCTTTCGACGCTCGCGGTGACGCTGGGCGAGGAGACCGACACGATCGAGGACGTCTACGAGCCGTTCTTGCTCCAGCTCGGCTTTCTGCAACGCACGCCGCGAGGGCGGGTGATCACGGCACTCGGTCGTGCGCACGTCGGCGCCCCGGCTCCGGACGACAGGAGTCTGTTCTGAGCTCGAGCACGCATGCGATCTGGACGCCGGGCATGGCAGGTCCGGTCGAGGAGCTCGTCAAGCGGATTCAGCGTCGCGCGGAGGCGTTCGCCGAGGAGCACGGGATCCCGCAGGCCGAAGTCAGTATCGAGCTCTACGACGGCTCGCTGCACCGGCTCCGGTCGCTCTCACCGGAGCCCGGCTACGGCTTCGTCAGCTTCTGTCCACACAGCGAGGAAAGTGAGCCCGCGGAGCTGATCGTGCCGCTCGGGGCGGTGCGGGAGATCAGGCTCGGGGTGCCCGACGCCGAGCAGCCGTTCGGCTTCACCGGTGCGAGCGCCTGAACCGACTCAGCCGACGACCCGCGCCAGCGCGTGCATCCGGTTCGCAGCGTCGAGTGCGGCGACCTTGTACGACTCGGCCAGCGTCGGGTAGTTGAAGACCGTGTCGACGATCGTGTCGACGGTGCCGCCTGCAGCCATCACCGCCTGGCCGATATGAACGAGCTCGGTGGCGTCGGTGCCGAACACGTGGACACCGAGCACGCGCCTGTCGGTCGTGCCCACGAGCAGCTTCAGCAACCCGTGCCGATCGCCGAGGATCTGTCCTCTCGCGAGCTCCCGGTAGCGTGAGATCCCGACCTCGTACGGGACAGAGTCACCCGTGAGCTCCTCCTCGTTCCGACCCACGTAGCTGATCTCGGGAATCGTGTAGATCCCGACCGGCAGCGTCTCCGCGAGCGCGTGCGCGGGATGGTCGAACGCGCCACAGGCGGCGAGGCGACCCTGCTCGGCCGAGGTGGCGGCGAGGCTCGGGAATCCGATCACGTCACCAACCGCGCGGATGCTCGGTACCGCCGTGCAGTAGCCAGCTCCGACCTCGAGCCGGCCGCGGTCGTCTGCTGCGAGACCGACCCGGTCGAGGTCGAGGTCGTCGGTCGCGCCTCGCCGTCCGGCCGAGTACAGCACGGCCTCGGCGGGAATCCGCTTGCCGCTCGCGAGCTCTGTGACGGTGCTGGACTCGTGTCGCGCGACGCCGACCACGGACTCCCCGAAGCGGAACTGCACGCCGAGCTCGCGGAGGTGGTACTGGAGCCCCTCGACGATCTCGGCGTCGCAGAACTCGAGCAGTCGAGTGCGACGCTCGACGACGGCCACCTTGGTCCCGATCGCCGCGAACATCGACGCGTACTCGATGCCGACGACCCCCGCGCCGACGACGACGAGCGACGCCGGAATCCGCTCGAGGCCGAGGATCCCGTCCGAGTCGAGGATCGTGCGATCGTCGAAGTCGACGTCCTGCGGCCGTGAGGGAACCGTGCCCGTCGCGACGACGATGTGCGCGGCTTGGAGGAGGCGCTGGGAGCCGTCTTCCGCCGTGACCGCCACGGTGTGATCGTCGTGGAATCGCGCGGCGCCGTAGACGAGGTCCACTCGATTCCGGCGGAGCTGATCCCGGATCACGTCGATCTCAGCCTCGATCACGTGATGCGCCCGCCAAAGGAGGTCCTCCATCGTCAGCTCGTCCTTCACCCGATAGCTCTGACCGTAGAGCGACCGGTGATTGATGCCCGTGAGGTGGAGGACGGCCTCGCGCAGGGTCTTCGAGGGGATCGTGCCGGTGTTGACGCACACTCCACCAACGGTCTGACGTCGCTCGACGACCGCGGCGCGGCGGCCCAGCTTCGCCGCCTGAATCGCCGCTTTCTGGCCGGCCGGGCCGGAGCCGAGCGCGATCAGATCGTACGGATGTGCGTCCACGATGTTCAGCCTACGCCGAGACCCGGCTTCCGATCGTCGACAGCATGCTCTCGGCGACCACGCTCGTGCACGGGCTGAGAGTCGTGACGCGCGACGTCGACACACATGCTCGAGCCGGCGTTCCGTATCTCAACCCGTTCGCTTGCTCTCCTCAGCCGGCCTGTGGCGCCAGGGAGTCAGCCGCGAAACTGGAGCTCGTGCCAGCTAGGAGTCGGTGCAAGCTCGAGGAGCGCCCGGCCGCCCTGCGGCTCGGCGTAGGCAAACTCCGCATTCTGCTCGTCCCAGGCGATCTCGAGCAGGCCCTCCTTCACCCGATGATCGAGGTAGGCACCACGAAACACGAGCTTGCGGAGCCAGTAGACGAGGGATTCGCCCTCGACGAGCGCGAGCCTCTCCCAGTGCCGCACGAGATACCCGCCGAGCCCGCCGCGCGGTGAGGCGATTCGCCCGTCGGCCACGAGCTCGACGAGATCCTGCACTTCCTCGGCGTCGAGCTCGTTCGTTTGGATCAGTCCGAGGCGCACCGCCGCCGCCGTGACTCGCTCCTCGAAGTCGCGGGCGCCGAACGCGAAGCGGTACCCCAGGAACTCGAGCGTGTAGTCGTCGCCCGAGACGTAGTTGAGATCCTCGGCGTGCGGCACGGCAATCAGGCTACCCAGCCCGCGGGAGGGCGCGGAGAGGGGCCCCCAACCCGTCTCCGCGCCCTCCGCGATTCGGGGATTCCAAACGCCCCCTGGAGCCGCTCCGCCGGTGCGCCTCGCTTCGGTTGCCCCCGGATCGCTCCGTCGGGGTACGAGGCGTTGTGGACGTTCACGTAGAAGCCCTTCGGGTTCGCGAGGATCGCCGCGATCGTCTCGGCGGTCGACGTCACACAACCCTTGCGGGAATAGGTCGCCCCGAAGCCCACGAGGACGGGCCCGGCGATCCCGGCTGCCCCGGTGTGGATGTGAGCAGCGACGGGCGCCGTCGCCGCACCGCTCTTCGACGTCAGCTTCTGGGCGCTGAACGACCAGCAGACCTTGAGCGTCTTCGCGTTCAACCGCACGACCGCGTTCCCGCGATCGGCGGCATTCGCTGGGGGAACCTCGTTCGCCCCGCTCAGCTTCGCGACGAGCGCCTTACCGCCCGATCCGGGCGGCGTGCTGGGTTGCGGCTTGGCCGCGGAGGCGACCGGGACGGCGATCACCGCGATGGTCATGATCCCTGCGAATGCTCTCATCGACAACTCCTTCGGATCAGGTGGGCCAACATGGAGAAGATGCGCGGTCGGTCCGGAACTTGCGCTGTCCGATGTAAACGATCGGTAAGGAAGTGACGGCTACGCTGGCGGCGTGAGACGCGATCGCAAGGTGCTGCTCGGAGCCGTCGTCGCCGTCCTCGCGATCTGGCTCGGTGGTGCTGCGGTGACGCGGTACTCGGTCGAGCAGATGGCCTACTTCGCGCCGATCGCCGTCTGCGTCGTCGGCGCAACCGCGGCGCTCGTCTTGCTCTGGGTGAAGATCATCCTGCAGGCCCGCGACGAGCGTCGCGAGCGGCGTCTCTCGTAGGGCCAAACGCGTCCGAGCCCGACGTCGGCTGCTGTGCGGCGTCGCGAGCGCCGTCCGACCCGGGCCGTACCGTCGGTGTGGATGCAGGACGGGCGCTGGTCGATCGAGCCATGTGACTGGGCCCGAGTCCGGGCGCTGGCCGACGCGTTGGAGCTCTCTGAGATCACCGCGACCGTGCTCGTGCGCCGCGGGTACGGCGATCCGGAACTGGCTGCTGGGTTTCTCGCGGCCGAGCCTCCGAATCACGATCCGTTCCTGCTGCGGGACATGGCCGGAGCTGTCACGCGGCTGAGGGAAGCGGTCGAGCGCGGAGAGCGCATCTGTGTCCACGGCGATTACGACGTCGACGGCATCTGCGCCACCGCGGTCGCAGTCCTGACGTTGCGCGAGCTCGGGGCAGACGTGGTCTGGCATCTGCCGAGTCGATTCGACGAGGGTTACGGACTCGCGGTGGAGACGATCGAGCGGCTCGCAGACGAGGGCGTGAGCCTGATCCTCACCGTCGACTGCGGAATCACCGCGGTGGACGAGGTCGAGCGGGCGAAGCAGCTCGGTCTCGATGTCGTGATCACCGATCATCACCGGCCCGGTGCGACGCTCCCCGACTGCCCGGTCGTCGCGACCAATCCGTCGGGGTACCCGTTCCCCGAGCTCGCCGGCACAGGTGTCGCCTACAAGCTCGCCGAGGTGCTGCTCGGATCGAAGCACGCCGCGCTTACGCGGATGCTCGATCTCGTCGCTCTCGCGACGATCGCCGACGTCGTTCCGCTCGTCGACGAGAATCGAGCCCTGGCGACTGCCGGGTTGCGAGCTCTCGCGCGAAC
Organism: Gaiella sp.; assembly: GCA_051003695.1. Lineage (GTDB taxonomy): Bacteria > Actinomycetota > Thermoleophilia > Gaiellales > Gaiellaceae > Gaiella. Next base: position 8,623 of record JBPCLB010000216.1, on the reverse strand, counting down.
GTCTCGACCTGGGCTCAGAGCGCTGATGCGCTCGGCCCACGTCGATCCGGCCGCGATCGACGCGAGCGCGGTCGGCTTCAGGCTTGCGCCTCGCATCAACGCGGCAGGCCGGCTCGGCCGTCCCGACGTGGCCCTCGAGCTGCTCTTCGCCGAGGTTGCCGACGAGGCGGAGCGCCTCGCAAGCGAGCTGGAGAGTCTCAATCGCGACCGCCAGGTGGTCGAGGATCGGATCCTGCGGGACGCGACGGCCACGATCGCCGGGTGGCCGGAGGAACGACGCGCGCGGCGTGGCTACGTCGTGTGGGGCGAGGACTGGCACGAAGGGGTGATCGGGATCGTGGCCTCGCGCCTGGCCGAGCGGTTCAGCCGGCCGGTCGTGCTCGTCGCCGGAAGCGGCGAAGCCTGGAAGGGATCGGGTCGCTCGATTCCGGCTTTCGACCTCCACAGCGCCCTCGCCGCGTGCTCCGAGCACCTGGAGCGGTTCGGCGGGCACCGGGCTGCCGCGGGCCTCTCTGTCCGGCCCGAGAGGCTCGAGGCTCTGGCCGACGCCTTCGGAGCGCATGCCGACGCCACCCTGACCGACACGGAGCTTCGACAGCTCGTCCCGATCGACGCGGTCGTGCCCACCTCGAAACTCACGCTCGAGCTCGCCGAGGAACTCGAACGGCTGGCCCCGTTCGGTCTCGGCAATCCGGAGCCGACGCTGCTCGCCGCAAGCGTCGAGACGGTCGAGCCGGGAACGGTGGGGGAGGGTAAGCACCTTCGCTTTCGGGTGCGACAGCAGGGGCGTGACGGCGGCAGTGCGATCGCGTTCGGACTCGGGTCGCAACTCGCCCGGCTGTCCGACGGGGGCCGCTTCGACGTCGCGTTTCGGTTGAAGGAGAACCGCTGGAACGGAACGATCGCTCCGCAGCTCGTCGTCAGACGTCTGTTCGAGGCGTCGACCGGCTACGACGAGTTGCGGGCCTGGCTGGCCGACCAGTGGCGCGCCGGCGAGAGCGAGTGGGCGCCCGACGCCCGCCAGGTCTTTGCCGAGCTCGACCTCGCGTCGGGAGCCCACCGACAGCTCCTCGAGTCGCCGACGCTGCGGGCTCTGCTCGCCGACGGCGCTCTACTCGAGCTGCCGCGCGCTGCGTAGAAGAGCGCTCGAGGTCGGACTCCTCTGCCTACTGGCTTGCCGTTCGGCCGAAGCGTCGTCCGGCTAGACGAGGGCGGCCCGACCCACGAGCCGATCGGATCGCACCCAGCATGCGCCTGATCCGGCGGCGTTCGAGATAGAGCTGAATCAATCGCATGGGGTCGTGTTCGGCCTTCCGCGTGCCGATCCCTTCCCTCGAAAGAGTGAGTCAGACCCGACCCGTAAACTGAGGTGTGATGTCCGTCGTCGATGCCCAGCGGGAGCACGAGAGCCTCGTCGGTGAGCTGCTCGCACACGTCGAGGCGTACAACCCCGGTGTCGACAAGGAGCTGATCCGCCACGCGTTCGAGTACGCGGAAACGGCTCACCGCGGACAGCTACGCCGCTCGGGGGAGGAGTTCATCCGCCATCCCTGGGGCGTCGCGCGCATCTGCGCCGAGCTCCATCTCGACGAGCAGACGATCGCCGCCGCACTCCTCCACGACGTCATCGAGGACACCGGCGCCGCGGTCGAGGACGTGACGAGCGAGTTCGGGTCCGAGATCGCGCATCTCGTCGAAGGAGTCACGAAGCTGACGCGCATCAGCTTCCAGAGTCGTGAGCAGGCCGAGGCGGAGAACTACCGGAAGATGATCGTCGCGATGGCAGAGGACGTGCGGGTGATCCTGATCAAGCTCGCCGACCGGCTCCACAACATGCGCACGATCGAGTACCTCGGCAAGCAGAAGCAGGTGCAGAAGGCGAAGGAGACCCTCGAGGTCTACGCGCCGCTCGCCCATCGACTCGGAATCCACGCAGTCAAGTGGGAGCTCGAGGACCTGTCGTTCCAGATCCTCCATCCGCGCAAGTACTCGGAGATCAAGGCGATGGTCGCCGACCGCCGAGCAGACCGCGAGGAGCAGGTGGAGCAGGCCGCTTCGATCCTCCAGCTCGAGCTCGACAAGGCCGACATCCCCGCCATCAGCGCGGGGCGCGCGAAGCACTTCTACTCGATCTACGACAAGATGGCGAAGAAGGGTCGCGAGTTCAACGAGATCTACGACCTCACCGCGATGCGCGTGATCGTCGAGCGCAGTGGGGAAGACGGCACCCGCGACTGCTACGGCGCGCTCGGCCTGATCCATTCGCTGTGGAAGCCGATGCCGGGGCGGTTCAAGGACTTCGTCGCGATGCCGAAGCTCAACCGCTATCGCTCTCTGCACACAACGGTGATCGGCCCCACCGGCACGCCGCTCGAGATCCAGGTGCGGACGCGCGAGATGCACGAGGAGGCCGAGCTCGGCGTCGCGGCCCACTGGCTCTACAAGCGCGGGCGGCAGGGCCGAGCGGACGACGAGTGGCTTACCTGGGTGCGCTCGCTGATGGACTGGCAGGGCGACGAGCAAGACGCCGCCGAGTACATGCGCACCCTGCGGACGAACCTCTTCGACGACGAGGTGTACGTCTTCACGCCGAAGGGTGAGGTGAAGACGCTGCCCGCAGGCGCGACGCCGATCGACTTCGCGTATGCGGTCCACACGGATGTCGGGCACAAGACGGTCGGCGCGAAGGTCAACAGCCGGATCGTGCCGCTGCACTACCGGCTCAAGAACGGTGACTTCGTCGAGATCCTCACGACCAAGTCGGGTCGGGGGCCTTCACGCGATTGGCTCTCGCTCGCGCAGTCGTCGCGAGCGCGCAACAAGATCCGGCAGTGGTTCCAGCGGGAGACGCGAGGCGAGACAGAGGCGAAGGGGCGCGAGGCGCTCGACGGCGCGCTCAAGGCGCAGAACCTGCCATACCGCAAGCTCCAGGGCTCGACCGTGCTCGCCCAGGTGATCCGCGAGCTCGGCTTCAAGAAGGCGGAAGACTTCTATCTCGCGCTCGGCGCCGGGAAGATCGGTACGGGCCAGGTCGTCAACAAGGTGCTGCAGCGGCTGAAGACCGACGAGGTCGCCGAAGCGCCGACGATCAGCCTCAAGCCCGCCCAGCGCAGTAAGCGGATCGTCGCGGGCGAGTCGCTCGGCGTCGTCGTCCCGGGTGTCCAGGACGTTCTCGTCCGGCTCGCGAACTGCTGCACCCCGGTACCCGGGGACGACATCCGCGGGTACATCTCGCTCGGTCGCGGGATCACGATCCACCGCTCCGACTGCCCCAACACCAAGGCCCTGATGCGCAACCCCGAGCGGTTCACGCCGGTCGAGTGGGAGGCAACGGCGACGACGTCGAGCTTCCGCGTGCAGATCGCGGTCGAAGCCTGGGATCGCGTGAGGCTGCTCGAAGACGTAGCGCGGACCTTCTCCGAGCACGGTGCGAACATCGTCGCCTACGGTGGCACCGTCGAGGATGGAATGGCGAAGAACTGGTACACGGCGGAGCTCGGCGACGTGAAGGGCTTGCGCTCGCTCTTGACCGCGCTGCGGAACCTCGACGCCGTCTTCGACGCAACGAGGATGACCCCGTCCTGAGCCCGGCGGTCGTGCTGACCGGGTCTGGCGAGCGCGTCAGACCCCCAAGGTGCCGCGTGTCGTTCCCAACCCGGCTCAGGTGGCGCGCTTGAGCCCCAAACGTCCCGCGAGTCGTTTTCAGCCCGGGGTCAGGCGCGTGCGCCTGACCCCACGTCCATCTCGGCGTATGGAGTTTGTCCCACTGGAATGACCCGTCTTCGCCAGCGTGGTGCCGGGCGGTTCGCGATGTCTGCGACAGTGGCATCCGTGCGAGCGACGCTCTTCACAGACGGCGGCGCGCGGGGAAACCCGGGACCCGCGGCGTCGGCCTTCGTGCTCGAGACCGAGGACGGGGAGCTGCTCGACTCACGCGGCGAGGCGATCGGCGTCGCAACCAACAACGTGGCCGAGTACACGGCCCTCGTCGTCGGGCTGCGGCGCGCAGGGGAGCTCGGTGTGACCGAGCTCGAAGTGCGCTCCGACTCGGAGTTGATGGTGAAGCAAATGCGTGGCGAGTACCGCGTCAAGAATCGCGATCTACGAGAGCTCTTCCTCACAGCATCGCGTCTTGCCCGCGCGATCGGTTCCGTGAGCTACACCCACGTACGTCGCGAGCACAACGAGCTGGCGGACAGGCTCGTCAACGAGGCCCTCGACAGCGCCGCGGATCGGGTCTGAAGCGTGCGTCAGCGTCGCGTGCCGTGCACGAGCAGATACGGACGGTCGAGCTCGATGGCGTCTGCCGCCTGCGACTCCGCGAACAGTGTCAGCAACTCTTCTCGGAATCCAGCAGCCCGTTCCGGCTCGAGCGTCGAGAGGAGCGTCTTGATCGGCCCGAACGATGTCGCCATCAGCTCCCACAACTCCTCGGCGGAGCTCTCGCGCCACGGGCTGTTCTCCTCGGAGAACGTCAGCTCGAACGTATCTCCGAGCAGCTGCTCGGCGTAGTCGCGGTCACCCCATTGCAACGAGGTACCCGCGCCCGCCATGGGCGGCGGTGAGTACGACCCGATCACCTTGAAGAAGTCGCCGATCGGCCCGTTCGCAGTCCACGCCGTGAGGGCGAGGCGACCACCGGGCCGGCAGACCCGACCGAGCTCCGCCGCGACGCGCTCGTGATCCGGGGCGAAGATCGCTCCGACCGACGACGACAGGATGTCGAAGCTCGCCTCGTCGAAGGGCAGCTCCTCGCAGTCGGCGACCTGGAAGTGCACATCGACGCCGCGCTCACCAGCCTGTCGCCGCGCCGTCTCGACGAGCGCCGACGCGATGTCGATGCCGATCACCTCGGCACCGGTCGCGACGGCGCGGAAGGCGAGCTCGCCCGTTCCCGAGCCGACATCGAGCCACCGTTCGCCGGCGTGTCCGTCGAGCGTGCGAACGACGTTCTCGTGCATGTCCGCGAGGCTGACCGCGACCCGCTCGAAGGGCGCGGATCCCCACATCGCCGCATGACGCTGCTTCAACTCTTCGAAGGCCATACGCAACCGTACTCCAGGCCTCCAGTGGCAAGCAACCAGCTAGCTCAGAGACGGCCGGCGTCACCGAGGTACATGTGCCAGAGCAACTGGGCCGCGGTCGATCGATGAGGTCGCCACTGCTCGCCGAGCAGGGCGAGCTCGGCTGCGTTGGGGCGGGCAGGCAGCCCCTTGGCTCGATGCGCCGCAGCCTGGAGCGCGATGTCGCCGCTCGGCCAGACATCGGACCGGCCGAGACACGCCAGGAGGTACACGTCGGCGGTCCACGGCCCGATCCCGGGCACGGTGACGAGCGCGGCGCGTGCCGCCTCGTCCGAGACGTTCTCGAGACCGTCGAGGTCGAGCGTGCGCTCGAGTACCGCTGTCGCGAGCGCACGGACATAGCGGGTCTTCTGGCGACTGAACCCGACCTCGCGCAGCGTCGCGTCGTCGAGCACGAGGAACGGCGCGGGGGCCACTGCGCCGCCGAGCCGTGCCGCGAGCCGGTCGAACGCCGCCTTCGCCGAGGCGAGCGACACCTGCTGCTCGAGGATCAGCAGTACGAGCGTGGCAAAGCCCGGTTCGCGACGCCAGACGGGAGGAGAGCCGTAGGTCTCGACGATCGCCGCGAGAGCGGGATCCAGGGCGGTCAGCCGCTCGACCGCGGCTCGAAACGCCCTGGCCGTCACGGTCACGTTGTAGCCGCTGCGAGGATGGGTTAGCATCGAGCCCATGCAACGCGAGCTCCGCTTCCTCCCGAAGGCCGGTTCCGGCCTGCTCGCGCTCGGCCTCCTCCTTCCCCGCTAGGGGATCGAGCAGCGCACATACCCCCGCCGTGCTCCCGCACCTGACGGGAGCAGTCCGCTCTCGTGAAGGAGAACGATCCGATGCCGATGCCGTTTCACAAGTACCGCCCCTACGAGACCGTCTCGCTACCCGATCGCACATGGCCCGACGTCGTGCTCGATCGCGCGCCGAGATGGTGCTCGACGGATCTCCGTGACGGCAACCAGGCGCTCGTCAACCCGATGGACAGCTATCGCAAACGCCGGTTCTTCGACCTGCTCGTCGTGCTGGGTGTCAAGGAGATCGAGGTTGGCTTTCCATCGGCGTCGAAGACCGATTTCGACTTCGTCCGCACGCTCGTCGAAGAGGAGCTGATCCCTGACGACACGACGATCGCCGTCCTCACCCAGGCGCGTCCCGAGCTGATCGAGCGAACCTTCGAGGCGGTCGAGGGTGCCAAGCGCGCAATCGTTCATCTCTACAACTCGACGTCCGTGACCCAGCGTCGGATCGTCTTCCGAATGGATCGCGAGGGGGTCAAGGGGCTGGCCGTACGCGGGACGGAGCTGTGTCGCGACCTCGCCCGCGCCGCGTCGACCGAGATCGTGTTTCAGTACTCGCCCGAGAGTTTTCACCACACCGAGCTCGACTATGCGCTCGAGGTCTGCGAGGAAGTCGCGGAGGTCTGGCAGCCGACGTCTCAGGCGCGCATGATCGTCAACCTGCCGACGACGGTCGAGCAGTTCCCGCCGAATGTCTATGCCGATCGGATGGAGTGGTTCATCCGCCAGTTCTCCAAGCGCGAGAGCACGTTCTTCTCGGTTCACCCACACAACGACCGCGGTACCGCCGTCGCCACCGCTGAGCTCGGCCTGATGGCGGGTGCCACGCGGGTCGAGGGCTGCCTCTTCGGGAACGGCGAGCGGACGGGCAACGTCGACCTGATCACGATCGCGCTCAACCTGCTCACCCAGGGGGTCGACCCCGAGCTCGATCTCTCCGGGATCGACGAGGCCCGGTCGATCGTCGAGGAGTGCAACGAGCTACCGGTGCACCCGCGCCACCCGTACGTCGGCGAGCTCGTCTACACCGCCTTCTCCGGCTCGCATCAGGATGCGATCAAGAAGGGCATGGACGCGCGGGAGCGCTCGCAGTCGGACGTCTGGGACGTGCCCTACCTCTCCATCGATCCTCAGGATCTCGGCCGCTCGTACGAGGCAATCATCCGCGTCAACTCGCAGTCGGGGAAAGGCGGGGTCGCCTACGTGATGGCCGCCGAGCACCACCTTGAGCTGCCGCGCGGCCTCCAGATCGATTTCGCACAGAAGGTGCAGGCGATCACCGACGCGCGCGGCGGCGAGCTCACTCCGGCGGAGCTGCTCGCGGCTTTCACCGAGCACTACCTCGGAGCAGTCGCCCCGTACGAGTTGCTGAGCTTCACCCACGAGAGCGGCCAGGAGGGGGACAGGCTCGTCGCGCGGATGCGCGTCGACGGGGAGGAGGTCGAGGTCGTCGGCAGAGGCAACGGCCCGATCGCGGCACTCGTCCACGGGCTGGAGGAGCGGTTCGGCCTCGGGATCGACGTGCGTGAGTACCACGAGCACGCGATGGGCAAGGGCGAGGACGCGACCGCTGCCGCCTACATCGAAGCGGACGTCGACGACGAGGCGTTCTGGGGCGTCGGGATCCACCCGTCGATCGTGACAGCGTCGCTGCGAGCGATCGTGAACGCCGTCAACCGTGGCCATGCGCTCCGTTTGGCACGAGAGGCGGCGGTGGCTTTCGAGTCGTGATCAGGCGCACAGCCGTCGTGTTCGGAGAACGCGTGCGGCGACGTTCTTCCAGCGTTGACGGTCGGCAATGGTTAGCTAAGATGCTAGCTATGCAAGTGAACATGCACGAAGCGAAGACCACCCTCAGCGAGCTCGTCGCTGCAGCGGAGAGCGGCCAAGAGGTCATCATCGCCCGCAACGGCACGCCCGCAGCTCGTCTGGTTGCGATCACCGCCGAGCACGCGCCGGTGCGACTCGGCGTGCTCGCGGGAGAGATCGAGCTCGGTCCCGATTTCGACGAGCCACTGACCGAGTTCGAGCCCTACACCGCGTGAGCGGCGTCCTCGTCGACACGCACATCGCCCTCTGGGCTCTCGGGGACCCAGCGCGACTCACACCCCGAGAGCGGTCGTTGCTGATCGATCCGACGATCGACCGCTGCCTGAGCCCGATCTCGGTGTGGGAGGCTGCGATCAAGCGCCAGGCTGGGACGCTGCGCGCCCCTCGCCACCTGAGCGCGGTGCTCGGGACCGAATTCCGCATGCTCGACGTCTCGGCGTCTCTGCTCGAGGCAGCCGCGCAGCTTCCACGCCATCACGGCGATCCGTTCGATCGGGTGCTGATCGCCCACGCCCTCCAGGACGATCTCAGCGTGCTCACACGGGACGACGCATTCGCCGCCTACGGCGTGCTGCTTGCTGCTTGAGCGCATCCGCCGTGTCGATCCAGGGATAGAGGAACGCGTCTGTCTGTTCGGAACGCGTCTGTCTGACGGACGGGTTCGAGCTCGAAGCGAGACGGCCTCCCCCCGGCGGGCGTTCCTCACAGGCGACGGTTTGCTCCGCGGGGCGGCGCTATACTCGACCCTCTCGCGGATGTAGCTCAGTTGGTAGAGCGTCTGCTTGCCATGCAGAAGGTCGAGGGTTCGAGCCCCTTCATCCGCTTCGACGAAACCGCCGCAAATCGGCGGTTTCGTGTTTTTTAGACTGTTACCAGAGTCGGAGTTCACGGTACGTGGATGGTACGGCCGAATTTTTTAGGTCC
>JBPCLB010000215.1:0-8587 GCA_051003695.1 Gaiella sp. | reverse complement strand
GGCGGGGAAGAACACCCCCGGCGCGATCTCGATCTCGCGGTCGCTCGCCACGAGCGTGTATTTCCGCACACGTCCGGGCTGATACGGCAACGCCTCGGGGGGATAGAGAAGCTTGTCCAGGTCGTTGGGGCCACCGACCGCTGGCGCCGCCTCTCCGATCATCGCGGCGTGCCCGAGCGCCGCCCGGCCGTGACCCAGGTGGGTGGCCAGGCTGCGCTCTCCGTGATCGTGTCCTGCGGCCTCGGCGGCAGATCCGTCGAGCAGGAACTTCCCGGCGATCGGCGCGGCTGCGATCGGCGCTGTCGCAGCGAGGAGCTTGCGTCTCGTCAATTTAGCCATCTCTAAATTCTAATCATAGAGTAAACTCATTCGATGGTTGCGGAAGACCTGACAAATGCCGCCGAGGACTTCCTCAAGGCGACGTTCGAGCTCGAGCGCGACGAGGGCCGGGCGACGACGAACGGACTCGCCGTGCGGCTCGGCGTGAGCGCCCCCACCGTCACGGTGATGGCGAAGAAGCTCGACGAGCTGCAACTCGTGGAGCGGACTCCATATCGGGGTCTGACCCTCACCCGTCGTGGCCGGCTCGTCGCGCTCGAAGTCGTTCGGCACCATCGGCTCCTCGAGCGGTACCTCGTCGAGACGCTGGGCATGTCGCTCGACGAGGTGCACATCGAGGCGGAGAGGCTCGAGCACGTGCTCTCCGAGGAGCTGGAGCAGCGGATCGACGAGGCGCTCGGCTTCCCGACGCACGATCCGCACGGCGATCCGATCCCGACGCGCGAGCTCGAGCTTGCGGAGGGGCTGGAGCGCTCGCTGGCGAGCCTCGAGCCGGGCGACCAAACCACGGTCACCCGCGTCCCCGACCGAGACGGGGAGCTCCTGCGCTACCTCGCCGAGCTCGAGCTCCTGCCGGGCGCACGGGTCGAGGTCGTGCTGCAAGCCCCGTTCGGCGGGCCGGTCACCGTGCGCAGCGGCGGTCGCGAGCATGCACTTGCGCGGGAACTCGCAGCGTCGATCGGCGTCGCGTAGCCACCTTCCCACTGCGCGAGAGTGTGAGCTCGAGGCGTGCAACGCGCCGCGATGCTGTCAGCGCAGCTACGAGCTTCGCCGGCTGGATATCCCGTGGCTGCCCGAACGGCGTTACGCGGAGCGGCGGGTTCGCCCGAACAGATGCGCGAAGTTGATCGTCCAGCAGATGCCGTCCGAGCGGCGGACGAACAGAGCCGGCTCGTCGGGACGCCAGAGGTTCCGATTCCACGATGTGTTCCAGTCGCTCATCGTCGTCAGGATACCCGGCGGACCTGGCCGACGCAGCGTCGGTTGCGAGGCTCTTGCCTAGGAACGCAGCACAGAGCGAACAGCGACGTCGATCTCGTCTGCGGCAACGGCGCCTTCGAACTTGTCCCGGATCACGCCCTTGGCGTCGACGACGAAGATCCACGGCTCGCTTGGCAGCTTCCACTCCCTGACCCAGCGGTTGACGCCCTCGCCGGGGGTGTTGTTCACGTAGATCTCGATGTGGATGAAGCGAACCTCGCGGTCGGTGAAGCGCTTGCGTGCCGCCTCGACCACGTCGACCGTGGGCCCACACGCTCGCGTCTGGCAGAACTGCGGCGTCGCGAAGACGACGACGAAGGGGATCCCAGCGTCGATCGAGTCGGCGACGGTGTGGCGCAGCAGCTCGAGGTCCGGTGGGCGGGCGGTCGTGATCTTCTCTGCAGCGGCCGTTGCGAGCGTGGGGTTTTGCGAACGCGGCGCGTGGTCGCCGATCGCCGGCGTGATGCTCTTCGCCTTGACGTCGAGGATCTGGAACCCCTGGAGCTGCTCGGTCGGGGGCTCGACGAGCATCCAGCGCTTCCCCTTCGCGAGCTCGTCGAGCTCGGCGACGTAGACGGAGGTGACGTCGCCCGGCTCGGCACCCTCGGCGCCGAGCGGCACGAGCCTCGCCTCGGTCGTCCGAACCGGTGCTCCCTCCGTCGGCTCGTACGAGACGCTGAGCGTGGGAGCCTCGACTGCCGAGCCGTCGTCCCGGATCAGCAAGAACGCGACGCGGTTGTCTCCGGTGGCGAAGTCGGAGCTCGCCATCACCAGTGCCGACTCGGGCCCGGGCTTCGAGAGCGTCGGCACCGCCCAGGCCGGTGCGGCGACCTCGTCGCTCGCGGTTGTGGTCGGCTCCGACACGCCGTTCTTCTCCTCACCGCCGCAACCGGCCAACAGCAGCCCAAGAGTGACCAGCGAGACGAGACCGGCGACGCGCATCAGCGGCCGACCTCCCAGGCCAGGTGTCGAAGCTCGGGGCCGATCAGCTGTTCCCACGCGAGTGCAACGGCCTTGGGCGAGCCTGGGATCGAGACCACGACCGCGCCGCGATACGTGCCCGCGGTCGCGCGCGAGAGCATCGCCGCAGCACCGACCTGATCCCACGAGAGCATCCGGAACAGCTCGCCGAACCCGGGCAGCGTCTTCTCGAGCATCCCGGCGAGGGCATCGTAGGTCGTGTCTCGCCTCGAGACGCCGGTGCCGCCGTTCACAACCACGACGCGGGAGCTCGAGACGAGACCGTCGACCGCGGCGCGGACCTCGACCGGCTCGTCGCGCACGAGCTCGTAGCCGGAGACCGAGGCCCCCGCCTCTGCGATTCGCTCGCGTAGGTACGTCCCGTTCGTGTCGGTCTCGCGCGTGCGGCTGTCGCTGACGGTCACGATTCCGACCGTGACGACGAGCTCCGCTGCGGCCGCCCGATGCGCGTCGGTGCCCATCTCGGTTGTGTAGCAGGCGTCGGTAAAGTCGGCCCGCATGAACTTCGCTCGCTTCCTGCCCGCGATCGTCGGGGAAACCAGGTTTCCCTCATGCGCACCTACACCCCCTCCCCAGGTCATCGGCCAGCTGGTTTGCCGATGAGCGACCCCGCCGCCGTCGTCAGCGAGTCCGAGTCTCGCCTGCGTCCGCTCTCGATCGCGGCCAACGAGGCGTGGTGGGCGGCGAACGTCGAGGCAAACGGCGCAAACGAGGCGCGCCGCGTCGAGGCGACGCTCGCACTGTCCGATCTGCTCGCAGACCCGGAGCTCTACGCGGCGATCGAGCACGCACGGGCCGAGGGTGGTGACGACCAGACGAACCGTCAGCTGGAGCTCCTCCACCGCGCGACACTCGTCGAGCAGGTGCCCGAGGCGATCCGTCACCGGATCGTCGAGCTCGAGGCGTCGGTCGAGTCGCGCTTCGCCCGTCACCGGGGCGTCGTCGCGGGCGCGGAGGTGGACGACAACGAGATCAAGCGGATCCTGCGCGAGAGCGACGACACGGCCACGCGCCGTGAGGCCTGGGAAGCGTCGAAGACAGTCGGCGCCGCTGTCGCGGACGACGTCCGTCAGCTCGCCAGGCTGCGCAACGAGGCAGCGCGCTCGCTCGGCTACCGCGACTGGTTCGCCCTCTCGGTGGCGTCGAGCGAGATGAGCGAGGACAAGTTGTTCGAGACGCTCGACGAGTGCGACGCCGTCACCGCCGAGCCTTTCGCCAGCTGGAAGACGGCGCTCGACGCGCGTCTTGCCGAGCGGTTCGGCTGCGGTGTGGCCGAGCTGCGACCCTGGCATTACGCCGATCCGTTCTTCCAGGAGGTCCCAAAGGACGGCGGCGTCGACCTGGATCCGGTGTTCGCCGACGCCGACGTGGTCGAGCTCGCAGGGAGAACCTTCGCCGGCATGGGGCTCGACACGGAGCAGATCGTGGTTTCGAGCGACCTCTTCCCGCGTGACGGCAAATGCCAACATGCGTTCTGCATGGACGTCGATCGCAAAGGCGACGTCCGCGTGCTTGCGAATGTCGTCCACGACCGCTACTGGGCAGACACGATGCTTCACGAGCTCGGGCACGGCGTCTTCGACCTCGGCTTCGACGACGGGCTTCCGTGGCTCCTGCGCGACTGCCATCTGACCGTCACCGAGGGAATCGCGATCATGATGGGACGTCTGTCGCAGGACGGCGACTGGCTGCGCGAGGTCGCGGGTGTGAAACCCGAGGAGGCCGAGCGGCTACGGGGTCAGCTCGGCGCCGCGCAGGCGGCCGAGCTGGTCGTCTTCACCCGCTGGGTGCTCGTGATGACGAGCTTCGAGCGGAGTCTGTATGCCGAGCCGGAGTCGGACCTCGACGCACGCTGGTGGGAGCTCGTGCAGCGTTATCAGGGTGTGACTCCTCCCGACGGGCGAAAGGAGCCCGACTGGGCGGCGAAGATCCACGTCGCGTGCGCGCCCGTCTACTACCACACCTATCTCTACGGCCAGCTCGTCGCCTCGCAGCTACGGGCGACGCTCGATCGCGAGACAGGCGGGATCGTCGGCAAGCCCGAGGCGGGAGCGCTGCTGCGCGAGCGTGTCTTCGGGCCTGGCCAGTCGCTTCGCTGGGATCGGTTGATCGAGCGCGCGACCGGCGAGCCGCTGACGGCTCGGCACATGGCTGCCGAGATCACGGCGCTCGCGTAGGCGATGGCAGGGAAGGGTCTCAACCACGTCAGCGTCGTGGCGCACGACCTCGACGAGAGCATTGCCTTCTACATCGAGGTGTTCGAAATGGAGGAGCTGCCGACGCCGGACTTCGGCTTCCCCGTGCGTTGGCTGCGGCTCGGAGCGCTGCAGCTCCATCTGTTCGAGCGTCCCGACGAGCCGCCGACCTACGCGCATTTCGCGATCGAGGTCGACGACGTCGTCGCGCTGGCTCGCGCGGCTGAGGCGCGTGGGATCCTCGACGACACCTCGTTCGGCTACGCGATGGCCGAGCTCCCCGGGGGCGAGGCGCAGATCTACCTCCGCGACCCGGCCGGGAACCTGATCGAGGTCGACCATCCCGACGGGGCGGGTGCTCGTGAGCAGCTCCCGGGAATGATCTTGCTCTCGGAGCGCCGACCGCAGCCGGAGGGCCCGGTGCCGAAGCTCTTCCTCGCGCCGCACCACGCCGCCCCTTCACCGTAGGCGGTCGCTCCAAGGCTGTTTCAGGCCCAGAGCTCGACCCAGCGCGAGAAGAGCGTCCGCGCATCGGCCCGCAGCCCGTCGGCTCTCGCGCGAAAGTCGGCGAGTAGTCGGTCGAGCCCACCTTCACCCAGGGCCGCGTCCGCACTCGCGCGGTACTCGGGCACGAGTGCCCATTCGTCGGCCATCGCGTCGGTGACCTCGAGGTGGAACTGGACGCCGTAGGCGCGGCCGCCCACGCGAAACGCCTGGTTCGGATATGCCGGGGACGTCGCGAGCAGCGTGGCGTCCTCAGGCAGGTCGAACGTGTCGCCGTGCCACTGGAAGGTCGGCCGCGGCCAGTCGAGCCCGGCGAAGACCGGGTCGTCGTGCGCCGCGTCGGTCGCGTACACCGGGAGCACGCCGACCTCCGGTCTTTCGCCCGCGACCACACGCGCGCCGAGGCTGGAGGCGAGGAGCTGAACCCCCAGACAGGCGCCGAAGAAGGGAAGGCCGCCGCGTACGGCGTCCCGGATGAGCCGTTTCTCGTCGACGAGCCAGGGATGGAGAGCCTCGTCGTTGACGCTCATCGGCCCGCCCATCGCGACGATCGCGTCGAACGTCGCGCCTGAGTCCGGAAGCGGCTCGCCCTCGTCGAGCTCGACCCGATGGATCCGGGCGCCTCGCTCGACCAGCACGTCCTCGAACACCCCGGGCGGCTCGCAGGCGATGTGCTGGAGGACGAGCACGTCCACGGGGCGAACGCTACCGCTTTCCGGCTCGCCCGCTACCGCTCGGGAAGAGGGATGAGCTGCTCCGCCAAACGCCGGCGAGGTGAACCAGCAGGTCGAGACACGCGGCCGACGCGGGCTATCTGCAGAAGACGTACGCCTCGGCGACGTCGGCTGTCAGATAGGCGGCCGACGGGCTGCCGGCAGGGGTGAAGATCCCGAGCACGACGAGCCCTTCGGCGGACTGGACGTTCTCGACGACGTGCACCTCGCGAGGATGCAGCCTGAACGCGGCTCCTGGCCCGAGCTCCTCGATCGTCTCGCCGACGTGGAGCTGCCCATGACCGCTCAGGACCCAGACGATCTCGTCGTACAGGTGGTAGTGCCACGGCGCGCGACCGGGGGGGATGTAGCCGACGAACGCGGTTGCGCGCACCGAGCCGTTGTGGGGCCCGTGGAGTATCTGGAACGACCGTGATCCGGTGGCCTGGCTCGCCTCGACGCGGGCGACGGCGACGACGGGCTCGCTCGGGCCCATCGGTGCGTGGAGGTCGACGGCGCCGCCGATCGTCGCGTGGACGGCCTCGAGTCCCTCGTGCCCGGCACGGAGGGTTTCCGTTGCGCCGGACGCGACGACGATTCCGGAATCACCGTCGATCGTTCGGTCGCCGAGCATGCCGCCCCCGGCGTGGACGAAGACGAGCGTGTCGTGCACGGGGTCCGTGAGGTCGAACACTGTCCCGGCGTCGAGCCGCAGAGCGTCGAGAGCGAGCTCCGAGCCGCGCTCGGGTGGCACGAGCGGAAACCGCACCGCCCCTGCTCCCAGGTCGAACCCCTCGACCGTGGCGTTCGACGAGACACGGGCAAGCATCAGCGGATCGTACGCACTAGCAGGCGAGGCCCTGATCATTCCGTAACGCCGGAAGCCGCTGGAGCGATTCCGGCGGCGGTGCACCAGGGGCAGGTACGCACGGCGGCTACCCTCACGCCCCGTGCCGACCCGCGACGACATCCGCAACGTCGCGATCGTCGCGCATGTCGACCACGGCAAGACGACGCTCGTCGACGCGATGCTGTGGCAATCCGGCTCGTTCCGCGAGAACCAGGACGTCGCCGAGCGGGTGCTCGACTCGATGGATCTCGAACGCGAGAAGGGGATCACGATCCTCGCGAAGAACACCGCCGTCCGCTACGGCGGCGTCAAGATCAACATCGTCGACACTCCCGGCCACGCCGATTTCGGGGGCGAGGTCGAGCGAGGACTGCGCATGGTCGACGGCGTGCTGCTGCTCGTGGACGCGAGCGAAGGGCCGCTTCCGCAGACCCGGTTCGTCCTGCGCAAGGCGCTCGAGGCGCGGCTCCCCGTGCTGCTCGTCGTCAACAAGGTCGATCGCCCGGATGCGCGGGTCGTGGAGGTCGTCAACGAGGTGTACGAGCTCTTCCTCGATCTCGACGCCGACGAGAGCCAGATCGACTTCCCGATCGTCTATTGCAACGCGAGGGCCGGGCGCGCGGGGCTGACGGCCGACGCAGCTCAGCTGTCCGACACCCTGGCGCCGCTCTTCGAGCAGTTGCTCGTCACGATTCCGGCGCCTTCGTACGATGAGCGACACCCGCTGCAAGCGCTCGTCACCAACCTCGACGCGTCGCCGTACGTCGGGCGGCTCGCGATCTGTCGCGTGCGGCACGGCACGATCCGCAAGGGCCAGCAGGTCGCCTGGTGTCGCGCGACCGGGACGGTCGAGCGCGCGAAGGTGACCGAGCTGTACGTCGCCGACGCGCTCGACCGAGTCGACGCGGAGGAGGTCGGACCCGGCGAGATCTGCGCGGTCGCCGGCATTCCCGGTGTCACGATCGGTGAGACCCTCGCGGATCCGGACGACCCGCGCCCGCTGCCCGTGGACGAGGTCGACGAGCCGAGCCTTTCGATGACGCTGGGCGTCAACTCCTCGCCGCTCGCGGGGACCGAAGGCTCGAAGCTGACCGCGCCGATGTTGAAGCAGCGGCTCGACCAGGAGCTGATCGGCAACGTCTCCCTGCGTGTCGTCGCGACCGAGCGCCCGGACACGTGGGAGGTGCAGGGGCGCGGCGAGCTCCAGCTCGCGGTGCTCGTCGAGCTGATGCGCCGCGAGGGCTTCGAGCTCACGGTGGGCAAGCCACAGGTCGTCACCCGCGAGGTGGACGGCAAGGTGCACGAGCCGGTCGAGCGCGTCGCGATCGACGCGCCCGAGGAGTACATCGGGGTTCTCACCCAGCTCCTCGCGCTCCGCAAGGGACGGATGGAGCACATGGTCAACCACGGCACCGGCTGGGTGCGCCTGGAGTACCTCGTCCCGGCCCGCGGACTGATCGGCCTCCGGACGGAGTTCCTCACCGAGACCCGCGGTACCGGCATCCTCCACCACGTGTTCGATCGTTACGAGCCGTGGTACGGCGAGTTGCGGACACGACCCTCCGGAAGCCTCGTGGCCGACCGGCGTGGGCCGACGACGACCTTCGCCTTGCTCAACCTCCAGGAGCGAGGCTCGCTCTTCGTCGGCCCGCAGGTCGAGGTCTACGAGGGGATGGTGATCGGCGAGAACGCGCGTGCCGAGGACATGGACGTGAACGCGACGAAGGAGAAGAAGCTCACGAACATCCGCTCCTCGACCGCCGACGAGCTCGTGCGGCTGATCCCGCCGCGACCGCTCTCGCTCGAGCAGGCGCTCGAGTTCATCCGCGAGGACGAGTGCGTCGAGGTGACACCTGCCTCGATCCGCCTCCGCAAGGTCGAGCTCTCCGCCTCGAAGCGCCAGCAGGCGTCCAGTCGCAAGGCTCGCGGCCTGGCCTGACGCGACAGCGGGGTCTTGGCCCCTACGGTCGATCGAACGAGGCGCCGCTCAGGGGTGTAGGGCGAGATACAGCCCGCCTTCGCGG
>JBPCLB010000214.1:0-9686 GCA_051003695.1 Gaiella sp. | reverse complement strand
GTGTCGCCGCGATCGTAGCGTTGGCGATCGGTGCGCTCGTGTTCAGCGCCGTCGACGACCGGATCGGGTCGGAAGCCTGACGGCCGCGCGACCATAGAACAACCCGTGGAAGAGGTAGGCGGGCAGCCCGAGGTGCTCCGACGGCTCGAGCCCCGCGACGAGCGACGGCAGCACGAGCGGCGCGTCGAGCGAAGGATTCCGGCCGCCCGGCGCCCACGCACGGAACAGCTGGCGAGCGCGAGCTCGGGCGAGTGGATGACCCGTCGGCACCACGGCTGACCCGACGGCCTCCCAGCCGCCCGCGTGCGCGTCGAGGAGCAGCCGCGACCAATCGGACGCGGGCTCTGCGCCCGCGACGAGGTGCGCGGTCGCCACTGCGTCCTCGGCGACGGGCGTCTCGTCCTGCATCGCGAGGGCCGCTGTCGTGCGCGGATCGGCGCCACCGTGGACGGCGACCGCGAGGCGTCGATCGGCGATCAACGGCTCCACCTCGACGTCGACGTCCAGCGCGGCGACACCGACCTCGGAGAGCCAGAAGCAATGCTCCTCGACGAGGTCGAAGCGCAGGATATAGCGTCCCGGCGGGCGCGGCGCGACGACCGAGATGTCCAGCTCGATGGTCTCGCCGGGGTGAACCGGCTTCGAAAGGGCTGTTCGCGGGCCGTCCCACACGATCGCATTCCCGCGCACGTCGAGCCAGTGGTAGGAGCCCTGGAGCCCAGCCTCGCCGCGAGAGCGCCACGTCACGCCGCCGCCGTTCTCGAGCCGGAGCAGCGCGGAAGTCGTCGCGCCAGCACGTTGCGGGGCGATCGTCCCCAATCGCCACTGCGGCGCCAAGGGATCCACAGCGCCCGATTGTAGGGGCCGAACCTGTCCGGCCCGTGTCGAGCCAAGACCATTACGCTGCCGGAGTGACCGCACCGCTCCTCGTCCGCGCGGCGCGCTGCGAGGCCGTCGAGCGGACACCCGTCTGGTTCATGCGCCAGGCCGGCCGCTCGTTGCCCGAATATCGGGCGATCCGCGAGCGTCACGGCTTCTTCGACGTCGCGAACACACCCGAGCTCTGCGCCGAGGTGACGCTCCAGCCGGTGCGGCGGCACGACGTCGATGCGGCGGTGATGTTCGCGGACATCATGACCCCGGTGCTCGGGATGGGGCTCGACGTGCGGCTGGTCGAGGGTGTCGGCCCGGTCGTCGACCAGCCTGTCCGCACGGCCGCGGACGTCCAGCGGCTCCGTGTCCCCGATCCGGAGGAGGCGTTTGCCCCGGTGCTCGAGGCCGTGCGACTCGTGCGCGCCCAGCTGCCGGAGGAGAAGGCCGTGATCGGGTTCTGCGGCGGGCCGTTCACGGTCGCGAGCTACCTCGTGGAGGGCAAGCCGAGCCGGGAGCAGGCCGCCACGAAGAGCTTCATGCTGGGACAGCCGGCAGTTTGGGCCGCGCTGATGGACAAGCTGAGCGCGACTTTCGCGGCGTACGTCACCGCGAAGGTCCGGGCGGGCGCCGACGTGATCCAGGTGTTCGACTCGTGGATCGGCTCGCTCTCCGCAGCGCAGTACCACGCCGGTGTCGCGGGTTGGACGCGCCGCGTGCTCGACGCGGTCGACGTGCCGACGATCCACTTCGGCACCGGTGCGGGTCACCTGCTGGAGACGCTCGTGCTGGAGGGTGGCGACGTGATCGGTCTCGATTGGCGCGTTCCACTCGATTTCGGCTGGGCGCGCCTGCTCGAACTCGGTCCCGTGGCAGTGCAGGGCAACCTCGACCCGGCGGTGCTGTCTGCGCCCTGGGACGTGGTGGAGCGAGAGGCTCTCGACATCCTCGCCCGCGCCGACGGCCGCCCCGGCCACATCTTCAACCTCGGGCACGGCGTGCTGCCCGGCACGGATCCCGACGTGTTGACGCGGCTTGCGGCGCTCGTTCGCGAGCGCACCGAGCTCGGTGTCGCCGCGTGAACGCGTCCGTGATCCTGATGGCGTACGGCTCGCCGGACCGGCTGTCGGACGTGCCCGCCTACTACGCCGACATTCGCGGCGGCCGGCCCCTCCGGCCCGAGCTGCTCGACGACCTCGTCGCGCGCTACCGGGGGCTTGGGATCGACGACAGCGACTCGCTCTCACCTCTCAACGCGGTCACGGAGGAGACCCGCGCGTCGCTCGAGCGCACACTCGGGCTGCCGGTGATCACGGGCATGCGGCACTGGGATCCGCGCATCGGCGCTGCGGTCGAGACCGCACTCGAGCTCGGACACGAGCTCCTGGTCGGGCTCGTGCTCGCACCGCATTGGTCGACACTGTCGATCGCGAAGTACCAAGCGTTGTTCGACGAGGCCGTCGCGCGCCGCGCCGAGACCCGCTTCGTGCGCGAGTGGGGAGATGACGCCGGCTTCGTCGCGCTCCTGGCACGTCGCATTCGCGGCACGCCTAGTACGGCGGATTCGCACGTCGTCTTCACTGCTCACTCGCTTCCCGCCCGCATCCTCGCCACGGGCGACACGTACCGCAACAAGCTCCTCGAGACCGCAGAGCTAGTCGCCGGCGCCGCAGGCGTCGGCGACTGGTCGTTCTCGTTCCAGAGCGAGTCGCAGACCGGCGAGCCGTGGCTGGGGCCCGACATCCTCGACCATCTCTCCTCGCTTCGCGCCGAGGGAGTCGAGGAAGTGCTCGTCTGCCCTGTCGGGTTCGTCTCGGATCACCTCGAGATCAAGTGGGACCTCGACGTCGAGGCGAGCGAACGCGCGGCCGAGCTGGGGCTGCGGTTTTCGCGGATCGAGATGCCGAACGCCGATCCGCAGTTCGTCGAGACCCTCGCCGGAATCGTGCGCCGCGAGCTGGCGGCCGTGTCGGCGTGAACGCCCTCCGCCCCGTACGAGGTCACGAGCGGATCGTGCTCCACGTCTCCGCGGGAACGACGTGCCTCGACGCCTCTACCGCTCGCTGGGGTACCGGGAGACAGGCGTGACGATGGCGAAGAGCCTCGCGTGAGGACCGGCGAGATCCTCGTCGACGGGGTCTCCCGCCGGTTCGTCGTGCGGGCACGCGATACCCAGACGCTCAAAGAGCTGCTGGTCGCGCGCGGTCGCACGGGCGCGCAAGAGGTTTGGGCTCTGCGCAACATCTCGTTTGCGATCGCGCCGGGCGAGGCCGTCGGGCTGATCGGGCGCAACGGCTCGGGGAAGTCGACGCTGCTCAGGCTCGTCGCAGGGATCATCAGACCGACCACGGGACGCATCTCGGCGGAGGGACGGATCGGATCGCTGCTCGAGCTCGGAGCCGGGTTCCATCCCGACTTCACCGGCCGCGAGAACGTCGAGCTGAACGGGGCGCTCCAGGGTCTCTCACGCACCCGGATCCGCGAGCGGTTCGACGAGATCGTCGCGTTCGGCGAGCTCGAGCACGCGATCGACCGCCCCGTGCGCACCTACTCGTCGGGGATGACGATGCGGCTCGGATTCGCGATCGCCGCGTTCCTCGAGGCAGACGTCCTGCTGCTCGACGAGGTCTTCGCCGTCGGTGACGAGAGCTTCCAGCGCAAGTGCTTCGGCGTGATCGCCGCGTTCAAGCAGCGCGGTGGCACGATCCTCTTCGTCTCCCACGATGCCTCGGCGGTCGAGCGGCTCTGCGAGCGCGCGGTGCTGCTGCGCTCCGGCTCGCTGGCCTACGACGGGCCTGTCCACGAGGCGATCACGCGCTATCGCCGCGCGCTCGCCGAGGACGCGGAGATTCCCTCGGCGAACGGCTCCGGCGCACGTCGTAGCGCCGACGCAAGGATCGTCTCCGCGCAGCTCGTGGACCTGCAGGGAGCCGCGCGCGAGCGCTTCGTCGCTGGCGAGGCGCTCGGGCTCGACGTGACGATCGCCGCCTCGATCGCGCTTCCCGATCCCCGCCTCCACGTCGAGCTGCGAGACGGCTCCGGGTTGCTCGTCGCCGAGGAGCTCGTCGAGCTGACCTCGCTCGGCTGGGACGGGGCGCCCGGGACGCTCCCGGTCAGCCTCCGTGTCGCCGACCCGCCGCTGCAGTTCGGACGCTTCGAGGTCGGTCTCGCACTGCTCGGAGACGACGGTCGCCTCCTCGACCGTCATCCGCGGAACCTGCCACTCCTGGTCTATCCGGACGGGGAGAGCCGTGGGCTCGTCCGGCTCGAAGGAACGTGGACCGCAGAGAAGAAGGAAGCTGGCCTATGAGCTACAAGACCTGCCCGGACTGGCCGACGCTGATGGAGCTCGCTCCCGATCTCCAGTTCAAGCACATGAGCGTGCACGACGCACAGTTGCCGTTCGAGGTCGTGACGCGCATCCCGAGCGGGATCACGCTCGACGAGGTCGAGATCTGTTGCGATGTCGAGCACCACGTCCTCAACGCGGCCCACACGCACCCCGCCGTCGTCACCGCACTCGAGGGCACCCACTGGTTCGAGGTGCAGGAGTGGGCGAGCACAGGCCCCGGCGGCTCAGTTACCGCGACGGCGCGATCCGCGGAAGCGGATTCCGGCGGCAGCACGAACCCCTGAGCGGCGGGAGCCACGTCGCCCCTGACCTGCGAGTGCTGGGGGCCTGGGGTAGCCGACCGAGCGCCGTCTACTGTGCGAGGACGATGATCGTCGTCCCGTTCCGAGGCGGTGGCAAGAGCCGCCTGCCTGCCGAGCTGCGGTCGGAGGTCGCCCTCGCGATGCTCGGGGACGTCGTCGAGGCGGCCGTCGCGGTCGGTTCGACGCTGGTCGTGACCGGCGATCCCGGCGGGATACTCGTCGCCGACGAGCTTGGCGCGACGGTCGTCCGCGACCCCGGCGGCGGCCAGGGAGCCGCCGTCAGCGCGGGTCTCGCCGGTCTCGACGGCGCCTGCCTCGTGGTCAATGCCGACCTGCCGCGCGTGCGACCCTCCGACCTGAACGCACTCGCGGTGCCGGCGAACGTCGGTGCGGTCGGGATCGTCGAGGCGCGCGACGGGACGACGAACGCACTGGCGCTCCCCTACGCCGAGCTCTTCCAGCCGCTCTACGGGCCTGGCAGCGCCGGCCAGTTCCGTGCGCACGCGTTCGCGCTCGGCTTCCGCTTCCACGAGCTCGCACTTGCGCATCTCGTCGACGATGTCGACACGCTCGACGACCTGGAGCGTGTCGGGCCGCGGGCGGGTACGCGCACCCGTGCCCTCCTGGGCGCAATAGCGCGGTGAACGTCGTCTGCCTCAGCGGCGGTGTCGGCGGCGCGAAGCTCGCGCGGGGTCTCTACGACGTGCTCGCGCGGGGCGAGCTGACCGTGATCGGCAACGTCGGCGACGATCTCGAGCTCATGGGGCTGCACGTCTCCCCCGACCTCGACTCGATCCTCTACGCGCTCGCCGGGCTCAACGACGCCCGGCGCGGCTGGGGCAGGGCGCACGAGACGTGGTCGGCGCTCGACTCGGCCAAGGCGTGGGGCGGCGAGGGCTGGTTCATGCTCGGCGACCGCGACCTCGGGCTCCATTTGGTGCGCTCGCACGCGCTTCGAGCAGGGGAGCCGCTCTCGAACGTGACGAGTCGCCTCGTCGCCGCTGCCGGGCTCGCCGTCACGCTGCTGCCCGCGACCGACGCGAAGCTGAGGACATACGTGATCACACCGGCGGGCAGGTTCCCGTTTCAGGAGTGGTTCGTCGGACGCCGGCACGAAGACGAGGTCGACTCGGTCGAGATGGAAGGCGCACGGGCGCAGCCCGCGCCCGGCGTGATCGAGGCGCTCGACGCAGCCGATGCGATCGTGATCGCCCCGAGCAACCCGTACCTCTCGATCGGGCCGATCCTGGCGGTCGAGGGCATTCGCGCCGCGCTGGCCGAGCGCAGCGTGCGCTGCATCGCGGTGAGCCCGCTCGTCGGCGGCCGCGCAGTCAAGGGACCGCTCGACCGTATGCTCCAGCGCATGGCGGGCGGGACGACACCGGCGCATGTAACAGACTGTTACGAGGGGTTGATCGACGCGCTCGTGATCGACGTCGCCGACGCGCCCGCGGTTGCGAGCGTGCCGCTTCTCGTGACCGAGACGCTGATGAGCGACCACGAGACTGCGCGCAGGCTCGCTGAGACGGTGCTCGAGGCCGCAGCGTGAAGGTCGCCGTGGTCGGCGGCACCGGCAGCTTCGGAATGGCGCTCGCGAAGCGCCTCACCGCGGCCGGGTACGACGTCGTGATCGGGTCGAGAGACGCCGCGCGGGCCGACGCTGCCGCCGCCGAGCTGGGCGTCGAGGGAGCGACGAACGACGATGCGGCTCGGGGTGCCGAGCTGGTTGTGCTCGCGACAAAGGCGGACGGGGCCATGGACACCGCGCGAGAGCTGCGTGCGGCGATCGGCACGACTCCATTGCTCTCCGTCGCGGCGGAGCTCGCTTTCACACCGGGCGGCGTCTTGCCGACTGCGGAGGCGACCTCGATCGCCGAGCGGTTGCAGGCGGTGCTGGACGGGCCTGTGATCGCGGGTCTGCACTCCCTCGCAGCGCGGAATCTCGGCGCTGACGAGGCACCCGAGGAGGACGCGCTCGTCTGCGGAGACGACGGGGAGGCGAAAGCGCTCGTGCTCGAGCTCGCCGCACGGATCACGTCCGGCCGCGCGATCGACTGCGGCCCGCTCGCGAGCGCTCGCGCGCTCGAGGGCCTCACCGCGGTGATCGTGAACGTGAACAAGCGCTACAAGGCGCATGCCGGCATCCGCGTCACCGGCATCCGCTGACAGCAGACGGCGCTTGTGTTGAATCAACACAAGCATCCTCGCGAGGTGCGGATCCTCGCGCTGGCAGGTCTTCCCGAGCTGACGCCGGCACACGACCTTGGCGCCCTGCTCGCTCGGGCCGCGGACGAGGTGGGCGGACTCGAGGACGGCGATGTCGTCGTCGTCGCGCAGAAGGCGGTGTCGAAGGTCGAGGGGCGCGTCGTCGAGCTCGCGACGGTCGAGCCCTCGGCGCGCGCGCTCGAGCTGGCCGGCCGGGAGGGGGATCCGCGGCACATGGAGGTGATCCTGCGCGAGAGCCGCGAGGTCGTCCGCTCGCGCCCGCCACTCGTGATCGCCGAGACGCATCACGGCTTCGTCTGTGCCTCGGCCGGAGTCGATGCGTCGAACGCACCCGCCGACGAGGTTCTCGTCTTGCTTCCCGTCGACCCGGACGCCTCCGCGCGGGCGCTGTGCGACCGGCTCCGGGTGCTCGCCAACCGAACGGTCGGCGTCGTCGTCAGCGATTCGTTCGGGCGAGCCTGGCGCCAGGGGACGACCGACGTCGCGCTCGGTGTCGCCGGCATCACGCCACTCCGCGATTTGCGTGGCGCTACCGACGCGCGGGGGCGCGAGCTGCGCTCCACCGTGATCGCGGTCGCCGACGAGCTCGCGGGCGCGGCGGAGCTCGTGATGGGGAAGGCCGACGGCGTTCCGGCTGCGATCGTAAGGGGACTCGACCTCGCCGGGGCGGGGACGGGACGAGAGCTGGTGATGCCCCGTGAGCGAGATCTCTTCCGATAACGGCGATAGAGTCCGGGCATGCACCGGTACGCGATCTGGGGCACGGCGACCTCGGCGGGACACGAGGCGTGGGTGCGATCGGTCGGGGCGGAGTTCGAGCGTGACGAGTTCGAACGCGTCGACGATGTCGCCGACGCGGACTTCGTCCTCAACATGTTCGACCCGGAGAATCCGAAGGCGTTCCGCCGCCAGTCCAGGGGCACCTACAGCGCCTCCTTCTACGAGCTGGCCGACCCTCCCGAGGATGTGCTCAAGACGAGCTACCCGATGCTCGTGCGGACTCTCGCGAACGTCGTCGTGCTCCATGTCCCGGGTCACGGTGTCTGGTTCACGACGATGGAGCGCGGCACCTACAAGATCACGGACGACCCCGCGGACGTGTTCGAGCGGCTTGCGCCGCTGGCCAAGTCGAAGCTCGTGATCGACAACGAGTTCGTCGCGGATCTCGAGCCCGAGCTGTGGGACGGAGACGAGCTCACCGCCGATCTCTCGGCGGCCGGCAAGCGGATGCAGGAGCTCGACCTCCTACCCGCGCCCTTCCCGGTGCACGAGTTTCTCGACGAGCGGGACCTTCGCCACGTGATGCGGCTCTATCAGGTCGGTGGGCTCTCGTACGGCAACCTTTCGGTGCGCAAGGACGCCACGCGCTTCTGGATGAGCGCGAGCGGTGTCGACAAATCGCAGCTCGAGATTCCCGGCCGGGACATGCTGCTGGTCACGGGTTACGACGAGCCGAACGCCAAGATGCTGATCAGCGTCCCCCCCGGGATCGAGCCGCGGCGCGTGTCGGTCGACGCGATCGAGCACTGGATGATCTACCAGGCGCATCCCGGCGTCGGGGCGATCCTGCATGTGCACGCGTGGATGCAGGAGATCGCCGCCACGGACATCAACTATCCGTGCGGGACGCAAGAGCTCGCCGAGTCGGTCGCCGCGCTGATCGACCGCGAGCCCGACCCGGCTCACGCCGTGATCGGCCTCCGCAACCACGGGATCACCGCGACCGGTGACAGCCTCGCCGAGATTCTCGATCGGATCGAGTCGAGCATCCTCCGCCAGGTGCCGATGACGTAGGCGTCGGAGAATGCCGGTGAAGTGGGGATCAGGACGCGTTCCTGACCCCAGGGTTGCGACAGCCGATCGAGTCCGACCTAGACCGATGCACGTGCAGAGCCGACCGAACGTCGAGTGTCGCGCCGCCCCCGAATGGCCTAGGCTGCCTCGATGGCCGAGCGCCTCGACGACGACCGGCTCGAGTTGCTACGTCAGTGGGGTGGCGGGCTCGCAGCGGAGAGTCACAACGAGCTACGGGCAGCGGGCAAGGCGATCCTTCTGCTGGTCGACGAGATCGAACGGCTGCAGGTCGATGTCTGGAACGGCAGGATGGCGGCGCTCGAACCGGACTCGTCCCAGGCGCTCGCGACCACCCTGCGAGATCGCCTGACCACGGCGCGGCCCATGAGACCCTCGTAATCCACAGCCTTTCCACAGCCGGGGACAACGGGCACTCCTCGCCGCGGAAGCTCACCGGCCGACACGCCGGCCACCGTCGGCGCCCGCTGGGCCTCTGGTAGAAGAGCCAGGGTGATGTCCGCGCTTCACGTCTCGATCTGGTCGGACTACATCTGACCGTTCTGCCGCCTCGGCCAGCCGACGGCCGAGTGGCTCGAGCGCCGGTTCGGCGCGCAGGTGACGTGGTTTCCCTTCGACCTCCACCCGGAGTACCCACCGGAGGGCATCCCGCGCTCACGGTTGACAGCCCGCTACGGCGAGAGCTTCCACGACCGGTTGCGAGCCTCGTTCGCGGAAGCGGGGCTCGGCTACAACCCTCCCTCCGACGTGGTGCCGAACACGATGCGGGCGCTCTGCATGACCGAGCTCGCTCGCGAGCAGGGTCTGCCCGGACGGGTGCACGATCGCCTGATGCAGGCTTACTGGGAGGAGGCGCGGGGCATCGGCGACCCGGGTGAGCTCCGCGCGCTCGGCACCGCCTGCGGCCTCGACGCGGACGAGCTCGAGAGCGCGCTGGAGAGCACGCTCTACCGCGAGCGGATCCGCTCGATCACGGCCGACGCCAACTCTGTCGGAATCACGGCGATCCCGGCGTTCGTGCTCGACCGGCGACTGCTGGTGCTCGGCGCACAGCCTCGGACGGTCTTCGAGCAGGCGGTCGCGCAACTGAGGGCCGCCGACTGAGCACGTCCCCGGCCGGCTGC
>JBPCLB010000213.1:0-9915 GCA_051003695.1 Gaiella sp. | reverse complement strand
GCGCACCGGGCTCTTCAGGCCCGTATTACCATGCTGTGCCCTCCGGCCCGGCACGCTCAGCGGCGCGCCTGAGGCGTCAGGCTTCCCAGGATCTGCAACTACGCATCATGCGACCCGGCGAGAGGAGGCAGAATCAGCCGAATGCGCTGGATCGCCTCCATCCCGTCGCCCGAGTCGGGCACGCTCGATCTCGGCCCGTTCACCGTGCACCTCTACGGGCTGACGCTGCTTGCGGCGATCGGCGTCGCGACGCTCGTCTGTGGGCGTCGCTGGCTGGCCCGCGGCGGCGACTGGGAGCTGATCTTCCGCTGCGCGGTCTGGGGGGTCGCAGCCGGGATCGTCGGCGCTCGGCTCTACCACCTCGCGACGAGCTGGAGCGAGGTGCCGGACGAGTGGTGGGGGCCGTTCGCGATCTGGAAGGGCGGGCTCGGCGTCTGGGGCGGGATCGGCGCAGGCTGTCTCGTCGGCGGCCTCGTCGCGAAGCGAGCCGGCGCAAACGTCTGGTTGCTCGCGGACTGTCTCGCGCCGGGCCTCCTGCTCGCGCAAGCCGTCGGGCGGCTCGGCAACTGGTGGAATCAGGAGCTCTACGGCCGCCCGACCGACCTGCCATGGGCGCTCGAGATCGATCCCGTCAACCGTCCGCTCGCAACACTCGACGCGGCGACCTATCACCCCACATTTCTCTACGAGTTGCTGTGGAACGTCCTCGCCGCGGTGTTGCTCGTGTTCGTGCTCGAGCGACGCTTTCGGCCACGCCCCCCCGGACTCTTCGCTGCATACATCGCGCTCTACTGCCTCGGTCGGTTCTTCGTCGAGCTGTTGCGCGTCGACCCGGCACACGAGCTTGCGGGGCTTCGGCTCAACGCGTGGGTCGCGCTACTCGGCATCGTGATCGGGGTCGTCTGGTACGTGCTCTCGCAGCGGCGTGAGCGCCCGCGCTCGCCTTCGGGGGCAACGCACCCAGCCGCCAGGACGATGCGCATCCCGAAAGGGCGCGTCCGACCCGGCGGCTAGCGTCACGCTGGTGGCGAGCGCCGTCCGCGAGCTCGAGCTGGACCTCGAGGGATTCGAGGGACCATTCGACCTGCTCCTGACCCTCGTCGTCAAGGACCAGCTGCCGCCTGCCGACATCGACATGGCGGCGATCGTGGTGGCGTTCGTCGAGCATCTGGCCGCACGCGACGAGCTCGACCTCGACGCATGCGGGGAGTTCCTCGTCCTGATCGCGTCCCTGCTCGAGCTCAAGGCGCGGCACTTGTTCCCCGACGAGGAGGCGGAGCTCGCCGAGCTCGAGCCGGAGGCGGCCGCCGAGGAGCTCGCGCGTCGCCTTGCCGAGTACCGGCGCATGAAAGAGGCCGCGGGCTGGCTGCGCGACCGGATCGCGGCCGAGGGGGATCGATATTTCCGGCTCGGCCCGGCTCCCCTCGCACCCCGTCCCGAGCGGCGACTCGGCGCTCAGGACGCCGCGCTACTCGCCGATGCGCTGAGAGGGTTGGCGGTCGAGCCACCGAAGGTGTCACTCGCGCACATGGCGCTTCGTTTCCCACCGGTCTCGCAGTTCGTCGAGCGCTTCCGCGCGCTGCTCCGACGTCGCCGGGCCGTCGATTTCGACACCGAGGTGGCCGGGCTCTCCCGTGTCGAGCAGGCTGTCGCCTTTCTCGCGTTGCTCGAGCTGCGCAAAGACGGAGAGATCACATTGGGTCAAGCAGCAGCGTTCGCACCGATCCGCATCACACGAAACGACGCCGAAAGGACAGCCCAGTGGAACGCACGCTCCGCCTGATCGCCGCGAATCCGGTCGACGCGCTCGCACGCAACGTCGAGGCTCTGCTCGTCGTCGCCTCGCAGGCGCTCACCGTCGAAGAGCTCGCCGCGGCGTGTGCCGACGAAGGCGAACGGGTCGAGACCGCACTCGGTCTGCTGCGCGACCGCTACAGCGAGGGGCGAAGTGGAATCGTGCTCGAGCACGTCGCAGGCGGGTACGCGTTCCGGGCCTCGCGCGACGCCGCCGACGCCTGTGCGCGGATGTTCGAGCGACCCGTCGAGCGAGGGCTCTCCCAGGCCGCGCTCGAGACCCTCGCGATCATCGCCTACCTCGGGCCGGTCTCGCGCCCTGAGATCGCCCGGATCCGTGGCGTTGCGGCCGACTCGGCCGTAGCCGCACTCGTCGAGCGCGGCCTGATCGCCGAAGCTGGGCGCGAGGCGACACCCGGCGGTGCCGTCCGCTATCGCGTGACCACGCTCTTCGAACGGGTCTTTGGGCTCGACTCGCTTGCTGCGCTGCCGCGGCTCGACGACCTCGGTGACGTGGCGTCGATCCGCGATCGCCTGGTGGCGGTCGCCGAAGCACGCGCGTCGTAGTTCCGCGATGGGCGTAGAGGCCAGACCCGTCCAGCCCGTGTTGGTGCGGCCGGCGCGATGTCGCGGGAACAGGTCAGACCTGCCACGTACCTCCGCGTAGGAGCGGCACCGTTGCACCGTCCGCGGTGAGTCCGTCCACCTCGAGCTCGGGTACGCCGATCATGAAATCGGTATGGATCGAGCTCGCGTTGACTCGGGCCTTGTCGGCGTCCGAGCCAACCCCGAGCTCGTAGCCGCTTCCGAGCGCTGTGTGGCTCGCCGCGTTCTCGTCGAGCAGCGTGTCGAAGAAGATCGTCCCGAGCGGGCCGATCCGACCGTCTCCGTCCACGAGCGCCAGCTCTCCGAGCCGCGAGGCGCCCTCGTCCTTCGCGGCGATCCCGCGCAGCGTCTCGGCGCCGCTCGATGCGTCGATCCGGACAGCGCGACCACCGCTGAACTCGACCCGGATCCCGTCGATCATCGCCCCGTACACCTCGAGCGGGCGCGTCGCGGTGACGTGGCCGTCGGCTCGCCACGGATCCGGGGTCGTGAAGATCTCCTCGCTCGGGATGTTCGGAAAGTGCCGCAGTCCGTCGACAGTGCGGAAATCGGCCGCACGCCAGATCGACGACGTAAGCAGACCGACCGTCAGGTCGGTGCCCTCGCCGTGGAGTCGAATCGCGTCGAAATGCGCACCGCTCAAACGGTCGGCGACCGCGGTCAGCGCAGCTGCGCGCGTCCGCCACGCCTCCTCCGGGTCGTCCTCGTCGAGCCGGCAGACGTGCGCAATCGCCTCCCAGAGGCGATCGAGCGCCGCCTCGGGCTCGAGCTCGGGGTAGACGAGTCGCGCCCAGGGCAGCGTCGGGGCGGAGACGATGCTCCAGTTCGTCGTCGCCCGATTGACGACCGCGCCCGTGTTGGGCAGGTACGGGAGTATGTCGCGCGCGGCGCGCGCCGGATCGATCCCGTCGAGTGCCTCCGGTGCGGACGGGCCGCTGAGAAAGATGCGCGCAGCGTGCTCGTCGGAGAGCCACTCGAGGCGGTCGACCTGCCACGGCGGGATGAAGTCGAGTGTCGCCTCGGCGGCATGGGCGAGACGTTCGCGCTTGACCCACGGGTCGAAGGTGAGCACGTCCACCCACTTCGCGCCCCGCTCGTACGCGGCGCGTGCGACCTCACGCGTCAGGGCTTCCTTCCCGACATAGGTCGAGACGCCGACGATCTGGCCTGCCTGGACGTTTGCTCCGAAGCCGACGACGAGGTCGGCGAGGCGGCGCGTGTAGTCGGCGTGCCGGCGCACGACGCGGGAGGGTAGCCGACGCGAGAATGGGCAGATGCGCCTCAACGCCTACCTCGCCCGCGCCGGCCTTGCGTCCCGCAGAGGGGCGGACGAGCTGATCAAGGCCGGCCGCGTCAGCGTGAACGGGGCGCCCGGGAGGTTGGACACGTTCGTCGGCGGCAGCGACCGGGTCGCAGTCGACGGGCGTGTCGTCGCGAAGCAGCGCCTCGTGCACGTGCTGCTCGTCAAGCCACGCGGCGTGGTCACGACCGCGCGCGACCCGCAAGGCCGGCCGACGGTGGTGGACATCGTCGCGAGCGACGCCAGGGTCGTGCCGGTGGGGCGGCTCGACATCGAGACCTCCGGTGTGCTCTTGCTGACGAACGACGGTTCTCTCGCCCACCGGCTCTCGCACCCGCGGTATGGCGTCGAAAAGGCCTATGTCGCAGAGCTCGAGGGCGAGCCGCCGGACGAGACCATCCGGAAGCTGGCCGAGGGCATCGAGCTCGAAGACGGCAAAACCGCTCCCGCGCGGGTGCGGCGGCTCGGGCCCTCACGGGTCGAGCTCATCCTCCACGAGGGGCGCAACAGGCAGGTTCGGCGCATGTGCGAGGCCGTCGGGTATCCCGTGCGGTGCCTACGGCGGACGCGCTATGCGGGCCTCGGGGGCGGCAAGCTGTGGCCAGGCGAGTGGCGCGAGCTGAGTCGCGAGCAGGTCGCCGCGCTGCGACGGCTCGTCGGGCTCTAACGCTGCTCCGCGCGGCGCGCGCGCCGCATCCGCAACGGGAGGCGGACGAGCCACCGGAGGGCGCTCAACCGGGAGCGCGCAAGCGCCTGCTGCAAGGCCGCTGCGGCCACGGGAGCGTGGAGCCCTTCACCGTGCCCAACGAGCAGATGCTCGGGCTCGAAGACCGACAGCATCCGCGGCGGCGAGAGCTTGAGCAGCGCGTGCACACCCAGCGGGTCGTCGCCGATCGGGAAGAACTCGTTCGTGCCCACCGCCTCGGCGACGACGAGCGTGCGCTCGTCCGGCCACCACAGCGCCGACTCGGCCCACCGTTTCGAGCGCTTCACGACGGTGAGCTCGAACGGGCTCTCGGGTACAGCATCGGGCACGACGAGATGAGGCACGCCGAGCCTCCCGGCGAGCGTCACACAATCGCGGCCGTGCCGATCGAGCAGCTGGAGCACGCCGGCCGGGCGGCCGGACGACTCGGCACGCTCGACAGCCGGAGACCAGTCGACGGGATCGACGAGCCAAACGCCCCCATCGGCGACGAGCGCGTGGGACGTGCGACTCAGCGACTCGTCGACGATCCACGAGAACCCAGCGTCGCCCCGGTCGTCGCAGAAGCGAGCATCCACGTTGCGAGGCTACCGTCCTCGCGAAAGCCGGAGTCGCTGCCCTGGTCGGGGTCGGGCACGCGTGCCTGACTGGCCTTCGGCATCGGTCGAGCCGTCCGAAGGTCGGTGCAGACTGGCCACGGTGCCCCGGTTCCTGAAAGTCCTGACTGCGTTGCTGGTCGTCTTCCTCGCGCTCCAGTTCGTGCCCTACGGTCGCGACCACGACAACCCGCGGTCGATCGAGGAGCCGAAATGGGACAGCACTCGGACGCGGGCGCTCGTCGTCGACTCCTGCTTCGAGTGTCACTCCAACCTGACGGAGCGGCAGTGGTTCGCAAGCGTCGCGCCCGTGTCGTGGCTCATGCAGCGCGACACCGAAAACGGTCGCGAGGCCTTGAACTTCAGCGAGTGGAACACCCCACAACTGGCCGACATCGACGCGGTGATCGCCTCGATCCGCAGCGAGGAGATGCCGCCACGCTGGTATCGTTTCGCGCACGGGGCCGCGCGCCTCTCGGCGAACGAGCGTCAGGAGCTGGAAGAGGGACTAGCCGCCACATTCTCGGCCTCGCCAGCCGGCGACGAGTGATCAGACCGAGAGTCGCGCGAGCGCTTCCCGGAGCGTGAAACGGCCTGCGAGGAGCGCGCTGCCGGCGATCGCGCCGCTGCAGCCGAGCGCGCGCACCGCGTCCAGATCCTCGAGCGAAGCGATCCCGCCGGCGGCGATCACCGGCAATCCAGCCTCGAGGATCTCGCCGAGCAGGCCGAGATCAGGGCCTGAGAGCGAGCCGTCGCGCCGGGTGGAGGTTACGAGCAGCAACCGGATGCCTGCCGCGGCGCACCGGACTGCGAGCTCGGAGGGCGCGAGCGTGCTCTCACGTGTCCACCCTTCGACTGTGACGTAGCCGTCGCGCGCGTCGATCGCGACGAGCAGCGATTCGCCGAACCTCGTAGCCGAGTCGGCGAGGAACTCGGGCGAGAGTGCAGCGGTTCCGACCATCACCCGATCTGCGCCCTCTTCGAGTGCTCGAGCCACGGCGGCGATCGTCCGGTAGCCCCCCCCGACCTGGAGCGGAAGCCCGGTCCCGGCGATCCGCGTCACGAGCCCTGGCGTGGGCTCGCCGGCAAAGGCTCCGTCGAGGTCGACGACGTGCAGTCGGGTCGCTCCCTCTGCGGCGAAGCGGCGGGCGAGGGCAAGCGGTTCGCCGGCCTCGATCGTGACCGCTTCCCGTCGCCCTTCTCGGAGGCGCACGACGCGCCCTTCGAGCACGTCGATTGCCGGAATCACCTCAAACTGTGCTATCACGCTAACATGCTATCATGATCGAGATGGCGGCAGCGATCCGGCCGGAGCACCCGGTCGAGCCGATTCCCGGGCTCGACGCGCTCTCCGACGCCTTCCAGAGCCTCGGCTCGCGCGACGAGGTGGCGCGGTTCCTCCGCGACCTCTGCACGTTGCAGGAGCTCGAGGCCCTCAGTCATCGCTGGCAGACCGTGCTGCTGCTCGAGCAGGGAGTGCCGTACGTCGAGATCGCCCAGCGCGTGCCCACCTCGACCGCGACCGTGACTCGCGTCGCGCAGTGGTTGCGCCACGGAACCGGCGGGTACAAGCTCGCGCTCGACCGCGCAGAGCGGAGGAACTCCGAGTGAGCTCGACGTTCTCTCGTGCCGGCGAGAACGGCCGGCTGACCCTCGCCGTCCCGGCGAAGGGCCGCATGGCCGAGCCGGCGCTGCGGTTGTGCGCCGACGCCGGCCTGTCGTTCGAGGTGACCGAGCGCTCGCTCGTCGTTCCGTGCGCGAATGCCCCCGTCGATCTCCTGCTGATCCGTCCGAGCGACATTCCGGAGTATGCGCAGGACGGCGTCGTCCACCTCGGGATCACGGGCGCCAACCTCGTGGCCGAGGCCGAAGCCGAGGTCGTCACGCTCGCCGAGCTGGGCTTTGCGCGCTGCACTCTCGAGGCGGCGGTGCCCGACGACGCGCGCCAGCAGACGATCGCAGACCTCGACGGGCTGCGCGTGGCGACGGCGTACCCCGTCTCCACACGCACGCTGCTGGAGGCCGAGGGAGTTCGCTGTGAGCTCGTTCCGGTCTCGGGCTCGGTCGAGGCGGCGCCGCGCCTGAGGCTCGCCGATGCGATCGTCGACCTCGTCTCGACCGGTTCGACGATGAGCGCGAACGGCCTGCGGCCGATCGGCAAGCTGCTCTCTTCCCAGGCGGTGCTGATCGGCAACCGCGCGGCGATCGACGCGCGCCGCAACCTCGTCGAGCGGCTCGAGCTGATGCTCTCGGGTGTGGTGGCGGCTCGGAACCGCCGCTACGTGATGATGAACGCGCACATCGACGACCTGCCCGCGATCCGCTCGGTTCTCCCGGGAATGGGCTCGCCCTCGGTCTTGCAGCTTGCCGACGAGGGCCAAATCGCGATCCATGCCGCGGTCGACGCGAGCGAGATCTGGACGGTGCTACCGGCCCTCAAGGACGCAGGTGCGTCATCGATTCTCGTCTTGCCCGTCGAGAGGCTCGTCCCGTGAGAGGCGCAATCCTGGAGGATGCGCTCGTCACGTCCGGCGAGATCGTCGCCGACGTGCGCGAGCGGGGCGACGCCGCGCTGCTCGAGTGGACCGAGCGGCTCGACGGGGGGCGGCCGTACGGATTACGTGTCCCGGCCGAGCGGATCGCCGTGGCGCGCGTCGACGCCGATGTGCTCCAGGCGCTGCGCCGGATGATCGATGCTGTGTCGATCTTCAATCGTGCCCAGCTTCCACTCGACACGTCCGTGGAGGCCGCGCCGGGCATTGTCTCCGAGCGACGCTGGCTGCCGCTCGACGCCGTCGGCGTGTGCGTCCCGAGCGGGCGCGCGCCACTCCCGTCGTCGCTCGTGATGACGGCGGTGCCGGCGCAGGTGGCAGGCGTCCGTCGGATCGCCGTCGTGACGCCGAATCCCGTCGATGCGATTCTCGTCACAGCCCGCGAGCTCGGGCTCGACGAGATCTGGGCGATTGGCGGCGCGCAGGCCGTCGCCGCGCTCGCCCACGGGACGGCCACGATCGAGCCGGTCGACGCGATCGTCGGGCCCGGCAACGCCTACGTCACCGCCGCGAAGCTCATCGTCTCGAGTCGCGTGCGCATCGATCTCCCGGCAGGGCCGAGCGAGGTCGTCGTGATCGCGGACGCAACCGCAGCTCCGCAAGCCGTCGCCGCAGGGCTGCTCGCCCAGGCCGAGCACGGCGACGACAGCGAGGCGCTACTCCTGACCGACGCTCTGGCCCTGGCGACTGCCGTCGAGACGCTTGTGTTGAATGAACACAATGTCTCGTGCGTCGTCGTCGCGTCGCTCGACGAAGCCGTCGCGCGCTCGGAGGAATTCGCACCGGAGCACCTCGAGCTCCACGTCGCCGATCCGGTCGCCCTGCTCCCTCGGATCCGGAACGCCGGCACGGTGTTTCTCGGCTGCACGTCGGTTGTGGGTGACTACGCGGCTGGCGCCACGCACGTGCTGCCCACGTCAGGCCTCGCGCGCTCGTCGGGCGGGCTCGGGATCGAGACGTTTCTCAAGCCGCTTCAGGTGGTGACGGCGACCCCCGAAGGGGTTCGGCTTGCGGCCGATGTGGTCGGCCCGCTGGCCCGAGTCGAGGGTCTGCCCCTGCACGCCGCTGCCGTTCCTGGGGCGGCATGACAAGCGTGGATCGCGTCCGCGCGAAGGCCCGGCCGGTCGCCGACGGCTACGCGCCCTACGTCTGGTCGGCCACGCCCGAGGAGGTCGCGGCGCAGTACGGCGTCCCCGCGGCGTGCGTGCTCAAGTTCGACCAGAACACCCCACCGCTCGCCGGGGTGCCGCAGATTCCGCTCGCCGAGAGCATGGCCCGGCTCAACGAATACCCAGAAGGCAGCTACCGCGAGCTGCGGGAGGCGGCTGCGAGCTACACCGGCCTATCGCCCGAGCACGTCGTCGTCGGCGCCGGCGCAGACGATCTCATCCTCCTCCTCGGTCAGGTTTTCCTCGGCCCCGGCACGCGTGCGTCGATCGAGGCTCCGACCTACGCGCTCTTTCGAATCGCGTCCGAGGTGCGAGGGGCCGAGGTCGTCGAAGGGCGCGTGGCCGCCGACCTGCACTGGTGCTGCAACCCGAACAATCCCACGGGCGCGTGGGTCGAGCCGGAGGAGCTCGTCGAGCTCGCGCGCACGCAACCCGACGCGATCGTCGTCGTCGACGAGGCGTACATCGAGTTCGGCGCGCGTACGTGCGTGCCGTGGGTCGACGAGCTACCGAACCTCGTCGTCCTCCGCACCCTGTCGAAGGCGTTCGGGTTCGCAGGACTCCGGGTCGGATACGGGCTCGCCCATCCCGAGACGGCGGCGCTCCTGACCGAACGGCGCTCGCCCGGGCCGATCTCGGGTCCCGCTGCGCGGATCGCCACCGCTGCGCTGCGGGAGCCGCGGCTGCTCGAGCTCGAGGACACGATCGCAGAGCGCGAGCGAGTGCGCGCAGTCCTGGTCGCTGCCGGCTTCGACTGTCCGCCCTCTGCGGGCAACTTCGTCGCAATCCGCACGGAGGAGCCGCTCGCGGAGCGCCTGGAGCGGCAGGGCCTCGTGGTTCGCGCCTTCGACGGTGGGATCCGGATCACGCTCCGTGGGCCGTCCGACAACGACGTGTTGCTTCGTGAGCTCCGCGCCGAGCCCGCGCCGGCGTCCTACCGCCGCGACGCGACGGTGCTGCGCACGACGACGGAGACTGCACTTCGGCTGACGCTGACACTCGACGGGAGCGGTCGCACGCGCATCGCGACGGGGATCGGCTTTCTCGATCACCTGCTCACGCTGTTGGCGTTCCATGCCGGCTTCGATCTCGAGCTCCTCGCGGGCGGCGACCTCGAGGTCGACGAGCACCACACAGTCGAGGACGTCGTCGCCGCGCTCGGCACCGCGCTCGCCCAGGCGCTCGGAACGCG
>JBPCLB010000212.1:0-6505 GCA_051003695.1 Gaiella sp. | reverse complement strand
CGCAGCGCGTCGTCGGCTTCCGTCGAGTGACCCAGCAGGCGCTCCAGTGTCTCGAGCATCGGTTCGTTCAGACGACGAGATCGGGTCCCTCGAACGCACGGATCGGTGCGCGGGACTCGTCGGGGATCTCGAGGGGTTGCCGGGTCGTGCGCTCGATCAAAACGAGTGTCTGCACGCCCGTCACGAGCAACCGCTCGTCGGCGCCGTACGCCGCGCACTCGTACGTCATGCTCGTTCGGCCGAGCCTGCTCACGCGAACGAAGCACTCCAAGAGATCGTCGAATCGGGCAGGCGCGTGGTACGCGACATTCGAGGCCCGCATCACGAATTCCGCGCCCGGCAGCGAGACCGTGCCGAGGTGCCGATGGTACTCCGTCCGAGCGTGGTCGAAGTACGGCAGGTAGCGGCCGTAGTAGACGACGCCCTGCGCGTCGGTGTCCGAGAACCAGACCCGCGTCAGCGCCGAGTACTTGAACGGCGGCCGGCGGTCGCTGAGCCTCCCCAGCTCGGGTGCGAGGCGCATCACGCACTCCCGCCGTGCGATCGCCGGCTCACGCAGTCGTCGGTGCTGCCACGGGCCCGGCGTTCAGGTAGGTCAGGGGCTCGTTGACGTCGAAGACCTTGGCGCGGATGTTCGTGACGCCGAAGCCTTCGAGCCGAGCGAGATGCTCCTCGAGGTAGGCACGCGCCGAGTCGGCATCTTCGAAGAGGTAGATGCCGCCGCTTTCGCCTGCCTCCTCGTTCTCGGTCCAGATCTTCCAGCGCAGTCCAGGCGAGCGGCCGATCACGGAAGCGAGGTCGCCGAAGGCGACAGCCAGCTCGTCACCCCACGGACCTTGCATCGGGAAATCGATCTGCAGCAGTGTCGGCATCGCACGCTCCTTCGCTCGAGAACGGTCGAGGCCAGGCTACCCCCCGCCGGCGGCGTCGGATCCTCAGGAACGAATCAGGCCGAGCACCTCGTCCCGCCGTTGCTCCATCGTGGACTCGTCGAGCGCCTCGAGGTTCAGTCTCAGCAACGGCTCGGTGTTCGACGGTCGCACGTTGAAGTGCCAATCGTCGAAATCGACGGAGAGGCCGTCGAGATGCGAGATCCTGCCTCCCTCGCCGCCGTATCGTTCCTTGAGCTCCTGCAGCTTCAGTGCGACGTCCGCGACCGGAGTGTTGAGCTCGCCCGTGAGGAAGTACTGCTCGCGGTACGGCGCCAGCAGCTCCGACAGCGGTCGTGCTCGTTGCGAGAGCAGCTCGAGCATGACGAGGAACGGAACGACCCCGGTGTCGGCTTGGGTGAAGTCGCGGAAGTAGTAGTGCGCGGACACTTCGCCCGCGAAGACCGCGTCCTCTTTCCGCATCCGGTGCTTGATGAAGGCATGGCCGACGCGGCTCGCCAGCGCGACCCCGCCCGCGGCCGCGATCGTCTTCGGCACGGCCCAGCTCGCCCGGACGTCGTAGAGGACGGTGCCACCCGGGTTCTTCGCGAGCATCGCCTCCGCCAGGAGCGCAGTGACGAAGTCGCCCGGGACGAACTCCCCCGTGTCGTCGACGAAGAAGCAGCGATCGGCGTCTCCGTCGTAGGCGACCCCGAGATCGGCGCCCTGCGAGCGGGTCTGCTCGATCACGAACGCGCGGTTCTCGGGGAGCAGCGGGTTCGGCTCGTGATTGGGGAACGAGCCGTCCGGATCGAAGAAACAGCGAACGACCTCGAGTCCCGGCAGTCGTGCGAGTACAGGGGGGAGCATCGTCCCCGCCATCCCGTTCGCCGCATCGACCACGATCTTCAGCGGTCGGATCGATCCCACGTCGACGAAGGACAGCACTTTCTCGACGAAAGAGGCCCAGACGTCCTCGGCGCGGATGCTTCCACGTCGCTCGACCGCGCCGGGCTCGCGCGCTGCGAGCGCGCGGATCTCGTCGAGACCCGAGTCGCCGCCCACCGGCAGCGCCCCGCGTCTGACGATCTTTATCCCCGTGTACTCCTTCGGATTGTGCGACGCGGTGACGCAGATCCCGCCGTCGAGACCGAGCTCGCCGACGGCGTGGTAGACCATCTCGGTTCCGACCATGCCGAGGTCGAGCACGTCTGCGCCCGCGTCCGCGGCACCTTCGATCGCGGCCGTGGTCATCGCGGGAGCGGAGAGGCGCATGTCGCGACCGATCGCGATCGTCTTGGGCTCGAAATGCTCGACGTAGGCGCGACCGATGCGATAGGCGCCTTCCTCGTCGAGCTCGGTCGGGTACACCCCGCGCACGTCGTACGCCTTGAACACCTTCGGATCGAGCATCGGCGTGATCCTAGTGTGCCCTCCGCCTCCGGCTGCTCCCATAGGTGACGGCGAAGCCCGGCGCCAAGCACAGCCTGCGCTGTTTCTACACTGGTGCGTATGGAACGGAAGCTCGCCACCGTGATGTTCGTCGACCTCGTGGGCTCGACGCACCTGGTCGGCGCGACCGACCCCGAGGTCGTCCGCCGTCGTGTGTCGCGTTTCTTCGACCGCGTCTCGCATTGCATCGAGTTGCACGGCGGCACCGTCGAGAAGTTCGCCGGAGACGCAGTGATGGCCGCGTTCGGCGTCCCTCACGCTCATGAGGACGATGCCGAGCGCGCGACTCGCGCGGCGCTCGGGATCAAAGCCGCTGTCCTCGAGCTCGAGCTCGAGGTGCGGATCGGGCTCGAGGCCGGCGAGGTCGTCACCGAGGATGCGGCGTCGACCTTCGTCACAGGCGAGGCGGTCAACATCGCGGCCCGGCTGCAGCAGGCCGCCCAGCCGGGCGAGATCCTGGTCGGCCCGCTCGCCCATCGGCTCGCCGACGGGGCGTTTCGGGCAGAGGACGTCGGGTTGCTCGAGCTGCGCGGGCTTCAGGGGGCGATCCACGCCCACCGGATCCTGTGCACGAAGGAAGAGACGGCCTCGGCGAGGGGACTGCGCGTGACCGCGCCGTTCGTGGGCCGCGACGAGGAGCTCGAGTTGCTCGAGAACACCTGGTCGCGAGCCGTCCGCGATCGCCGAGCGCATCTCTTCACCGTCTTCGGCCAGCCCGGTGTGGGCAAGAGCAGGCTCGTGCGCGAGTTCCTCGCGGGTGTCGAGGGCGCGACGATCCTCGCCGGACGTTGCCTGCCGTACGGCGAGGGCATCACCTACTGGCCATTGGCCGAGATGGTGAAGTCCGCCGCGGGGATCTCGGACGACGATCCGACGGCGATGGCGGTCGAGAAGCTGCGGGAGGCCTGTGCGGACGATGCCGTTGCCGATCTGCTCGGGCTTGCGTCTGGCGTCCTGGATGCCGTCACCGGTGATCGCAGCGCGCAGGAGATCGCGTGGGCAGCCCAGGAGTGGGCGGCGCAGCTCGCCGAGGCGCAGCCGCTCGTGCTCGCGTTCGAGGACATCCACTGGGCCGAGGAACCGCTGCTCGACCTGATCGCACACCTTGCCGGCCGCGTTCAAGGGGCCCCGCTCCTGATCATCTGTCTCGCCCGACCCGAGCTGCTCGACCTTCGGCCGTCCTGGGCCGGGGGCCGCTTGCGTTCGACTGCGATCGAGCTCGAACCGCTCGCGGCGGACGAGAGCGAGCAGCTGCTCGACGCGCTCCTCGCGGATGGTGAGCTGCCTCGGGCGCAACGAGCGACGGTGCTCGGAAAAGCGGAGGGGAACCCGCTCTTCGTCGAGGAGACGGTGCGGATGCTCCTCGAGCGCGGGGCCGGTGGAGCCGACGCGATCCCCGACACCGTGCAGGCACTGATCGCTGCGCGGATCGACCGGCTGCCGGCGGGCGCGCGCGAGATGTTGCGGCGCGGGGCGGTGATCGGCCGCGTCTTCTGGAGCGGTGCGCTCGCGGTGCTCTCCCCGGAGCACGAGGATGTTGCCGCCGCAATCGACGAGCTCGTCGGCCGGGAGCTCGTGACGCGGGAGTCTCGCTCGACGATCACCGGGGAGCAGGCGTTCCGGTTCAAGCACGTTCTGATCAGGGACGTCGCCTATGCGGGCGTCTCGAAGGGGGCGAGGGCGGAGCTGCACCGCGGCTTTGCCAGTTGGCTTCGCGCCCGAGGTGTCGACGAGCTGGAGGAGATTCGCGCCTACCACCTCGATCAGGCAGTGCGGCTGCTCGCGGAGCTCGACGGCACCGCGCCGACGGAGCTCGCAGCCGAGACCGCCGAGGCGCTGACCGCCGCAGGCCGGCGCGCCCTGGCGAGGGAGGCCAACCGCGCGGGCCGCAAGCTCCTCCTGCGAGCGGTCGAGCTTGGACCGACGCTCGAGCGTCGCTACGAGGCCGCCAGGGCAGCCAGGCAACTCACCGACATGCCGGCCGTCTCGGCGGAGATGGAGACCGTGCGGGCGGCCGCGGCCGACGCGGGCGACGCGCGGCTCGAGGGACGAGCGCTGACGGCGCTGGCCGAGGTCGCGCTCGAGCGCGATGCCGATGTCGAGGTCGCCCGCGAGCTTGCCGAGCAGGCCCTGGAGACGCTGCCGGAAGACGACGACGTGGCTCGGTACGAGGCGCTCGGGATGCTCAGCCAGATCGGCTGGTGGATCGGCGACGCCGCGCTGATCGAGCGCCACGCCGAGGAGACGCTCGAGCTCGCGCGGTCGATGGGGCGCAAGGATCTCGAGGCGACGGCGCTGATGGATCTCGGCTCGGTGATGCAGGAGCGGCTCGCGCCGGAGGAGCAATGGGAGCCGCTCTTCGCCCGCGCGCTCGAGCTCGCCGAGGAGAGCGGCAGCTTCGTCGCCCGGGCGTGGATCGCCCGGCTCCGGGGGCAGCTGCACTTCCGTCGCGACGAGCTCGACGATGCCCACGACCAATTCGAGCTGGCCCACAAGCTGTTCTCGGAGGCGGGAGTCGCGACGAGCACCGCGCGGACGCTCAACTGGCTCGCGATGGTGCAGTGGCGTCGAGGGAATCTCGGCGAGGCCGAGCGCCTGCTGCGCGACGCCGTCCGGATGTTGACACCACTCGGCGACCGAGGCACGCTCGTCGAGAGCCAGCGAACGCTCGCGCAGGTGCTGCTCGAGCTCGGCCGCATCGACGAAGCGGAGCGCTTCGCGCTCGAGTCGCGCTCCACGGTGGGTGCGCAGGACGTCAGCTCACGCTCGACGACCCGCCTCGCGCTCGGCCTCGTGCGTGCAGCTCAGGGACGCGACCGCGAGGCCGAGACGCTGTTCCGAGAAGCACTCGAGATCGTCGGGGAGAGCGAGCTCTGCAAGCACGAGCTCGAGCCGCTGCGCACGATCGTCTCGTTTCTCCGCTCGCGCGGGCGAGACGCCGAGGCGATGTCGTTCGAAGAACGTCTGGGTCAGCTCGCTCCGCTCGCGAGCTCGGCGAGAATCTCCTGACTCGAGCTCTCGTCGGGCGCCTCCGAGATCACGGTGGCGGGGCGCGCAAACCGGTCGAGCGCCGCGCGAAGCGGCCTTGCCCGGAGCGTGCCCTCGCCGTAGGGCAGATGTTTCGTCTCGTTGCGGTTCGCAAACTTGATGTCCGAGAAATGCACGTGGAACGGTACGCCCGGCGCGAGGATCGAGTCGACGAGCTCGAGTGCTTCGGCGAACCGATCAGCCTCGAGAAAGGCACCGTCGCTCGTCGCGTGCATGTGTGCGAAGTCCACGACCGGACGCACCCAGCCGGTGCGCCGCGCGATCTCCACGCAGTCGTCGAGCGATCCGAGCTCACGCACCCGTCCCATTACCTCGACGCCGAACGGCACGGCACGAGCTTTCGACTCGAGCCGCTCGCGGACGAGCCCGAGTTGGTCGACGACCGCGTTCAGGGCCTCTTCGCGACTGCGCTCGAGCAGGAACCCGGGGTGGAAGACGACGAGCTCCGCGCCGCACGCCGCCGCAATCCCCGCACTGCGATCGAGCCCCCCGAGCGCCGAGCCCCACTTGCGCCCGCTCGGCTCGAGGTGGCCGACCCAGCCGAAGAGCGGGGCGTGCACCGAGAGCGCAATGTCCTGCTCGCGTGCAACCTCGCCGAGACGTTCCGCGAAGGGGTAGTCCATCCAGAAGCCCGACTCGAAATCGATCTCGCAGGCGGTGTAGCCGCGCTCGAGCAGGATCTCGACGGCCCGCTCCGGGCTCTCGCGCGAGGGGATGTGGGCCGGGCCGACGCGCGGTCGCTGGCTCATCGGCGGTCACTCTATGCGCGCATCCGAACGAGGTCGCCCGTTTAGACGCCGAGGTCTGCCGTCGCAATGGCCGGACCCGACCTGGGACAGCGCTCAGTCGGCGTCGGCGCTCGCGTGGCGGCGCCCGACCTGCTCCCGCCGCGGCGGCACCTCGTAGCCATGCTCGAGGCAGAGCGAACCGGGTGCGTCCTCGGTGAGCGCATCGCAGTAGCCCTTGCCGTAACACGCGCGCATGAACGCCGACACCACCTCGAGGCTCCATTCGGGCACGTCTGCGGCTTCGCGCCAGAGGTCGGTGAGGCGGAGATCGATATCGAGCTCGAGCAGGTCGATCCGGGTCGGTTGCTCCATGTCGAGAACGGTACGAAAGGGATCGGACAGCACCGT
>JBPCLB010000211.1:0-5079 GCA_051003695.1 Gaiella sp. | reverse complement strand
CTCGTACCGTGGCCCTCGTTCCCCAGCTTCGTGCGCGATACCCGGGTGCGAGACGCAGTGCCCGTGCTCGTCCCACTAGACGAGGGCCGCATCGATGTCCGGGCACTCGTCCGAGCCGTGACGCCGCGGACGAAGCTCGTCTTCGTCGCGACGCCCAACAACCCCACCGGGACCACGCTCGGGCCCGAGGCGCTGGCGAGGCTCGTTTCCGAGTTGCCGGCACACGTGTTACTGATCCTCGACGAGGCGTACCTCGACTTCATGGACGAGGAGTCGCGTGCCGACGGGATCGAGCACACGCTCCGGTCGGGTCGCGCGGCGCTCGTGCTGCGGACGTTCTCGAAGCTCTACGGGCTCGCGGGTCTGCGCGTCGGCTACGCGGTCGGGCCGGCGGAGTTGGTGAACGCGATCCGAAAAGTGCAGCGCGGGTACGACGTCAGCTTTCCCGCCCAGGTCGCAGCGCTTGCGAGTCTCGACGACCCCGCCGAGGTACACCGTCGCCGGGCCGAGACCGTGTCCGCGCGATCGGCGCTGATCGCGCTCCTCACCGAGCGGGGTCTACCGCCACTTCCGGAACCACGAGGAAACTTCGTCTTCGTCGACGTCGGTTCTGGGGCGCGGGAGCTCGCCGAAGGATTGGCACGCAGAGGCGTCATCGTCCAGCCGACCGGCCCATTCGGCGCACCGCACGGGATCCGGATCACTGCCGGCGCCCCCGAGGAGCT
Source organism: Gaiella sp. (assembly GCA_051003695.1). Classification (GTDB taxonomy): domain Bacteria; phylum Actinomycetota; class Thermoleophilia; order Gaiellales; family Gaiellaceae; genus Gaiella. The sequence continues at coordinate 4,354 of JBPCLB010000211.1, read as the reverse complement.
CCAGCTCCTCGCTTCCGCGCTGGACAGGCTGGAGGCGTGCACGGCCGAACCGTCTTAACCCTGCGGTACCCTGCGCTGCGGCGCCGTGGCGCCTGACTCGCCATGAAGACGACGCTCAAACGTGGAGTCGGTCGCGGCGCAGCCCTCAACGGCAACGGGCACGTGGCATTGCCCCCCGGGCCGCTCGTCCCGATCACCGTGTACCGCCAGCCTGAGCCACCGGGGCGTAGCGGCCGGCGGCTGGTCGCTCGGATTCTCGGGTGGATGGCCCTCGTCCTCCTCGTCGTTGCGAGCGGCGCCGCGGGTGGCGCGTACCTCTATTTCCAAGAGTCCGTAGCCGCGGTCGCTCCGAGAACGATCGACGTGAAGAAGGCGGCGAGACAGCTCGACGTCGTACTGCCGGGTCAACCGGGCACGGCGCTCGTGATCGGGTACGACCGGCGGGCAGGCGAGGCGAAGGGAACGCCCTCACGCTCGGACACGCTGATGCTGATGCGCGCCGACCCGGACGGAAAGACGCTCTCGCTGCTCTCGTTTCCGCGCGATCTCAGCGTTCCGATTCTCTGCGGCGACAAGGGGACGTTCACCGACAAGATCAATGCCGCCTATGCGCTCTGCGGTCCGCAGGGCACGCTCCGGACCGTCAGGGCGCTCACCGGTCAGCCGATCAACTACCTACTGACGGTCAACTTCCGTGGCTTTCGCCAGCTCGTCGACAAGCTCGGCGGGATCTGGATCGACATCGACAGGCGCTATTTCAACGACCGAGGCGGCCCCGGCGGATACGCGACGATCAATCTCCAGCCCGGATACCAGAAACTGACGGGCTTGAAGACGCTCGACTTCGTTCGCTTCCGGCACACCGACAGCGACCTCTACCGCAACGCGCGTCAGCAGCTCTTCGTGCGCGCGTTCAAGGATCAGATCGAGTCGAGCTTCTCGCTCACCCGACTCCCCCAGGTGATCAAGGTGGTCACGTCGAACGTCGAGGTTGCGCAGGGTGGGGGCAGGGACGTGAGCGCAAAGACCGTCCTCGCGTATGCGTTGCTCGCCTACTCGCTGCCGCCGGGACACATCTTCCAGACGCGGATCGAAGGGCTCGAAGGATTCGCGGACCTCACGACCTCGAGCGAGAACATGCAGCGCGCGGTTCGGGAATGGGCGAACCCGGATGTCGAGTCGGCGCGGAAGGCGACGGCCGTCGCGCTCGGCGAGAAGCTCAAGCAGAAAGCGCCGCCTCCTCGCGAGACGTCGGTCACCGTGCTCAACGGAAACGGCGTTCCCGGCTCGGCATCGGATGCGAGCTATTTGCTCGGTCAGCGTGGGTACCGGATGGTGCTGCCCCCGAACGGGATCCCGGCCAACGCGCCCACCTACGACTATTTCCGCACGAAGATCTACTTCGATCCTGCGCAGGCCGGTGCGAAGCTCGCTGCGCAGAAGCTCGCGAACCTGTTCGGGTCGGCCGACGCCCAACGGGCGCTGCCGAAGATCACCCGGCTCTCGAACGGGGCGATGATCGTCACCGTCGTCGGGCAGACCTTCCACGGCCGGCTCGGCTCGGCACCCGTCGATCAGACTCCCGAACGGCAGAAGGCCGATGTCAGCCCCGGTCCTTCGGCGTCGCTCGAGCTACTGCGTGGTGTGCGGCGCGACGTGGATTTCCCGTTGCTGGTGCCGACGATGCTCGAAGGCTCGTCCTGGATCGACAGAGAGAAACCGATCCGCGTGTACTGGATGGACAAGGATGCCAAGGAGCATCTCGGTGTGCGGCTCACGTTCAAGGTCGCCGGGCGCAACGAGTATTGGGGTGTGCAGATGAGCGACTGGGACGATGCGCCCGCCCTCCGCGGCCGCAACTTCATCCGGCGGCTCGGAGGCAGGCGCTACGAGCTCTACTACAACGGCCCTCGCTTGCACATGGTCGTGCTCCGGACACCGCAGGCGTCCTACTGGGTCGTCAACTCGTTGCTCGACCGACTCTCGAACGAGACCATGATCGCGATCGCCAAGGGCTTGAAGCCCCTGGCTGCGCTGCGCCGGTAGCGGTTTCGCTTCGCGAAAGTGCGACGAAGAGCGACGGCTATCCTCCGCGCGGTCGTGGCCGAGGAGAAGTCGAAGATCGCGGTGTTCGGGGCCGGGTACGTCGGGCTCGTCACCGGCGCGTGCTTCGCCGACCTCGGGCACGACGTCGTCGTCCGCGACATCCTTCCGGACAGGATCGAGTCGTTACGGCGCGGGGAAGTGCCGATCTACGAGCCCGGTCTCGACGAGCTGCTCCAGCGCGGTCGAGAGCGACTGACGTTCACGACCGAGGTCGCACAGGCGATCGACGGCGCCGACATCGTCTACGTCGCCGTCGGCACACCTCCGACGTACTCGGGTGACGCGGATCTCTCAGCCGTCTGGATGGTGATCGACGAGCTCCCGCGTGTCGACCGCCGCATCGTCGTCGTGATGAAGAGCACCGTGCCGGTCGGCACGGGTGAGAAGGTGCGTCACCGGCTCGACGAACGTCGGATGACCGACGTGGGCTACGTCTCGAACCCCGAGTTCACCGCAGAGGGAACGGCGGTGCGCGACTTCCTCCACCCCGACCGGATCGTGATCGGCGCGTTCGAGGACGCCGATGGAGAGCTCGTCGAGCGCTTGCACGCCGGCATCGACGCTCCGGTCGTCAGGGCCGACGTCGCTTCGGCGGAGATGATCAAGCTCGCTGCCAACGCGGCGTTGATGACCCGCATCTCGTTCATCAACGAGGTCGCGAACGTCTGCGAGGCGACGGGCGCCGACGTCGTCAAGGTTGCCGAGGGAATCGGCCTCGATCGTAGGATCGGGCCGAGCTTCCTCCGTGCCGGGATCGGCTTCGGTGGTAGTTGTTTTCCGAAGGATTCGCTCGCGCTCAAGCAGCTCGCCGCGAATTCCGGCTATCACTTTCAGCTCCTGAACGCGGTGATCGAGGTCAACGAGCTGCAGAAGCGGCGTGTGATCGGAAAGCTGACCGAGCGGCTCGACCGGCTCCGTGGAACGACCGTGGCGTTGCTCGGGCTCGCGTTCAAGCCCGACACGGACGACACGCGAGAGTCCCCGGCGCTCGTGCTCGCGGGGCGGCTGATCGCCGAGGGCGCGAGCGTGCGACTCTGGGATCCCGTTGCGACGGCCGACGGACTGCCCGGGGTCACTCAGGTGAAGAGCGTCTCCGAAGCGCTCGCGGGCGCCGACGCCGCTGTGCTCGTGACCGAATGGCCGGAGCTCCGCGAGGCGGACTGGGCGGCCATGTGCTCGACGATGCGTCGACCCGTGTTCATCGACGGCCGCAACATGCTCGATCCTGCGGAGATGCGGCGGTTGGGTTACGTGTACGACGCGATCGGCAGAGCCGCGAGCTGATGGAGGCGATCGTCCTCGCCGGCGGCAAGGCGGAGCGCCTCGGCGAGGCTGCCGGGGGGCGGCCGAAGTCGCTCGTCCTCGTCGGCGGCAGGCCACTCCTCACCTGGCAACTCGAGCGTCTCCGCAGGGTCGGCGTCACGAGGGTGATCGTCAGCTGTCTCGCGGGTCAGGAGCACGAGTTCGAGCGCGAGCTCGTCGACCTGGACCTGGAGGTCGCGTGTGCGGGCGAGCCCGAGCGTCTCGGCCGCGGCGGGGGAATTCGCTACGCGGCGTCGCTGCGACGGGAGGGGGGCGACGTCTACGCGATGAACGGTGACGAGCTCGTCGACGTCGATTTTGCCGGCCTGCTCGAGCGGCAGCGCTCGACCGGGGCCGCCGCGACGGTGACGGTCGCCCGGCCACCGTCGGCGTTCGGCCAGGTCGATCTCACCGACGACGACGTGATCACCGGCTTCCACGAGGTCTCGACCGTTCCCTACTGGGTCAACTGCGGCATCTACGTCCTCTCGGACGCGGCGCTCGCGCGCTTCCCGGTGAAGGGCGATCACGAGACCACGGTGTTTCCGGAGCTCGCGACCGAGGGCAGTCTGCGCGGTTTTCGGCACGAGGGACTCTGGCTGACCGTCAACACGCCGAAGGAGCTCAAGCGCGCCGACGAGCACGTGGCCGCCCATCCGGAGTGGCTCGCATGAACGTCGACGCGCTTCGGGTGCAACCCCGCCAGGTCGACAAGCCGTGGGGCTGGGAGCTCGTCTGGGCGGAGACCGACGAGTACGTCGGCAAGCTCCTCTTCGTGCGCGCTGGTCAGTCACTCAGCCTCCAGTACCACGAGGTCAAGGACGAGTCGTGGCTCGTACGCGAGGGCCGGGCACGTCTGGAGCTGGGCGAGGTCGGCGGCGAGCTCGAGGAGCTCGAGATCGCAACCGGCGATGCGTTCCATTACCCGCCGGGCACGGTGCACCGC
>JBPCLB010000210.1:0-15137 GCA_051003695.1 Gaiella sp. | reverse complement strand
GACCACGCCCTGCGTGATGTGGCTGCCGGAGGCCCAGATCTGGGCGAGACCAAGCCAACCGGTGTTGCCGTAGGTCGCGTTGCACACCTCGACCCGGCCCGAGGTCGGACGGCAGTTTCTCGGTTTGGCACCCCCGGCAACGATCGTCGTGTCCAGCACGTTCGGCACCGTCCAGTCAGCCGACGTCGTCGCGAGGTACGAGTCCCACGTCGCGGTGACGTTGTCGCCGAGCTTGAGCGTGAACGGGTTCGCCGTGCGCGCCCAGTGATAGCCGTTCCACGAATGGGAGGCCAGCGCCGTCCCTCCAATCGCCGCGAATGCCGTGACGGCAAGCGCGAGCGTCAAAACCTTCCGCATGCTGCCCCCTTGTCTATGATCGCCGATCGTCCCTGCCGCAGAATCACACCATGATGGCACACGAGGCGAGGCGCAATCCTTCGGGAATGTGCAGAGGGCCGTTGGCGTGTGTCTCGCGCCGGCTTCAGGCGGCGCAGGCCCAGCCCAGGTCACGGTCCAGAAGCCCCGCGAGCCGGCGGTTTGGCTCTGCGAACGTCGCATCGAGCATCGCCCGTGTCTCGCGTGACATCGGCTCGTACACACGCTCGAAGATACGGGGATAGCTCGCGAGCTCGTGGGTCGCGACACCGAGGAACGCCAGCACCCTGCCGTATGCCGTGGCCGTGTCGGCCGCGAGCTCCTCGGTCGTAAGCACGAGCAGCTGTTGAGGTGGAAACACGGCGAGCCACCGTTCCAGCTGTTCCGCGTACCGCCCACGCGCGAGGTAGGTGTGGTCCCACCACGCCCGGCTGAAGTAGGTCGGGTCGGCCTGCATGCGCTCGACCTCGCCCGCGGTTCGCTCCTCCTCGGCGGCGAGCGCGTCCTCGAACGACAGCGGTTCCCGGCCGAGCGAGACCTCGTGGTGGTAGTGCGAGTATGCCCGCGCGCCCGGCTCGCGCAGGAGTGCGATCAGCTTCGTGTCGGGGACGACCGACCGGGCACGTTCGGGGGCGCGCGGGTGCAGCAGGTAACTGGGGCTCGCCTCCCCCACTCTCCGCTCACCCGCGCGAAGCGGGAAGTTGCCGCGGTACCACCCCACACCCCGGGCCCAGTGCCGATCGAAGAAGCTGACCTCCTTCCACGAGGGGCCTGTGATCGCCGGATGCGCGCGGAGGTAGGAGTAGAGCGCCGTTGTGCCCGCCTTCTGCGCGCCGATCACGAGGAAGTCGGGCAGTGGTCTCGCTTGTGCCGTCGCGCGACCGAACGTCCAGATCGTGCTCCGGACGACGGCACGCAGCGGATCCGGGATCCGGGGGATCCTCTCCGCCGGCAGTCTCACACGAGCTCGTCGCGCAGCAGGTCGAGGAGGAGGCCGTCGACCCACTCGTTGGATGTGTGGTCGAGCCAGTACCGTCGCATCACTCCGACGCGCCGGAAGCCGACGCTCTCGAAGCAGCGAATCGCCCGCTCGTTGGCAAGCGCAGGGTCGATGATCAGCCGGTGGTGCCCCCGCTCGTCGAAGAGCCAGCGAGCCATGGTGCGGATGGTGGCTCGCCCATGACCGTGGCCCTGGTGGTCGGGGCCGATGAAGAGGTCGATTCCCGCGTGCCGGAACTCGGACTCGTGCTCCTCGTAGGCCTGAATCACCCCTGCCGGCGCGCCGTCGACGACGATCGCCCACTGGATCATGTTCTCGCCGTTGAGCCACTCGGCGATCCGCTCGTCGCGTGCCCCCGGATTCCACCAGCGCGCAACTTCCGGGCTCCTGATCAGCTTCCAGAGCTGCTCCACGTCCTGAGCGTGGATCGGGCGTAACGTCAACGACTTCCCGTGGAGGGTGGGCGCATCCATCGTGTGGACGCTAGCGCGCGAGCTTTCACGGGTGGATTGTCTCCAGCTCGTTTGTCCAAGCTGGACAATTGGAGCGTCGGAAGCAGTCCAACGCAACCGTTGTATCCACGGACTGGCCCTGTTAGACAAGGCAATACGAGCAATGGGGCTCGCGCAGGACGAGCGCGAAGGAGCGCAGTTGTCCACGATCACCAGGTCCCGTACGGTTGTCGACATGGATCGGCACGCACTCGCACCGGGACAGGATCGCGCAGCCGCGCTGCTCCGCGAGGTCGCGGAGCAACTCGTCGATTCCTCCGACGAGATCGCAACGACGATGGTCAGAGCTTACGAGGCCGAGATTCCCGCGTACGCCGCGATCGGCGACCCGGCGCTGAAGGACGACATCCATGCGGTCTCGACCGCGATGGTCCGCTGCTGGCTGACCATGATGTCGACCGGCGAGCCTGTGAGCGCCGAGCTGATCACGCCGATGCTCGAGGGCGCCCGCCGCCGCGCTGTCCAGGGCGTCGAGCTCCAGTCGATGCTTCGTGCGTACCGCGTCGGCATCCGCGTCATGTGGAGCGAGATCACGGGAGCGCCCGTTTGGCGCGGGCAGGCGTTGCAGGGAGTGATGGCGCAGGTCGCGACGTGGGCGCTCGACTTCGGCGACAGGATCTCGACCGCGGTCGCCGCCGCGTATCTCGACGAGGCCGAGCACCTCGCCCGCGAGCGGGAGCACCGCCGATCGGCGCTGCTCAACGCGATCCTGTCCGGCCCCGTCGCCGACCCGATCGACGATCCGGCCGAGCTCGATGCGCCGCACATGGTCGTCGTCGCGCGTCTCTCGGCCGACCTCAGCCTGCTCGAGCTCGAGCGCACCGGTCAGCTGCTCGAGGAGCGTGCCGGCGCGATCCTCTGGACCGTTCGTCACCGCAGCGTCGTGGCTGCCGTCGCGCTCACGGGTGCCGCAGGTCGGGATCAGCTCTGCCGGACGCTGCGCCGTCTGACGCAGGAGACACAGATCGTCGCGGTCGGGCTCGGGGGGCAAGCGGAGGGGGTCGCCGAGACACGTCAGAGCTACGCCGAGGCGATCGAGGCTCTGCGCACCGGCCCGCTGCTCGGCACCGCGACCTCACCGGTGTACGAGTTCCTCGAGTACGCCCCGCTGATCGCACTGCTCGAGCAGCCGGAGCGTGCTCGCCGGTTTGCGGCGAGCGTGCTCGAGCCGCTCGGCGATGTCGCTCGCAAGGACTCGCTGCTCCCCACGCTCGAGGCGTACCTCGTGCACCAGGGACGCATCAAGCAGACCGCCGCAGATCTCGGGGTACACATGAATACCGTCAAGTACCGGTTGCGCGAGATTCGCGCGTCGATCGACCCGACCTTCACGGACGGGAATCGGGCGTCGACCTTGCTGCTCGCGATCCGGATCACCCGGCTGCTCGACGCGGAGCGCGCAGCCCGCACGAAAACCCCCGCCGCAGAGACGTCCGGGCGGGTCACCGACCAACAGGAGGCAAGGTAGCGATGCACCGACGCAAGCACGGAGCGCTCGCGCTCGCAGCGTTCGTCGTCGCCGCCCTGGCCATCGTCGGCGCTAGCACCGCGTCGCCGAGCCAGAGCGAGCGTCAAACCAAGGGGTTCCTCAACATCGGCATCTCGACCACGCTCAGCGGGGCGATCGCGACCCTCGGACAGGGAGGGCTACAGGGAGTGCAGCTCGCGGCCGCCGATCTCAACAGCCAGGGTGGGTTGCTCGGAAAGGAAGTCAGAGTCGTCAGCGCCGACGACAACGCGACTCCGGCTACCGGCGCCGCCAACGTCCGCTCGATGATCCTCGACAAGAAGATCTCGGCGCTCTTCGGCCCGGTCTCGAGCGCGGTCGCCGCTGCAACGCTCCAGCTCTCGGCGCAATACAAGGTGCCGACGTTCCTGCACACGTCGAACGACATCACGCTGATGACCCAGCGCTGGACGCCCTACGCCTTCCAGGTCGTCCCGAACACGATCATGGAGCCGCGGGCGGTTGCGGAGTATCTCGCGAAGAAGGTCGGCAAGCGCAAGCTGAATGTCGCCACCTTCTCGCCCGACTACGTGTTCGGGCGTAACTCGGTCACGAACTTCCTGCAGGCGTTGAAGGATCTGGGTGTCGACCACACGGTCGTCGGGCAGCAGTGGCCGGCCCTCGGTGCGGCGAACATCGCTCCTCAGCTCTCCGCTCTGATCTCATCCGACCCGGAGGTGACGTTCAACATCCAGTTCGGGGGCGACCTCGTCAACTTCACCAACCAGGCGGCTGGTTACGGGTTCTTCAAGAACACGCGGATGATCGGGATGTACTCGCTCGACCCGCTGAAGGCGCTCGGCGACGCCGCTCCGAGCGGTGCGATCGCGTTCTCACGGGCGCCGTTCTGGGGCTACAAGGGCAACGCGGCGATGACGGCCTTCGTGGCCCGGTACCGGAAGGCGTACAACGCGTACCCGTCGGAGTGGGCGATCATGGCGTACTCCGCCGTCCAGACCTGGGCGGCAGGTGTGAAGAAGGTCAAGAGCCTGAACGGCGACAAGCTCGTCAAGGCGATCGAAGGCTCGACGACCCCGACGATCCGGGGGCCGCTCAAGATCCGCGCCTGCGACCACCAGGCCGAGGTGCCCGAGTTCGTCGGCACGGTCGCGAGGCAGCCTGACAAGACCGTCGGCCACAAGCTGTGGAACCCCGAGGTGTTCATCGCCTCACCGGCCAAGATCATGCTCACCTGCGCGGAATCGATCGCTCGGCGCTGACGCACGGCTCGACAGGGGTGGCGACCGTCGGGTCGCCACCCCGCTTCACCCAGAGAGGAGGGATCGCCAGTGGATACGGTCGTGATCGAGGTGTCGGGGACGCTCAGCGCGGCCAGCTCGTTGTTCCTCGCCTCCGCCGGGCTGACCCTGATCTTCGGAGCGATGCGGGTGATCAACCTCGCGCACGGCAGCTTCTACATGTTCGGCGCCTTCCTGACGACCTCGCTCGTCGGGTTCGCCACCGGTGCGCGCTTCTGGTGGGCCGTCCCGCTCGCTGCCCTCGCCGTCGCGCTGATCGGCGCCGCCGTCGAGCTCGGCGTGATCCGGCACATCTACGGCAAGGAGCATCTCACCCAGCTGCTCGCAACCTACGCGCTCTTCCTCATCTTCGCCGACCTCGCGCTGCGCATCTGGGGCGCCGAGTCGCGCGCGGTGCCCGTGCCCAAGTCCTTCTTCGGCTCGATCGAGATCGCGGGCGAGTCGATCCCGAAGTACAACCTCGTGATCGTCGGCACCGCGCTCGCGGTGGGGATCGGACTCTGGCTGCTGCTGAAATTGACGACGTTCGGCTGGCGGATCAGGGCAGCGGTCGACGACCCGGAGTCCCTCGAGGCGAGCGGGGTCAACCTGAAGCTCCTCTTTACGGTCGTCTTCGCGCTGGGTGCGCTCCTCGCCGGCCTCGGCGGGGCCGTGATCTCGCCGCAGATCGCAGTCACCCCTGGCATCGACGGCTCGATCATCGTGGGCGCCTTCATCGTCACCGTCGTCGGCGGCCTCGGGTCGATCTTCGGCGCAGCCGTCGCAGCGCTGCTGATCGGCGCCTCGGAGACGGCCGGCACGCTCGCGGCCCCCGACTGGGCGTCGACCTTTCCGTACATCGCGATGATCGCGATTCTCGCCGTGAGGCCGTGGGGGCTCTTCGGCCAGCCCGAACGTTGAGACGATGGCCGAGCTGACGCACGACGAACGGGTCGGTCGCTCCCCGGCCACGGCTCCGAGACCCAGGTTGAAGTCCGTGGGTGTCGCGGTGCTCGGCATCGGAATCGTCGGCGGCCTCGCGCTCGCAGGCGCCTACCTGCCGCTCGCGACGGCGCTCGACGTCCGCAACGCGATCGGGCTCGCGCTCTTTGCGGTGGCGACGAACCTGTTGCTCGGGTACGGCGGCCTCGTCTCGTTCGGCCAGGCGGCGCTGTACGGGATCGGGGCCTACACGGTGATGCTCGGCTGGCAGCAGTGGGGCTGGTCGTTCTGGACGGGGTTCGTCGTCGCGCCGCTGCTCGGCGCTGCGGTCGCGGCCGCGATCGGCATGATCGCCCTCCGCACGCGCCAGCTCTACTTCGCGCTGCTGACGCTGGCGTTCACGCAGCTCGCGTTCACGCTCGCGCACCAGCAGTACGAGTTCACCGGCGGTGACAACGGCGTCTTCGGCGAAGTCCTTCCCGGCTGGCTCGCAGACGAGCGCCAGGGCTACATGTTTACGCTCGGCGTGGCCGCGGTCTCGATTTTTCTGCTCTGGCGCGTCGTCACCTCGCCGTTCGGCCTCACGCTCCGAGCGATTCGCGAGAACCGCGACCGAATGCAGGCACTGGGGGTCGACGTCTATCTCCCCGAGCTCACGGCATTCGTGATCTCGGGCTTTTTCTGCGCGATCGCGGGCGTGCTCTTCGTCGTTCATACCCAGTCCGCGTATCCGCAGCTCCTCGAATGGACGAAATCCGGTGAGCCGATCCTGATGGCGGTGATCGGCGGGATGTTCTCGTTCCTCGGGCCTGTCGGCGGTGCGTTCGTCTACACCCTGGGTCAGCAGGAGCTCGTGCAGCAGACCACGAGCTGGAAGCTCGTGCTCGGCGTGATCCTGCTCGCGATCGTGCTGCTGCGGCCCGACGGCCTGGCGGGGTTGCTGTCGGCACGTCCGTGGCGCCGGCTGCGGCGCTCACCGAAGGAGCCACGCCAATGATTCTCTCGACGACCAGCCTGACGAAACGGTTCGGCTCGTTCACCGCGGTCAACGACGTCGATCTCGTCGTCGGCGAGGGCACGATCCACTCGATCATCGGGCCGAACGGCGCGGGCAAGACCACACTCTTTCGGCTGCTGACGGGCGTGCACCCTCCAACCTCGGGTCGCGTGACCTTCGAAGGCGACGAGATCGGAGGGAGCAAGCCCCACACGATCGCCCGCAAGGGCCTCGTGCAGTCGTTCCAGCTGACCAGCGTGTTTCCCCGACTGACCGTGCTGGAGTCGGTGCAGGCGGCGATCATCGCACCCACGAGGCGCCCGCTCGATCTGATCACGCGGTATCACCGCTCGGTCGAGGGCGAGGCGCGCGACCTGCTCGAGCGTGTCGGCCTCGGGCCGGTCGCAGGGAGCCAGGCGAAATCGCTGTCCCACGGCGACCAGCGCGCGCTCGACATCGCGCTCGCGCTCGCAACCAAGCCGAAGCTCCTGCTGCTCGACGAGCCGACCGCTGGGATGTCTCCGGCCGAGACGCACAAGACGACCGACCTCGTGAGCGAGCTCAACCGGACGACCGGCCTGACGATCCTGTTCTCCGAGCACGACATGGACGTCGTCTGGGGGATCTCGCATCGGGTCACCGTGCTCCATCAGGGGGCGATAATCGCCGAGGGCGGCGTCAGCGACGTCCAGGCGAACCCCGAGGTGATGGCGGTCTACCTCGGCGAGGGTGAGCACCTCGATGAGGTGCCGGCATGAGCGCGCTTCGGTCGAGCAATGGTGAAGGGGCGCACTTGTCGGTGCGGGACCTCAACACCTACTACGGTGCGAGCCACGTGCTCCAGGGCGTCTCGCTTCGCGTGGCGCAGGGCGAGGTCGTCGCACTGCTCGGGCGGAACGGCGCCGGGAAGACGACCCTGCTGCGCAGCATCGTCGGCCTGACGCGCGCGAGCTCGGGTGAGGTGGAGATCGGTAGTCGCGACGTTCGCAAAGCGGCGACCCACACCGTCGCCCGGCTCGGCGTCGCGTTCGTGCCGAGCGGACGCCGGGTGTTCGGCAGCCTGACCGTGGACGAGAATCTTCGTCTCGCGGCTTCGAGCTGCCCCCGCCGCAAAGGCCCGTGGGGCGTTGCTCGCGTGTACGAGACGTTTCCCAAGCTCGCCGAGGTCAAGGCACGCGGCGCGCGACATCTGAGCGGAGGAGAGCAGCAGATGCTGAAGCTCGGCCGGGCGCTCGTGACGAACCCGGAGCTACTACTGCTGGACGAGCCGACCGAGGGGCTCGCGCCGGTCGTCGTGGGCAACCTGGGCGAGTGGCTCGAGCTGCTTCGCGCCGAGGGCTTCGGCGTTCTGCTCGCCGAGCAGAACGCGATGTTCGCACTTCGCCACTCCGACCGGGGCTACATCCTCGAGAAGGGCCGCATCCGGTTCGAGGGCAGTGCGACCGAGCTGCGGTCGAGTGAGGAGTTGTTGAGCGGACTCGGCGTCAGCGCACGTGCAGTCCAGGTGGTCAGGGCCGTCGAGGGACGCGATCCGTGACGCGAAACGGCGACCGCCCGCGCCTCCATGGGCGTAGAGCACTCGTCACCGGCGCCGCCTCCGGGATCGGCCTCGCCGTTGCCGAGGAGCTCGTCGGGGCGGGCGCACGTGTCGTGATCGCCGATCTCCCGGGCGCCGCGCTGCAGGCCGCGGCGGCGACCCTCGGAGTGGAGCGGACGATCGATGCCGATCTGTCGGAGCGCGACGAGGTAGGGCACGTCCTCCGCGAGGCGGGACCGGTCGACATCCTCGTCAACAACGCAGGCATGCAGTTCGTCAGCCCGATCGAGGAGTTCCCCGACGACGAGTGGGATCGGCTGCTCGCGGTGATGCTGACCGCGTCGTTCCTGCTCGCGAAAGGAACGCTCCCCGGCATGTACGAGCGCGGCTGGGGTCGCGTGATCAACATCGCCTCGGTCCACGGTCTTGTCGCGTCGCCGTTCAAGGCGGCGTACGTCACGGCGAAGCACGGCGTCGTCGGCCTGACCAAGACGATCGCCCTCGAGGCCGCGGCCCGATGCCCCGATGTGACGGCGCACGCCATCTGCCCGTCCTACGTCCGGACGCCGCTCGTCGAGGCCCAGGTCGCCGACCAAGCGCGCGCACACGGAATCGCTGCGTCGGCAGTCGTCAGCGACGTGATGCTCTCTTCGAACGCGGTCAAACGGCTGATCGAGCCGGCGCAGGTCGCGGAGGCCGTCACCTGGCTGTGTGGGCCGTCAGCCTGGACGATGACCGGCGCCGTGCTCTCGATGGACGCTGGCTGGCTCGCGCACTGACTTTTCCGCAGGTCTGCGCCCCGCGGGAGAGAACGGAAGAGCCGCGGGGCACAGTCGTTCGGCGCTCGCCGCCTGAGACAACCGGTCCGCGGGGGCTACAGCTAGAGCGCCTCTTCTCTGCCGCCTGGGCCTACCATCGTGGCGGATGTAGGCTCCGGCGGGTGACCGTCCTCACCTCGCGGCTCGTGCGCGACGAGACGTTCGACCGCCGTCGCGCCTCCATGAAAGGGCTGGTCACCGAGCTCCGCGAGCGGACGGAGCTGGTCGCTCGTGGCGGCGGCGAGGCTGCGGTCGAGCGCCATCGCTCCCGCGGCAAGCTTCCCGCACGCGAGCGGATCGACCGGCTCGTCGACCCCGGCTCGGCGTTCCTCGAGCTCGGGGCGCTTGCGGCGTGGGAGCTGTACGAGGGGCAGGCTCCGTCGGCGGGGATCGTCACCGGGATCGGCGTCATCGAGGGACGCGAATGCGTGGTCGTGGCCAACGACGCGACCGTCAAGGGCGGCACGTACTTCCCGCTCACGGTGAAGAAGCATCTGCGGGCACAGGAGGTCGCCGAGCACAACCACCTCCCGTGTGTCTACCTCGTCGATTCGGGAGGTGCTTTCCTGCCGCTGCAGGCGGAGGTCTTTCCCGACCGCGAGCACTTCGGGCGCATCTTCTTCAACCAGGCACGGATGTCGGCCAAGGGGATCGCGCAGATCGCGCTCGTGATGGGGTCATGCACGGCAGGTGGCGCATACGTGCCGGCGATGAGCGACGAGACGGTGATCGTCGCCGGTACCGGCACGATTTTCGTCGGGGGGCCTCCGCTGGTGAAAGCCGCGACCGGAGAGGACGTCACCGCCGAGGAGCTCGGTGGCGCCGACCTCCACACCCGCCGCTCGGGTGTGGCCGATCACTACGCAACCTCCGACGAGCATGCACTCGCGCTCGGGCGCCAGATCATCCGGCATCTGGGCGACCGGCAATCGGCCCCGTGGCAGGTCGAGGCGTCGGAGCTTCCGGTCGTCGACCCTGCCGAGCTGCACGGGCTCGTGCCCGAGCACTACCGCGTCGAGCTCGACCCCCTCGAGGTGATCGCGCGGATCGTCGACGGAAGCCGCTTCCACGAGTTCAAGGCGAACTACGGTCGCACGCTCGTGTGCGGGTTCGCGCGGATCGAAGGTCATCCCGTGGGGATCCTCGCGAACCGCGGGATCCTGTTTGCCGAGTCGGCGCAGAAAGGTGCCCATTTCGTCGAGCTCGCCTGCAAGCGGCGCATCCCGCTCGTCTTCCTTCAGAACATCACTGGGTTCATGGTCGGTAAGGACGCCGAGGCAGGCGGCATCGCCCGCGACGGTGCGAAGCTCGTGACCGCCGTCGCCTGCGCGGCTGTGCCGAAGTTCACGGTCGTGATCGGGGGGTCGTTCGGCGCCGGGAACTACGCCATGTGCGGGCGCGCGTACGCGCCGCGGCAGCTCTGGATGTGGCCAAACGCACGGATCTCGGTGATGGGCGGCGAGCAGGCGGCAACGGTGCTGACACTCGTGGGTGACGCGGATGCCGAGGAGATCCGAGAGACGTACGAGCGCGAGGGCTCGCCGTACTTCTCGACCGCGCGCCTCTGGGACGACGGGGTGATCGACCCGCTCGATACACGACGAGTCTTGTCACTCGGTCTCGCCGCCGCCGCGAACGCGCCGCTCCCCGAGACGACGTTCGGCGTGTTTCGGATGTGAGGGTCGTTCTCGCGCGTCGCATCGCCGCCCAGAGCTTGCCGCGCTCGACGGCACAGGCGCCAGGAGCTTGCAACGCTTGCCGCGCTCGATGGCAACCGGCGCCACACATCGACGTCTGTCGAGCGCGAAGCGTCCCGATTCTGCGCCAGTCGCTCCACAGCGGAAATCCGGTGTCACACACCGGTTTTGTCAACCCTCGACCTGTGTCGATTCTGTGCCGGTTGCTCCACAGCGGAATCTGTCAGAGGATCGCAGTCTCGGGGAACACCGCACCTCCTGCGAACCGCTCGAGCCGGTAGGGAGAGAGGTCGAAGCCCGGGTCGATGCCGAGCAACTCGTCCGCGACGATCCTGCCGACAGCGGGAGCCTGCATGAAGCCGTGCCCCGAGAAACCGCACGCGACGTAGAGCCCGGCGCCGACGGGACCGATGATCGGGTGCGCGTCCGGCGTCATGTCGTACAGCCCTGCCCAGGTGCGTGCGACCGGCACTGCAGCCGCGGACGGGTACCGCCGCGCGAGACGCGAACGCCATTCAGCGACGAGTGAGTCGTCGACGAGCGCGTCGAAGCCCCACCGCGGCTCGGGCTCGGCCATTGCGAGCACGAGCGCCTCGCCGCGACGCCGAAAGTGAAAGGTCGACTCCGACTCGATCGTGAGCGGAAGCGGTCGCTGGAGTCCACGGATCGGTGCGGTCTCCGACAGCTGACGCACGAGCGGGCGTACCGGCAGCTCGATGTCGAAGGCGACTGCGATCGTTGCAGAATTGGCCCCGGCAGCGAGCACCAATGTCTCCGCTTCGACCGACCGACCGTCCTCAAACTCACGAAGCTCGACGCCGAGCTCGACCGCCCGGCGGACGAGCCATCGCGTGACGCCGGCAGGATCGGCGACCCCGTCCTCCGCGCAATACGACGCGCCGAGCACGTCGCCGACCTCGAGCCCCGGCACGAACGACGGGTCGACCGGCTCGACCGGAACCCCGAGAGCTCGCTGCGTGTCACGCCGCTCCTCGAGGTCGACGCGCCCGGCCTCGGTCGTGGCGAGAAACAGGTAGCCGACGGGATCGAAGAGCGGCGGCCCGAGCGAGCGGAAGAACGCCACGCTCTCGCGAGCGAGAAGCACCTCGGGCGCCGAGGAGAACTGCTGACGAACGCCCCCGAGCGCCTTGCCCGTCGCTCCCGAGGCGACCGTTCCGGTGTCGGCGAGGACGATCCCGTCGGCTCCCGCGAGCGCGAGGTGATAGGCGATCGAGGCGCCGACGACGCCTGCACCCGCTATCGCGACGCGAGCCACGTCTCGAGCGCCTCGACCTCCCGGGGCGAGAGATCGCGAAGCGGCCCTCGCACATCGGGTTGCAGTGGCACGCCGCGCGCCGCGACCACGCGCTTCAACGCCGCATGTCGAGGAAACGACTCGATCTGCGCGCGCAGCTCAGCGAGACCGGCCGCGCCGGCCTCGGTCGGATCGCGCACGACCGCCGCGACCTCCTCCGGGAACGCCGAGGCGAGCGCCGAGACGGCGCCGATCGCACCCGCTTCGCGCCCGCGGTGGATCAGCGCCTCGGGTCCGACGAAGACGTCGAAGCCGTGGAGGAGATAGCGTTCGAACGCCTCCCAGGGCGTGTCCGACACCTTCATCCCCACGACGTTCTCCGCCTCCTCGCGAAGCCGTGCGAGCATCGAGGGGTCGAACGCGTACCCTGCGGTCGCCTCGAACTCGTACACGTAGAAAGGAAGCGGTGCGCACGCCGCGGCAGCGGCGAGCAGATGGGCGCGTTGAGCCGGGGGATCCAGCCGGAAGTACGGCGGCCCGACCACGGCCACCGCGTCTGCGCCACGCTCGGCGGCATGAGCGGCAAGCGCAACCGTGTCGGCAGTGGTCTGCGCACCACAATGGGCCGCGACGAGTATCCGTCCGGCGACGGCCTCGAGCCACAGCTCCAGCCCGCGTCGGCGCTCTTCGACCGAGAGGAGCACAGCCTCGCCGTTCGTTCCGAACGCGAGAATCCCGTCGAGACCGCCCGCGACGAGGAAGTCCGCGTACGGTGCAAACGCCGACTCGTCCAGGCTCGCGCCCCCGTCTCGGAGCGGGGTCGATGCCGCTCCGATCGCGCCAGCCAGCCGAGGCATCAACGCCGAGCCCGCGCGCCCGCAAGCGCGCTAGCCGATTTCCCGACCCGCTCGCGTGTCGCCGTGAGCGTTCTCGTCTCCACCCCCGAGACCCTAGTGCTCCCCACCGGAGCTACGCCCGCGACCGTAGCTCTGGCCGGAAACGCTTAGGGTGTCGGCCAATGCGCGCGCTGCGGGTCGAACGGGACGACGATCTCCTCCGCGTCAGTCTCGCCCGCCCCGAGACACGGAACGCGTTCGACGAGCACCTGATCTCCGAGCTTGCCGAAGCGTTCGTCGATGTCGGAACCGCACGTGCCGTGCTGCTCTGCGGGGACGGGCCGAGCTTCTGCGCGGGAGCCGACATCGAGTGGATGCGCGCGTCGGCCGAGGTCGACTACGAGTCGAACGTCGCGGACGCGACGGCGCTCCTCCGGATGTTCGAGGCGATCGATCGCTGCCCTGCGCCGGTGATCTGCGCCGTCCAAGGACACGCCTTCGGCGGTGGCGTGGGACTCGTCGCCTGCAGCGACATCGCAGTCGCGCACGGGCGTGCGGTGTTCGCCTTCTCGGAGGTCCGGCTCGGGGTGATCCCGGCCGTGATCTCGCCGTTCGTGCTGCGCAAGCTCGGTGAGAGCTTTGCCCGTCGCTACTTCCTCACCGGTGAGCGGTTCGACGCGGCCACAGCGCAGCGGATCGGCCTCGTTCACGAGGTGACGGAAGATCTCTCCGCGACGGTCGCCCGCATCGTGGCGGAGCTCAGGTCGGGCGGGCCACGCGCGGCGCGTCACGCAAAAAGGCTCGTGCTCGATCGGCCGGATGGGCCTGAGACCGCACGTCGAATCGCCGAGCGCCGAACGAGCGCCGAAGGGCAGGAAGGTCTACGAGCCTTTCTCGACGGGCGCCGCCCGAGCTGGGCCCCCGCTCCTGCCGACGACGCGTGACGGCGCTTTTCGCGCTCCTCTCGGCGGCATTGATCGGCGGCGCGGACTTCGTCGGCGGGCTTACGTCACGCCGTCACCCGCCGCTCGTCGTCGCGGTGATGGCGCAGCTGCTCGGGCTCGCGATCGGGGTCCCGCTCGCGCTGGTCTGGGGCTGGGACGCGCTCTCGACACGCGATGTCCTCTTCTCGATCGGAAGCGGTGTGTGCGTCGGTCTCGGGTTTGCCTGCTTCTACACCGCGATGGGCAGGGGCACGATCAGCCTCGTCGTGCCGATCGCAGCGGTCAGCGGTGCGACCATCCCGGTCGCCGTCGGAATCGGCGGCGGCGACCGTCCGAGCACGCTCGCCCTCATCGGAATCGCCCTCGCGCTCGTCGCCGTCGCCATCGTGTCGCTCGCACCCGACGCGGACGCAACGGGAAACGATGCGAGCAGCACGTTGCTCCTCGCCCTCGGAGCAGGGATTTTCTTCGGTGCCTTCTACGTGGTCTTCGCGGAGATCTCCGAGGACTCGGGTGTCTGGGCGATCCCGCTTCAGCGCACCGGATCGGTTGCGGTGCTCGTCGCTCTTGCGCTGTTGCTGCGCTCCCCGCTCTCAGCCGGGCCAAAGGTCGCACGGCCGGCACTTGCGATCGCGATCCTCGAGGTCTCGGCAACAGTGCCGCTGCTGCTCGCGCTCCAGCGAGGTCCTCTTTCGATCGCCTCGGTGCTGGCCTCGCTCTATCCGGTGACAACAGTCGCACTCGCAGCGCTCGTCCTGCGGGAGCGACTCAGCCGCCCGCAGCTGGGCGGGGTCGGCCTCGCACTCATCGCCGTCGTGCTCGTCTCGACGTAGCTATCGCACGTCGAGCACGTTGCTCGTCTCGCCGCTCGATGCGACGAGCAGCCGCAGCCGCGCGCCGGCGTTTGCGCGGACGGTGAACTTGATCCAGCCCCGCGCCGAGGTCGTGCCGCTCGTCACACTCTGCCACCCCGTCCCCGCCCGGCGTTGGAGTATGACTCGCCTCGCGCCTCCCGGCACACGAACCTGTGCCCACACCTTCGTCGAGAGTCCCGCGCGAGAGACCTGCGCCAGCGGTATGGAGAACGCCCGGCGCGCCGGTTTAGCGACGCCTCCGACCGAGACGAGACCGCTCTGGAACCGGGCGACGTCCGGCTCGTCCCGATAGAGGTAGTGCACCAGGATGTCGATCCGGGGAAGCGCCGCCGCCCGCTCCAGGGTCGACGCGGCAAAGGTCGCTGCGCGCGCGGGTGAGACGCCGAGCGTCCGATCCGGAGGATTCGTCTGGTATCCCGTCTCCGTCAACCAGATGCGCATCTTCGGCCCGAACGCCTTTGCCGTCTCCGAGAGCAGGATCGGGAGCTTCGAGATCGACAGCGTCTCGCACGTCGCACAACCGCCTGACCACGGGGTCTCGATCGCCGAGAGCGGATAGGGGTGGTGCGCGTAGGCGTCGAGCCGGGCGCCGGCGCGCGCCATC
>JBPCLB010000209.1:0-12186 GCA_051003695.1 Gaiella sp. | reverse complement strand
GGGCATGCGCGCATAGCCGCCAGTTCGCGCGTGAGTACGATCGCTCGCGATGCAAGCCCTGCTCGTCAGCTTCTATTTCCCGCCCGCAGGCGGCGGCGGGGTGCAGCGACCGCTCAAGTTCGCTCAGTACCTCCCGGCGCTCGGAATCGAGACGCACGTGCTCGCGCCCGACGACCCGCGCTGGATCCACCGCGACGAGGGGCTGCGGCTGCCGACGCAAGCGTGGATCCACCGGTCGCGCTACATCGGGGTGAGCGGCGGCAAGCCTGCCGAGCTCGTGCGCGGGAAGCAGGGGATGGAGCTCGCGCTGACGCGAGCTCGGCTGCAGTTGCGGCGGCTCGTCGTGCCCGACGAGAACGCGACCTGGGCGCTCACCGCGATCCCGGCCGGGATCAAGATCGTACGCGACCACGGGATCGACGTCGTCGTCAGCACCTCGCCACCTCCCTCGACCCATCTGATCGCCGCGGCGATCGCGCGGGCGACCGGGATCCGCTGGGTCGCCGACCTGCGCGACTCGCTCGTCGCGCATGCCCATCGCCGGGCCGACACGACTGCAACCAAAGCGAAGGCGGCGATGCACGGGCGGGTCGCCCGTCTCGTCGCCTCTCGCGCCGACGCGATCACCTGCGTCTCCGAGGCGATCGCGCAGGAGACCCGCGCACTTGCCCCTCGCGGCTCTGTGACTGCGATCGCGAACGGTTGCGATTTCGACGACGTCGCCGGGCTCGAGCATCGGCCGAGCGACCGGTTTCGCATCACCCACACGGGCAGCTTCTTTGGCCGCCGCGACCCGCGTCCATTCCTGCAGGCGCTCCATGATTCCGAGCTCGATCTCGTCGCTCGGTTCCTCGGCGACTTTCGCGCGGCCGACCGCGATTGGGCTCAGGGGCTCGCGCTCGGCGACCGGCTCGAGCTTCACCCGTATGCGGCGCGTGCGGCGTCGCTCGCGCTGCAGCGTGACTCCGAGGCGTTGCTACTCCTCATCCCGGAGGCGGGCGGCAGGGGTAAGGGTGTGCTCTCGGGCAAGGTCTTCGAGTACATCGCGGTCGGGCGCCCGATCCTTGCCGCTGTGCCGCCGGATGGCGCTGCCGCAGAGCTGATCCGGGAGACAGGGGCGGGTCTCGTCGTGTCGCCCGACGATCCCGCTGGGATCAGGGAGGGGCTCGAGGAGCTCCACCAGCGCTGGGTCGCGGGCGGGCTCGACGACGTGCCGCTCTCGGACGAGTGGCGGCGCAAGCTCTCACGGCGAACGCGCGTCGAGGAGTTGGCCGAGGTGTTGCGCAGCGTGTGAGCGGGCGGCGGGTCGAAAGGTGCCTGGCTCAAGCCAGGCACCGGTGCCAGGCAGGAGCACGCTGGTTGCCGCGTCGCACGGAAGGCCAGGGGCGCGACGCGTGACTCTGGGTTGAGGCAGGTCGTCCCGCCGGACGCACTAGCATCACCTCGTGCCGGCGGCCGATCGAATCAGGGGGATCGCGACGGGTCCGGGCGCGCTCGGCAGGCTCATCGTCTGCTTCTGCGTCGGAGTCGCCCTTCTGGCTCTCGCAGTCCGCTATCCGCAGGCGTTCGGTGACGCCCGGGGAACCACCCGCGCGAACGCCGCGCTCGACTATCTCGACCGGGAGATCGGCGCGGGCAACTCGATCTTCCCCGACCAGCGGCTGCTGGTCGAGGCCGTCGGCTGGATCCCGCAGGGTGCAGCGTTCGACGTCGAGGTCGGAGAGCATCGTGAGGGGTGGACGGATCTGACTGCGCCCTACGCGGAGACCTTCGCGCGCTACTACCTCCTGCCGCGCCGTCCGGGCGATGGCGCGGAGTGGATCCTCTGCGTCGGGTGCGACCGCGGCGCGCTCGGCGGGGCGAACGCGGTGTGGGAGAACGAGGACGGGGACGCCATCCTCCGGAGGCCGGAGTGACGATCCGCGCGATCGCAGGGCTGCTCGTGCTCCACGCGCTGATCGGATGCGCCGGGCTCGCTGCGCTCTACGCGCTCCGTGGCTTCCGCACCTGGACGGACGTCCTCCGACTCGCAGGGGTGGGGTACCTGCTCGGGCTCGCGGCGCTGGGGATCGCGTGGACGCAGCTGCTCGTCGTGGGCGTGCCCTTCGGGCCCGCGGTGATCCTCGTCACGCTCGTCGCACTCTTCGCCGGTGCTCTACTCGTCGGTCGGAGGCGCGGGATGGAGCGGCCACGAGGGTGGTCGCTTCGCTCGGGGAGCCTGGGGCTCATCGTCGGTGCGGTCGGAATCGCGCTGGCGGGCCTCTACGCCGAGGCGCTGTTCGCGGCCGCACGACTCCAGAGTCTCCAGGCATTCGACGCCTGGGCTTTCTGGACCCCGAAGGCACAGGCGATCTACCACTACGGCGGGCTCGACGAGCAGGTGTTCACGACCGCCGCAGGTCCCTCCTATCCGCCGTTGCTCCCGGCGATCGACGCGGCCTCGTTCCACGCGATCGGGGGGGCCGACGTCGTGACGCTGCACCTCCAGTTCTGGGTGATCGCGATCGCGCTCGTCGCCGCGCTTGCCGGTCTCCTTGCCGTCCGCGTCCCGGCATGGCTTCTGTGGCCGCTGTTGCTCCTGGTCGTCGTCGTCCCACGCATCTCCGGGCGGCTACTGATCCCGCAGGCCGACGTGCTCGTCGACGCCTTCTTCGCCGTCGCCGCTCTCCTCGTCGCACTCTGGGTGCGCGATGGTCGCGGCTGGCGGCTCGTCGCGGCTGGCGTCTTGCTCGGCGGTGCGTCGCTGACGAAGCGCGAGGGATTGCTGTTCGCGGCGGTCGTCGTGGTCGCCGGTCTGGCACTCGCCGGGTGGCGAGCCGGAACGTGGAAGCGCCTCGCGATGCTCGCGACGTTCGTCGTCGCCGTGGGCATTCCGTGGCGGATCTGGTTCTCCACGCGCGACCTTCCCTCCGACGCGCCGAGCGGGATCCCCGACGGAGCAGTCGACCGCGCGCTCGACGCCGTCAGGCTCTCGCTGCGCGTGTTTCTCGACGACGGCCGCTGGTCGGTCGTGCCGATCCTCTTCGCGATCGCCATCGCGGCGGCGGCGATCCTCGGGGATCGCCGGCTCGCGCTCTACAGCGGCGTCCTGCTCGGCCTGGTGCTCCTCGGCGGCGCCTGGATCACGTTCGCGTTCGCGGAGATCCCGGTTACCGACGACGAGGCCGTCAACCCGATCGTGCGCTATACCGGTGCCGCGATCTTCCTGGCCGGCGCGTTGACACCGCTCCTACTCGCCTCGGTCTGGCGGGGCCGGACGGAGCCGTCGCGGTGAGGCGACCGCGGCTCCTGGCTGCGGCCGTCGTTGCGGCGCCGCTGCTCGCCTACCCCGCGTTCACGCTCGCCGACGGGGGCCTGAGGCTCCCGTCTCGCGACGACTGCGTCAGGATCGCGGCTCCGGACACGACCGAGAGACTCGATCTCGTGTTCGGTCGGCGGACAACCGTCGCCGAGGCCGATGCGCTCCGCGAGCAGGTCGCCGGTGTCGGCTACGTGGACGCCGAGGTGCAGGGCGACGGGTGTGGCCGCTGGACGGTGCTCTACGACGGCATCGAGAGCTACGCCCAGGGCGAGAGCTCGCGCGCCGAGGCGCGCGGTGCGGGCCTCGAGGCGGAGCTCGAGCTGGAGCCTTCCTAGCTCTTCTAGGTGAGGGGCGGAGCCCGGCACCCCACGTACGATGGCGCGTCGTGACTGCGATCGCTCTCGACCGCCCTCGCGTCGTCGCGCGCCGACTCTCGGTCGTCGACATCCTCTTCCTCTCGACGATCGCGACGGTGACCTTCGCGAAGCTCCAGTGGGAGATCGCCGGCACGCTCTCGTTCTCCGACGTCGTGACCGGGATCTTTCTCGCCGCGTTCGCCTTCGACCGACTCGAGCGCATGGACGGGCGCATGCCGCGTGTTGCGACCGTCGCCTTCGGCTTCTTTCTCGCGTTCCTCGTCGTCTACCTCGTCGGCTATTTCAACCTCGACACGGCGCAGTCGCTCGGACAGTGGGCGAAGGGGATGTTCAAGTTCGTCCTGCACTTCCTGTTCCTCGTCGCGGGCGCTGCGCTCGTCGTTCGGCGCGGCGAGCGCTTCTACTGGCTCACGCTGGCGGCGTTTTGCGGGGGCGTCACCGCGAACGCGCTGTACGCCGTGCTCCAGCTCGGGTACGCCGAGGCGACCGGCGGCAACCTCGATGCCGCGTGGCTCCAGCCGCTCACGGGCGGTGCGAGCCAGATCAACGTGTACGGCGCAATCGAGGGAGCGAAGGTCTTCCGGCCGAACGCGCTGACGGGTGACCCGAACCACCTCGGGATCGAGCTCCTCGTCCCGATCCTCGTGCTGCTTCCGATCTACCTGCGACTCGGACGCGACCACCGGTTGCGGCGGCCCGTGCTGGTCGTGCTCGGGTTCCTGTTCCTGATGCAGCTTGCGACGCTCTCGCGCAGCGGTCTCCTCGGTCTCGGCTGCGGGTTCCTCGTCCTGCTCGTCCCCTACCGGCACCTGCTGGCCTCCCGGCGGTTCCTGCTGCCGCTCGCCGGCGTGGGGGTGGTGGTGCTCGCGTTCGTCGCGCAACGGGCGGACTTCTTCGGGCAGGTGCTCCGCTCGCGGCTCTCGACCGAGGGCGGCGGCTCGTCGACGCACTTCGTCGTCTACGGCTTCGTTCCCGACATCCTCCGGGAGCACCCGCTGTTCGGGCTCGGACTGAACAACTTCTCGGTCTACTACGAGTTCGTCACCGGGCGAACGAACTTCGGCCCGCATTCGTTCTACGTCGCGTTGTTCGTCGAGACGGGGATCGTCGGCGCTGTGCTCTTCGTCGCGTTCCTCGTCTGGCTCTTCCGCCGGCTCGGCCTCGTGCGTCGCGTCGGCAGGGCGCTCACGGCCGCGGATGATCCGGTTGCCGCGCGCGTCCGCCCGCTCGCCTGGGGGCTGACCGCGGCCCTCGTCGGGACACTCGTCGCGAACGTCTTCTACCTGACGATGACGTTTTACTACTTCTTCGTGGTCGCGCTGCTCGCAATCACACCGGCGGCCGTGTTCGGAAAGCGACTCGTGCGGCGGGTGTGAAGGTCGTCGTCCTGACGACGTCGTACCCGCGTCACCCAGGCGACGTCGCAGGAACGTTCGTCCATGCTCAGGTCGAGCACCTGCGGGCCGCAGGGGTCGACGTGAACGTCGTCTCGCCGGTGTCGTTCCGGCATTACGGGATTGCGTACGGCGACGGGATCTTCAACAACCTGCGTCGCCGGCCTTGGCTGATCGCGCTGCTCCCGCTGTTTCTGAGCGGGTACGCGCGGGCCGCACGTCGGGCGGCCGCCCAGGCCAACCTCATCCACGCCCATTGGCTGCCGTCGGCGATCCCGGCACTCGCCACGCGCACGCCGTTCGTCCTGCAGTTGTGGGGCTCGGACGTGGCGCTCGCACGGCGCATACCCTGGCTCGTCCGGCCGCTCATCCGTCGGGCATGTGTCGTCGTCTGCGCGTCCAATGCTCTCGCGGAGGACGCGCGCAGGCTCGGTGCAGAACGCATCGAGGTGATCCCGACCGGCATCGAGATCCCGGAGCACGTCGGTGAGCCCGATGAGCCGCCGCACGTCCTCTACGTCGGTCGGCTCTCCGAGGAGAAGGGCGTCAGGGAGCTCGCCGAGGCCGCGTGCGGGCTTCCCCTCGTCGTGGTCGGAGACGGGCCACTGCGTTCGCTGTTCCCCCAGGCGAGAGGGTTCGTCCCGCCCTCGGAGCTCGGAGCGCACTACGAGCGTGCCGCGATCGTCGTCGTGCCGTCGAGACGCGAGGGGTACGGGATGGTGGCGCGCGAGGCGATGGCCCACGGGCGACCGGTCGTCGCGAGCGAGGTCGGAGGGCTGCTCGACGCGGTCGCTGACGAGGTCACGGGGCTGGTCGTGCCACCGAGCGACCCCCACGCGCTGCATGCTGCTCTCGTGCGTCTGCTGGGCGACATCGAGCTGCGCGAGCGGTTGGGCGCGGCGGCTCGTGAGCACATCTCGGCGCACGCGTCGGAGGCCGTCGCCAGCGAGCGAATGGTCGCGCTCTATCGGGAGGTGTGCGGCGGATGAAAGGCCGGGAGCGATCTCGAGCCGCTGTACGCTCGATCCGAATATGAGCAGGCTCGCATCTGACTCGCCTCCGCATGCTGATCTAGCAACAAGGCTCTCGGCCGGAGACGTGGCACCGGACGACGGGCTTCGGCATGACGGCCTCATCGCCCTCATGGAGGCGGTCGGCGACGAGGCGACAGTCGCCTCGCAGCTCGAGGGATTGTTGCCCCCCGAGTCCGCCACCTGGGTCTTCTCGGGAGACGTCGCAGAGACACTCCGCGGCCTCCCGAGCCGGCTCGAGGCGCACCCGGCGCTCGATGTCCTCATCCTCACCGGAGAGTTGCCGACGAAGCAGCTCGTCGACCGGTTGCGGGCGGCTCTCGCCACGGACTCCGTGTGCGCCTCGGTGTCGGTCGACCCGGAAGCGCGGCCGCTCGGCCCGCCGATTCCGCCGCCGAGCGTCGACCGCCCGATCGCGAGTATCGTCCTGCTTCGCCGCGAGCTGCTCGACCTCGCGCTCACCGAGAGCCCCCTGGATGGACCGACGGAGGAGACAGCGCCGTTGAGGCGACTGCTCGAGATCGTCGAGCGCCCCGGGTACGTCCATCGCGCGATTCCCGGCGAGCCCGCACTCGCCTCCGAGGCCCCGTCGCGCAGCCGCCGACGCGGGACTACGCCCCCCCGCGTCCTCGTCGATGCCCGCTGTCTCGAGCAGCCCCTCTCCGGCACTCAGACCCACGTCCTGGGGTTGCTCGGCGGTCTCGCGCGCGCGGCACCCGATCGGATCGTGAGTCTTGCGCCCGCGCAGATCCATCCGAGCGCGGGGGCTGCGGTCGACGCGCTGGCCCAGCGGATTCGGTTCGTGCTCCGCGACGAGGTCGAGCCGGCCGACATCTTCCATCGCCCGTATCAGCTCCTTTCGCTGCACGACCTGGCCGAATGTGTGGGCTTCGGCGGACGCCTCGTCGTCACCCACCAGGATCTGATCCTCGACCGGACGCCTGCCTACATGTCCGACGAATCGTCTTGGCGGGACTACCGTCGCACGACCGCCGCCGTTTTCGAGACAGCCGACCAGCTCGGCTTCTTCTCCACGCACGCAGCGCTCGACGCGGCAAGCGATGGTGAGGTCGAGCTCGATCGCGCGACCGTGATCCCGCTGGGCGTCGACTCGATCGAGGGTCTCGACAGCGCGCCGGTCGTGCATCCGAGCCTTGCGGCGCTCGCTGGCAAGCCGTTCCTGCTCGTCGTCGGCAACGCGTACGCTCATAAGAACAGGCCTTTCGCGTTCCGTCTGCTCGAGCGGCTCGTCGAGGCCCATGCCTGGGACGGGGCGCTCGTGCTCGCGGGCGGCCATCCGACACGCGGGTCGTCGGTCGCCGCAGAGCACGCGTTCCTCGGGCAGCGACCGGCGCTCCGCACGCGGGTGCTCGACCTCGGACACATCTCGGACGGGGAGAAGGCCGCGCTCTACCGCGACGCTGCGCTCGTCGTCTTCCCATCGCTCTACGAAGGCTTCGGGCTGCCGCCGTTCGAGGCCGCCGCGGCCGGGACGCCGGCGATCTACGCGTGGCGCGCGTCGATGCGCGAGTTCCTACCTCGCCGGGGAGCCCTGCCCTCGCTCGAGGTAGGCGAAGCCGCCGAGTTCGTCGCGAGCCTGCTGCGGGACGAGCGATCCCGGGCGGCGTTGCTCGAGGAGATCCAGGCCGCCGGCCGCGGCCTGACGTGGCACACCACTGCGGCCGGGTATCTCGAGCTCTACCGACGAGCGCTGGAGCGCCCGGCGCGGCCGGTGCCCCGTGTTCTCGTCGCTGCTTCTCCCGCAGGCGCGAAGGGGCTCTCGCGGCACGAGTCGGTCGTGCTCGACGTCTACCGGCGGCGACCGGCCTTCCGCGCGGCCGTTGACGGGCTCGTGCGTGTTGGCTCGGCGGCCACCGGCACCCGCCGCGCGCTCGGCCGGCGAAGACCGACGAAGTGACGAAGAACAGATCCGCTGCCCGACCCGAGGCAAGACGCACCGCGTACCTGCGCTCTCCCAGGGCACTTGCGGCGGCGGTACGGCACAAGGCACGCGTCATCGCCTGGCGTCGACGACGCTCTGAGACGCCGGCCGCCAGGCTCCTCTTCGCGGAGGACTGGTACGCGACGCGGTACGGCGTCGGCCGCGCGCAGGCCTACCGTCATTACATGCGCGTGGGCTGGCAGGCGCTCCACGCGCCCGCGCCGTGGCTCGATCCATCCTGGTACTCGGCGACGTACCAGCTGCCTCCGAACGTCAGCCCGCTCGAGCACTTCGCCTCCGAGCCCGGGCGGCACCGGCCCAATCGCTGGTTCGACCCGGCGATCTGGGCTCGCGTGCGCGGGCATCACGACATCGTCCGCTTTCTCTCCACGCTGCCCGTCCGCGCCGACGCCCCGGAGATCGTGCTCGCAGGGGACGGGCAGCACGTGCTCGCCGACGGCGTCGACCTCTGCGTGTACGCGCACTACGACCCCGACGGGCTCGTCGACCCGTATGTGACAACGGTCGTGGAGGCGCTCGCGGGCGCGGGGCTGACGGTCGTGGTCTGCTCGGCATGCGACACGCTCGAGCCGACCGGTCTCCGTACGCTGCTCCCCCACGCCGCACATGTCCTCACGATCGGCAACATGGGGTACGACTGGGGCAGCTATCGCGAGGGGGTCCGCTTCGCTTCGGCTCGCTGCGCGCCTCGCAGCGTGACGTTCGTCAACGACAGTGTCTATCCCGTCGGCGACGTCGGTGCTCTCGTGCGCGAGCTGCGAGGGGTGGATGCCGACCTCGTCGGTGCGACGTCGAGCCTCGAGTTGCGGCCACACCTCCAGTCGTTCGCGCTCCACATCCGCAGCACCGAGGTCTGTCGCGAGCTGCTCCGGGAGCTGACGGAGACCTTCATCCACATCCCTCACCGCGACTACGTGGTCGCCGCCTACGAAGTCGGCTTGTCGCGGCGCGCCGAGGAGCTCGGTCTGCGGCTCGGTGCGGTTTTCGACGCGCCCGAGCTCGTCGGGACGACCGGCGCTCCGCTCCATCCGGCATCCGATCGGTGGCAAGAGCTCCTCCGCGCCGGTTTCCCCTTTCTGAAGGTCAGCGTCGTGCGCGAGCGGGGAGCTGAGCTCGTGGCGCTTCCGTCACTCACAGACCGGCAGTCGTTGGAACGAGTACGGCGGCACGCGGAGCGTCTCGGGGTGGCCGTCCCCTGGCCGTGAGCGCGGGCTATGAGACGCGGCAGCGGACGAGCGTGCGCAGAACCCGCAACCCGTCGAGCGAGGTCAGCTTCTTGCCCTCCTCGCGCGAGCGGGCGCGATAGGTGATCGGCACCTCGTAGATCCGCTCGCCGGCTCCGAGCACCCGGGCCGCGATCTCCGGCTCGATCGCGAAGCCCCGCTCGCGCAGCTGGAGGGACCGGAAGAGCTCCGTGCGCATCGCCTTGTGGCACGTCATCACGTCGGAGATCCAGCAGTTGTAGATCACGTTCGTCGCAAAGGTGACGCCCTTGTTGCCGACGACGTACCAGAAGCTGAACGCCGCGTGGCTCGACCACGAGCGGGAGCCGAAGACCACGTTCGCCTCGCCGGAGAGGAGGGGCTCGAGGAGTGGCGCGAGGTCTGCGGCGCGATACTCGAGGTCGGCGTCGAGCACCGCGGCATAGGTCCCGTCGGCGTACTGGAGCGCCGTCTGCAACGCCGCGCCCTTCCCGCGGTTGCGCTCGTGGTGGACGACCACTACCTCGCTGGGCCAGGTACGCGAGCGCAGCAGCTTCGTCGTCCCGTCGCGTGAGCCGTCGTCGACGAGCACGAGCTGGCGCCGCTCGACGGGGAGCTCGGCGCTCAGCGCGTCGTCGATCGCCGCCTCGACCGTCGAGAGCTCGTCGTACACCGGCATCAGGATCGAAAGAGTGCTAGCCATCGTTCGCGTAGTTCACGCGGGCCCGGTCGATTTCCTCCCGCGAAGGAGTCTCGAGCGTCGCACAGTGGTCCATCGTCGCAGTGCGGCGCTCGATCACCCACCCCCCGGCTGCATACTCCCGGCTCCACGAGCCACAGCGGACGAGCGACGAGCCCGGCGACGCGACGAGCCACGTCGCCTCGGCTGGCACACGACCGCCCACCTGCGGGATGAGCAGAATCGTGCGCTCGAGCCGGCGACCGAAGAACGGGTAGAGGAAGTCGTTCTCCCGCACTGCCGCAGCGACCGTCGCGTGTCCGGCCCGCTTCATCACCCGTGCCGCGTCGACGACGTCGGTGGACTGCGCCAGAAGCGTGAACACGCGATCGTCCGGATCCGTCCACACGGAGGGTTGGCGCCCGTCGGTGCCCGCGAGGAACGATACGCCCGCGGGTTTCGTGAACATCCCGAGAAAGGCGAGTGGCAACGTCACGGCCGCGATCGCGATCGCCCCCCACAGCACCGGCCGGGTTCGGACGGCAAGCCCCCAGGTTGCCGCGGCACAGGCAACGGCGAAGACGACGAAGCGGCCCCGCCACGGATCCCATGGGACGAGCACGCCGAAGACGACGACGAAGACGATCGGCGCGAGCGCGAGCACGACCGCGACGGGCAGCAGCCGCCGACGAGCCGCACCGTGCACGACGAGGGTCGTTACGACGACCAGGAGGCTCGCCGCGACGGGGCCGAACCAGGAGAGCGCGGCGTCGGAGGAGACTTGCAGCTGCCACGAGTCGTCCGCCCGTGCGATGTCGGGTCGGTCGAGGACGAGCCAGCCCTTGTACCAGACCTTGATCAGCTGGCGGCCGACGACGACGAGCGCAAGGGGAAGCGCGATCACGACCGCGGTGGCGACACCGAGCGTGAGTCCACGTCTCGCGCGTCCGCGCATGAGTCCCCAGGCGAGCCCAGCGACGACCGCGCCAACGGCGACGAGCCCGAAGAGCCAGAACGCGTCGATCCCTCGCGTGCCGGAGAAGTCGAGGAACGAGTACAGGTGGCGTCGTACCGTCGGGCCGATCGCGATGAGCGCCAGCTCCTGGTTCTGCGCCGTCTCGCTTGTGAGCGCACCGTCTGCGTGCCCTGTCTTGGCGAGGTTGAGCAGGTACCAGGGGGAGCCGAGGACGCAGCCGATCGCTCCGGCGACGGCCAGACGACCCCAGCGGCGAGCGGGGCTTCCGACCACGGCGACGAGGAAGAGAACCGGCAAGGCGAAGACCGCGGTGAACTTCGTCGTCAACGCGAGCCCGAGACCGAGCGCGACCAGCAGCAAATCGACCCGGGCGCGGCCGAGTAGTCCGTATGCGGCGATCACGAGAAACGACGCGACCACGAGGTCGTTGTAGGTCGTCGGCGCCTGCACCGCCACGATCGGGAGCGTGGCGAAGAGCAGCGCGCCCACGAGCGCCTCCCGAGGCGCGAGACCGATACGGCGTGCCATCCCGCCGACGCCGACGACGAGCGCTGCCAGCGCACCGAGCTGCGGAAGCGCGACGAGACGGTCTCCGCCGGAGAGCGCCATCGTCGCCAGCACGCCGATCTCCGCACCGGGAGGGTTGCCGTCGAGACGGGGATCGGTCGCGTTCGGGATGTAGCCGATCGCCTCCTGCTGGAGCCAGAATGCGACCCTCGGCAGGTGGTATGCGAGCGAGTCCCATTCGAGCGGGGCGGTGAGGAAGGCGAGTCCGAGCGTGTAGACCCAGCCAAGCGCGATGAGGAGCGCGAGCACGGCGACCGCCGGGTCACGAACCGCACCAGCGAGCGCCCTCGCAGCCGGCCGGGCGGTCGGTGGCCGGGGGCGATCGCGCGCGTGCCACAGGACGAGAGCGCCTGCGAGGCAGGCTCCGCCGCCGGCGAGGAGCCACCCTCGCGTGAGGAGCCCGAGCGGCGAGAGCAGAAGCGCGACCCCGATCACCTCGGCCCACGCGACGAGATACGCGCCGAGCAGGAACGGGAGCAGGCGGCTTGCTGCGACGCAGCTCGCGACGAGCACCGCGGTCGTGAAGAGGCCGGCGAGCGCGACGAGCGTGAGGAGGGCGTCGGTCGGGGTCATCGCCGCGCGAAACGGTAGCTCCCACCGTCGGCAGCGCACCGGCAGGGGGGTCAGGCACGCGTGCCTGACTGGGAGGGTGTGGTTGTCCTGGCCGTTGGTCAGGCTGGTTCCGATCTGTTCGCC
>JBPCLB010000208.1:0-4737 GCA_051003695.1 Gaiella sp. | reverse complement strand
GGGTGTTGGGAGACATGGCGTGGCAGGCCGGCGATCTCACCCGTGAGGAACTGGAATGCCCGCCAGCGCTTCGAGAGCAGCTTGCGCTCGGCATCGGGTAGCGCCGCAACCTCCTCCCCCACCTGCTCCGCATGCCAGCCGTCACTGACGCGTGCAAGCCGCTCGAGCTCGGCGTGCGGAAGCCCGAGCGCCCTGCCGACATCGCGGATCGCGCCCCGCGAGCGGTACGTGGCGAAGCTCGCGACGAGCGCAGCGTGCTCACGGCCGTAACGATCGGTGACCGCGACGATCAGCTTCTCTCGGATGTCTCGCGGGAAATCGAGGTCGATGTCCGGGACCGAGACGAGCTCGCGGTTGAGAAAGCGGCCGAGCGAGAGGTCGTTCGCGACCGGATCGACGTGCGAGAGCCCCGTCAGGTAGCAGACGATCGAGCCGACCGAGCTTCCCCTGCCACGCCCAGGTGGCAAGAACATGCGCGGCGAGTCGCGGCCACGCACCTCGAGCGCGCACTCCCGCGCGAGCTCGAGCACCTCGTGGTGGAGAAGAAAGAACCCTGCCAGCTCGAGCTCGTCGATCAGCGCAAGCTCGCTCTCGAGCCGCGAGCGAGCTTGCGCTCGTAACAGACTGTTACGAGCGTCGTAGCGCCCCGCGAACTCGTGGTTGCACACTCGTGCCAGCTGGCGGATCGCGGGGTCGGGGCCGTCGGCGAAATCGGGGTAGCGGTACCCGAGCTCCTGTGTCAGATCGAAGGTGAGCCGTTCGGCGAGTGGCACCGTTCGCTCCGCTGCGGCGCGGTCGATCCCCGCGAAGCGCTCGACCAGCTCGGCTGGTGGCCGCAGCACGGCTTCGCGGTTACCCCGCCGCTCGCGCTCACTGCCGTCGAGCGAGGTGCGATGGTGGATCGCGACGAGCGCATCCTGGAGCAACGTCCTCTGCGGCGCATGCGCATGCACGTTGCCGGTCGCGATCGTGTCGACCCGCAAGTGCTCGGCGAGGTGGCGCAGCTGCGCGTGACGACGGGTGTCCCCGCGCTCGAAAGGGCGCTGGAGCTCGACGAAGAAGCTGTCACGCCCGAATGCGGCCGCCAGCCTGGTGGTACCGCTCGGATCGCGTAGCGCGAGCCCGTCACTCGCGCAGCCGGAGAGACAGACGAGGCCGGCCGAGAGCTCCGCGACCGTTTCGAGTGTGGCGGCTGGCTCGAGGAGTACGCGGTGCTCCTTACCCTCCGGTCGAGTGCCCGCATGCGCCGCGGTGAGGATGCGACAGAGGTTTGCGTACCCCTCGCTCGTCTCGACGAGCAGTGTCACGTGGGCGCCGCCTGTTCCCGCTCCGGCGCCCGCAAAGCCGGTACCTCCGCTCTTTGGCGGCTCCGTCGAGCCTACGCCGCTGAGCGTCACCTCGGCGCCGGTGATCGGACGCACACCGAGAGCCTTCGCCGCATGGGCGAACTCGAGCGAGCCGTACACCCCGTCGTGGTCGGTCAAGGCGAGCGCCGGATAGCCGAGCTCGGCGGCCCGCGCGACGAGCTCCTCAGGGTGTGACGCACCGTCGAGGAATGAGTAGGCGGAGTGGCAGTGAAGTTCGACATACGTGGGGGAACCCATGGCTACGCGACCACTAGGGTGCGTCGCGATGGGGGCGAAGGCAGGAGAGCTGCTGGCCGACCGACCAGAGCTCCGGGTCGTGCTGCTCGCCGACACGGACGGGCTCGCGGTCGACCAGCACGACCCGCAGGCCGACGGCGGCGCCGAGCCGTCGTCGGTGCTGTTGCGACGGCTCTCGTAGGGCTCGAACGTGTCCGGCCCGCAAACGGCGCATGCTCATGCCACTGCGGACTGGCTGTTGTGAAGCACCGCGACCGCTACGACGACATCGTCGACGCGATCACCGCCTGGCACTCCGACTGTCGCGCCTCCAAGGTGTTCGGAATGCCGTGCGTGAAGCGATCCGGCCGAGTCGTGTTCGGGTTCTCCCGCACCGGAATGGTCTTCAAGCTCACCGATCCGGCCGTGCACGCGCGCGCACTCGCAATCCCGGGGGCGCACCTGTTCGACCCATCCGGTCGCGGCGAGACGTTCCGACAGTGGATCGTCGTACCGCCCGAGCGGACGGACGAGTGGGAGCCGCTCGCCGCCGAGGCTGTCGTCCAGGATCACGCGATCGCGCCGCCGCCGCGTTGACGTGCTCCTCCACCATGACGCAAGCGTCATGCCCGTTGCGTGAACCAGCACGCCCGCTCACGATCGCGGTACACGCACACGTTCCGCCCGCTTTCGAGCACGACCTCGAAGTAGCGGCGGTCGACCGGCTCGTCCGTCCACCAGCGGTCGACGACCCGCCATTCCTCCCGGACAACCGACACGGCTTCGCGGTTCACGATCAATGGTGAGCCGTCGAGCCGCGCCTCCACGAGGGCAACTCTCGGAGCATTGAGTCGACCGACCGGAGCGCTTGTTGGCGTATGCGGCCCGACGGGGGAAAACCCACGGTTCCCCGCCGAGCCCCCTCCTCGATAGTTCATGCGATCCACGAAGCCTGACCTCCCGGTCGAGTGAATCGCCCTCCGGTCTCGGATCGCTTCCCGTCGTACGACACCATCGAAGGGCGAGGCATGGCTCGCCCTTACATGTCCCTCGGTACGACGAGCGCGCGCGTTTCCGGGATCCGCGACCATGGCGCGACTTCGACGACCGAGCCGACAGAGCCCGCTCCGGTGCTCGCCCGAACCTGACGCAGACCCTCCCGCAGCAGCGTGTCCACCTCGGCTCCCTCCACCGCGACGAGTGCAAGCTGCTGACCCGTGTGCTCGGCGAGCTCGACCGCCTCGAGCCGCAACTCCAGTACAGGCGACGGGATCTCGACGAGCTTCGGACCGAGCGCCACACGAAGCCGATCCTTCTCGGACGTGGCCTCGCGCAACGTCACGCTCCGTCGCCATGAGCCGCCCCCCACGAGCCTCGCTGACAGCGCGAGCTTGCGAAACGGCCTCCCGGCTCGCTCCGGTCGCGAGCACAGCCGGTCGAGCAGCGCCGCGAAGGCACGACGCAACGTGAGCTCGTTCCCGACCGCCTCGGGGAAGGAGAGCGCCTCGGCCAGCTCTGCCGCGGGCGATCGCCCGCGCACACGGCGGCGTTCTCCGCCGCGCGCGAGGCTCCACGCCTGCTTCCCCTCCTGCCCCAGCCGTTCCGCGACGCTGCCACCCGGCAGGGCGGCGAGCGAGCCAAGCGTCCGCACCCCGAGCCCTTCGAGCTCGGCGTAGCGATCCGCCTCGAGCGGCAGAAGCGAGAGCGGGAGCGGCTCGAGAAACGACCGCTCGTCCTTCCCCTCGACGATCATTGCCTGCCCCGCCTGGGCAATGCTCGCCGCCGCGAGGGCAACGAAGCGCCGCTGCCCCGCGCCGATACGCGGGTCCCAGGCAGAGCCGACGGAGGCGAGCGCCTTGCGCAACGCCGCCTCCACACCTCCGTAGAGCCGCTCGACACCCGTTGTCTCGAAGTGGATGACCCCCGGCTCGACCGGCTCGACCGCGATCCCCGCGTCCTCCAGGCGCCTGAGCACTTCCTCCCACTCACGCTCGACCGCGGCCGGATCGCTTTCGATCAGCACGAGCTCGGGGCAGGTCGCGAGCGCTTCTCCCAGCCGCATGCCCGGTTTCACCCCGGCCGCCTCGGCCGCAGCGGTTACCGAGCCCCCCAGCGGCTCGCGGCCCGGCTCGGGCGCGAGCGCAGCGGGGACGAGCGCCAGCCTCGGTCGGGAGCGAAGCGCCGCTCGGAGCTCGAATCCCGGAATGAGGAGGCAGGCGATCATACGAACAGATGTTCTAGCGAACATCTGTTCGTATGTCAATAGCGCGGGAGCGACGGTGCTCATGTCGGCCCGCGCCGCTCCTGTCTCCGGGTACGCGGAGCCAGACCGCCGGTCCTACGAGCCGGATCCTCGTCGCGCGCGAAACGCTCTGACGGCTTCCGCATGATCGACGATCGGCGTCGGGTAGTCCGGTGCGAGCAGACCCGGCTCTACGACGTCTTTCACGGGAACGTCGGCGAGCTCCGGGACGTAGCGCTTCACGTAGGTGCCCTGGGGATCGAGCCGCTTCAGCTGCAGCGTCGGGTTGAAGATGCGGTTCGGGCGTGTGTCCACGCCTGTGCCCGCCACCCACTGCCAGTTGCCGATGTTCTGCGCGACGTCTCCGTCGAGGAGCAGATCGAAGAAGTGACCCGCACCCTCGCGCCAGTCGATGCCGAGATCCTTGACGAGAAACGACGCGACGACGAGTCGCGCGCGGTTGTGCATCCACCCCTCCTCCCGGAGCTGCCGCATCCCCGCGTCGACGAGCGGGTAGCCGGTGCGCCCGTCCTGCCAGGCTGTGAGTAGCAGGTCGTCGTCGACCCAACGGTCGCCGCGAGGACGCAGATCGTCGGTGGTGGTCTGCGGTTGCCCCCAGAGCACCTGGGCGTAGAAATCCCGCCAGCAGAGCTGCCGAACGAAGGCGATGCCGCGTTCCTTCCGCGCCCGGACTGCGAGCGCACGCGGGGAGACACAGCCGAAATGGATGTAGGGCGAGAGCCGTGAGGTTGCATCGGCGCCGAGCTCGTCGTGGCCCTTGCCGTAGCCGGAAAGGCCATTGCGGAGCCAGGTCCGCGCGAGCTGCGCGCCGGAGCGTTCACCGCCCGGCACCAGAGCGGGGCTCCGCGGCGCCGGCGGAGGATTCGTCGTGACCGCTTCCGGCAGACGAAT
>JBPCLB010000207.1:0-4265 GCA_051003695.1 Gaiella sp. | reverse complement strand
CATCACACCCGTGCCGGGGTCAGCGGTGAGCACGCGCTCGAGCCGCTCGTCAGCCTCTGCGCTGCCATCGGCGACGACGACCATCCCGGCGTGGATCGAGTTGCCGATCCCGACACCACCGCCGTGGTGCACCGACACCCACGTGGCACCGCAGGCGGTATTGAGCAGCGCGTTCAGGATCGGCCAGTCCGCGATCGCGTCGGAGCCGTCTCGCATCGCCTCCGTCTCGCGGTAGGGAGACGCAACGGAGCCCGAGTCGAGGTGGTCCCGTCCGATCACGACGGGGGCGGAAACCGCGCCGGAGCGAACGAGACAGTTGATCGCGCGACCCGCACGCGCGCGATCACCGTAGCCGAGCCAGCAGATCCGGGCGGGTAGGCCCTGGAACGCCACTTTGTCCGGTGCAAGCGCGAGCCAGCGCTGCAGAAGCACGTCGTCGGGGAACAACGCCTTCAGCTCGTCGTCGATCGCCGCGATATCGTCCGGATCACCGGAGAGCGCGACCCAGCGGAACGGTCCGATGCCACGACAGAACAAGGGCCGGATATAGGCCGGGACGAAGCCCGGGTATGAGAAAGCGTTCTCGAGGCCTCCTACACGGGCCTCACCTCGCAGGTTGTTTCCATAATCGAAAACGTAACAGCCCATCCGGACGAACTCCGTCATTGCCCGGACGTGCTCGACGATCGACGCACGTGCGAGCGCCACATAGCGCTTGGGATCCCGTTCACGAAATCCGGCTGCCTCCTCGAACGGAACCTCGGCGGGTATGTAGCCGGTCAGCGGATCGTGCGCTGCGGTCTGGTCGGTGACGAGGTCGAACGCCTCACCTCGGGCAACGAGCTCGGGGAAGGCCACCGCCGCGTTGGCGAGCAGGGCCACGGACAGTGCCTGCCCGTCGGCTGCCGCGCGCCGGACGCGCGTGAGCGCCTCGTCGAGCGACGCAGCCTGCTCGTCGACGTACCCGGTCTCGAGCCGCCGATCGATCGAGCGTTGGTCGACCTCGACGCAGAGGCATGCGGCTCCGGCCATTGTGGCTGCGAGAGGTTGCGCTCCGCCCATTCCCCCGAGCCCGGCCGTCAGCACCGTCCGCCCGGCGAGGTCGGCCGAGCCGAAGTGCTTCTCGCCCGCCGCACAGAACGTCTGGTAGGTGCCTTGCAGAATGCCCTGCGTGCCGATGTAGATCCAGCTGCCTGCTGTCATCTGGCCGAACATCGTCAGCCCGGCAGCCTCGAGCCGGCGAAACTCGTCCCACGTCGCCCACGCCGGCACGAGGAGCGAGTTCGCGAGCAGCACGCGCGGAGCGTGGGCGTGCGTCCTGAACACACCGACCGCCTTTCCGGACTGAATGAGGAGCGTCTCGTCGTCGCGCAACCGCAAGAGCACGCGCACGATCTCGCGCAACGCCGAATGCGATCGAGCTGCCCGACCCGAACCCCCGTAGACGACCAGCGACTCCGGGTGCTCGGCCACCTCGGGATCGAGGTTGTTGAGGAGCATCCGCAGCGGTGCCTCGGTCTGCCACGAGAGTGCGTTCAGCGTCGCGCCTCGCGGAGCACGGATCGCCGACAGATCGCCGACGAGTCGCTCGACCACCTCCGCGCTCAGCCGACGTCACCGCCTCCAGGCGACCGAGCGGCCCGGTCCTTGAGGCGCTGCCGGAAGCGCCACCAGGCCCAGCCGGTCGCAAGCACGAAGAACCCGACGGCGACGAGCGCCGCCTTGCCGACAGCGGTGCCTGTGAGCGCAGCGAAGATCAGCACGAGGACCGCCAGCCCGCCGTAGAGTAGGGCGGAGTCGCGGTACGGCCGGTCGGGGAGCGGCGCGCTCTCGCGCTCGTGCTTTGGCGACAACGACATCAGGCGAGCACGCCGATCGCCGACTCGACGGCCTCCAGCAGGCTTCCATCTCGGATCGTCGTCGCGAGCCTCTCGATGTCGGTCCCCAGCGATCTGTCCTCCACGACCTTCGCCGAGCTCGCGCGAACGAAGGCATGAGCCGCGATCACGCCGCGTCCCGCGGCAAGCGGAGCATGGAACTCGACGCCCTGCGCTCCGGCGAGCAACTCGATCGCGAGCACGTGCTCGGTGTTGGCAAGGACCTGCAGAGCCTTCAGGCCGGCGGCATTTCCCATCGAGACGTGATCTTCCTGGCCGGCGCTCGTCGGAATCGAGTCCACCGACGCAGGATGGCAGAGGGACTTGCTCTCCGAGACGAGCGCCGCAGCGACGTACTGAGGGATCATGAACCCGCTGTTGAGCCCTTCCTCCCGAGTGACGAGGAACGGTGGCAGACCGCCGGAGAGCGATGGGTTGACCATCCGCTCGGTGCGGCGTTCCGAGATATTCGCGAGCTCGGCGCACGCGATCGCGAGACAGTCCAGTCCAAGTGCCACCGGTTGCCCGTGAAAGTTGCCGTTCGACACGATCTGCTCCTCGGCGAGGAGGACGAGCGGATTGTCCGTAGCGGCATTCACCTCGACGACCAAGGTGCGGGTCACGTAGTCGAGCAGGTCACGACTCGCACCGTGCACCTGCGGTGCGCAGCGCAGCGAATAGGCGTCCTGCACCTTGTCGCACCAACGATGCGACTCGGCGATCTCGGAGTCTGCGAGCAGTAGCCGAAGGTTCGCTGCGCTCGAGCTCTGACCCGGCAGCGGCCGGGCGTCGTGGATTGCGGGATGGAAGCTCGTCGCGGTTCCCTTCAGCGCCTCGAGCGACATCGCGCAGGCCACGTCGGCGACACGTGCCAGCCGCATCGCCCTCGTGAGACCGAGCGCGGCCATCGCCGTCATGAACTGCGTGCCGTTGATCAGCGAGAGTCCTTCCTTCGCTGCCAGGCGGACCGGCGAGAGACCCGCGGCGGCGAGCGCGTCGGCCCCGGCGAGCCGGAGCCCGTCCAGTGTCGCCTCGCCTTCACCGACGAGCGGCAGCGCGAGGTGTGCGAGCGGCGCGAGGTCTCCGCTCGCGCCGACCGAGCCTCGCGCCGGGACATACGGAACGAGCCCTGCGTTGAGGACGTCGACGAGAAGCTCGACCGTCTCCACCCGGGCGCCGGAGTAGCCCTTCGCCAGCGCATTGGCCCGAAGCAGCATCGCCGCCCGGATCACCTCGTCCGGATACGGCTCCCCCACTCCGCACGCGTGGCTGCGCAGCAACCGCAGCTGAAGCTCCTCGGCCCGATCGGCGGGGATCGACTCCGAGACGAAGCGGCCGAAGCCCGTGTTCACGCCGTAGGTGTGCTCACCGGTGTTCGCGTCGAGAAAGGCGCGGGCGGCGGCGGTACGGTCACGACCGCGGTCACTCAATCTGGCGGGGCGACGGTGAACGGCGACGTCCCAGACGTCCTCGAGCGTCAGGTCGTCACCCGTGAGCTCGACTGCATTCGGCACCGCGCGAGTCTAGACGGTGGTTCGCGCCGCACTCGTACGCCCGCCCGCCATCACGGCAACGCCGTCGCGCGGTGACCGGGAGCAGCGGTCGCGCGAGAGCTGAAAGGCCCGGGAGGGTGCGCCGCCCGTAGAGATCGAGCGCAGCGATGGCCCTCCCCGCGCGCAGCCCCCCGGTACGGGGGTACGAGGCTCCCTGAAGTCACACTCGCGTGCGACCTGTCACGACTTCGCGCCGGCTTCGTGCCGAAACCGCGCCGATCTCGCACGCAGGCTGGGAAGCGCGACGGAGCGCCTCACTCGCGCGAACGCCGGCCGGGAACCATCGAAAGCAGATGTGACTCGATCAGCCGGTCGGGCCGCAATTCGGGGAGCGCGAAGGCAGCGGCTGCTACGGCGAGCGCGACCGGCGTGGGAAGCCCGTCGTCGCCGGCCGCGGCGTCGACACCCGCTCGATTCGCCGCCTCGACGACCACGCGCGCCGGCAGGAGACCCACGAGCTCCCCGCACGCCACCGCCGCCCCATGACGCTCCGCCTCCTGCCGGACCTGCTCGACGACGTGGTCGAGCGCGGCGACCTCCAGATCGACGAGGTTCAGCGAGACCTGTGACCGTCCGTCGCGCAACTGCAGCCCGAGTGCCTGCACTCCCGGCATTCCGCCCGTCGACCCGCGGATCTCGGCGGCGATCTCGCGTGCAGCCTCGACAGAGGCTCGCTCGAGGACGAGGTTGAACGCGACGAGCGGGGCGCGGGCACCGACGAGAACGGCTCCGGCCGTCGGGTGGAGGCGCGGCGGCCCGTACGCCGGCGTCACCTCCCCCGCGACCATGCGGCGCTCGAGCTCGACCGTGCCACCACGGCGGAAGAACGCAGGTC
>JBPCLB010000206.1:0-2811 GCA_051003695.1 Gaiella sp. | reverse complement strand
CAGATGGATGGCCCTCACGACGAGCTCCCCGGCAGCCCGCTCGGATTTGAGATCGAGTCGCGCGACGATTCGCTCACCGCGCAGGAACGGGAGCACGTAGTAGCCGAAGCGTCTCTCCGGCTGAGGTTTGTAGACCTCGATCAGGTGGTCGAACGCGAGCACCCGGCGGGCGAACGGCCTGTCCCAGAGCAGATTGTCGAACGGGGAGAGCAGAACGGCGGCGGTCGGCGGCGTAGGCTCGAGATCCGTCCTTGCGGGCAGGAGCACGGCCGGTCCGCCGTCCGCCACGGCGACCCGTTCAACGAGGCCGTCGGCGACCAGATCGTCGACCAAGGGTCGGATCCGTGCCGTCCCACCCTTCAGCCGCCAGTGCTCGACAACACCTGCTTCGGTGAGGGCGCCACGAGCCGTGACGGCCCGCAGGACGAGTGTTCGCAGCCGCTCTCGCTCGTCGGGAATCGGAGCCTCCAACACCGCGCGCGGCAGCACGCGCTCGGGCAGGTCGTAGAGGCGCTGAAATCCCTGCCGCCCTGCGACGACGAGCTCGCCGTGATTCCAGAGCAGCTCGAGCATCTGCTTCGCGGGCTTCCAGCCCCACATCTCGCCTAGCGTCGCCGCACCTTCGAAATGGCGGGAGCCGAGGGCACCGCGCTCGCGGATCTCGCCGAGCACGTGGTCCCGCAGGTGCGCATGGGTTCGGTCGATCTGCCCGTACCAGCGCCGGCCGCCGACACGCATCGGATCGACGAAGAGCGGCCAGTCCCCGGCCGGCAGCAGA
Source organism: Gaiella sp. (assembly GCA_051003695.1). Lineage (GTDB taxonomy): Bacteria > Actinomycetota > Thermoleophilia > Gaiellales > Gaiellaceae > Gaiella. The sequence goes on along the minus strand of JBPCLB010000206.1, from coordinate 2,033 downwards.
CACGCCTCGTGTGCCCAGTACTCGAAGACCCGGCCGCCGGCGAGCAGCTGCGTGACGGCCTCGGGTGGATGACCGCCGATACGCGAGCCGAGTGCGATCCGGTGGCTGCGCTCGACGGTCGAGATCGAGTCGAGCTGGACGCACGACAGCGCGCGGATCGTCGCTTCGACCTCGGGTGTGATCCCCCGCCGTGAACGCGACGCGTACCCTTGCGCCCGCACGACGAGTCGACGGAGAGCAGTGAGCGTGATCGTCCGCACGACGAGGTTCTATCGTCCTCATCGGAGACCCTGAATTGTCACCGACTGGTCGCGAACGTGTAAAAGGAGCCGATGGAGCAGCGGCTGCGTGAGAAGCACGACCAGGAGCTGATCGAGCTGCTGAACGAGCTTCGCATCGGGCTGAACGGCGCGCAGGTGCTGTTCGCGTTCCTGCTCGTCGCACCGTTCAGCTCGAAATGGGAGGTGACGCGTGGAGAGAAGGGTGCCTACCTGGTCGCGCTGCTCACGGCGATGCTCGCGATCGCGTTCCTGATCGCGCCGATGGCCTACCATCGGCTGCGCTGGCGCGAGTGGAACAAGGAGCGGATGCTCTCGATCTCCAACGCCCTCTCGATCGCCGGGATCGTCTGCGTCGCGCTCGCGATGACGGCGTCGGTGTATCTCGTCGTGTCGGTGCTCACGAACACCAACCTGACGATCGCCCTTACGGCAGTGTGCGCGGCGATCTTCTCGCTCACCTGGTTCGCGCTGCCGCTGTCCACCCCGTACGACCGCTGGGACGAGCACACCGACGAGCTCGACGAGGACGACCCCGCGCTTCCCCACGCGGTCGCCGACTAGTCGAATCTGGCGCCTACGCCGGAGTACGGCCGGCGAGGATCTCGGTCAGTCGCGCCGGGTCGATGTTGCCTCCGGAGACGACGCAGACGATCCGTTTCCCCGAGACCCGGCCGGAGAGCGCGGCGGCGACCGAAAGGGCCCCGGCTCCCTCCGCAACCACGCGCGCCCGGGTCGCGAGCGTGCGGATGGCTTCGGCGGTCTCGTCGAGGGTCATCGTGACGGCCTCCGCGACGAGCGCACGGGCGCGTTCCCACATCGCCGGCAGCAGCGCCTTGCTCCCCGCGCCGTCGACGAAGGATGGGACGTAATCGACCGCGACGGATCTTCCGGCCGCGAGCGACGCATGTAGCGGAGCCCCGGTGACCGGCTCGCTTGCCACGATGCGGGTGGTCGGTGAGAGGGCTGCGAGAGCGCTCGCGATCCCGCACGTGAGCCCGCCGCCACCCCAGGGAGTGACGACGACGTCGATCTGAGCGAGCTGCTCGACGAGCTCCAGCCCGATCACCCCGTTGCCGGCCATCACGCGCTCGTCGAGCACCGGGTGGACGAAGAAGCCCTCGACGCCGGGGAACGAGCCGCGCTCCATCGTCTCCCACCAACGCTCGAAGGGAACGGAGATCGTCGTCGCGCCGAGCCGTGCGACCGCCTCGAGCTTGACCGGAGGCGCGGTGTCGGGCGCGATCACCGTGCACGGCACGCCCAGCTCCCGCGCGATCCAGGCTACGCCCTGCGCCATGTTGCCCGCACTCGTCGTCCAGACGCCGTCGCGCAGTGCGCTCGCGGGTGCCTGCCGGATCGCGCCGGTCGCGCCGCGCAGCTTGTACGAGCCGATCGGCTGCAGGCACTCGAGCTTGAGCCAGATCTCCGCAGGCCCGTCCTGGTCGAGCCGGACGAGCGGGGTGCGGAGGACGACGTCCTCGGTCACCGCCCGCGCCCGCTCGATCTCGGCGAGAGTGATCAAAACGGAACCTCGACGCCGATCCCGGCGTCGCGGGCGCGTGCCACGCACAGCTCGGCGGCGGCGAGATCCTCGACGGCGAGACCAAGCGACTTGAAGAGCGTCAGCTCCTCGCTCGACGTGCGACCGCGGGCCGTGCCGACGAGCACCTCGCCGAGCTCGGCACGGATGTGATCCGGGCCGAGCCCGAGCTCCCGCACGGCAAGCAGGTAGTCACCCGACTCGTTGAGGGT
>JBPCLB010000205.1:0-4457 GCA_051003695.1 Gaiella sp. | reverse complement strand
GGCCAAACGATCGCAAACGACCTCACGTAGCCATGCGGGCTCCAGCCTGGCGAGAGGCCGGAAACCCGCATGACTGCTAGCGATAGTAGAGGTTCGTCGTCGCGTGTCGCCACCGGCTGAATGCCCTGCGGAGGCAGAGGTCGCACGTTCGAATCGTGCCGGGCGCACTCGCTGGTCGTCTCCAACGGTTCACCGCGCGGAGTCGGTGACGGATGTTCGGCCCCGGCCCGGTCGGGGGTCCGGGCCGTGGCGTGTTCCGTCGTACAGAGTGCAGGAGCGCTCAGCGCACTCGCGAACCGGGAGGAATGAGCGAGCGGTCGGACGGACTCCCGGAATTCATCGACCTCGAGCGACACGGCCCGCGGGGTCGTCTCAAAGCGAACGTGTTCCGCGGTGTGACGCTGGCGGCGATCCTGGTGCTCCTCGTGCTCGGACTCGTCAACGTGTTCGGGCAGCGACCCAGGCACACCGAGGCGACCGGGGCGGACGCGACGCTCGCCGTCGACGCGCCGACGCGGCTCCGAGGCGGCCTCTTCTATCCGGGTCGGTTTCGGATCGACGCGCAGCGCCTCGTCCGCCACGCGACGCTCGTCCTCGATCGCGGCTGGACGGAGGGGATGAGCATCAATACGGTCGAGCCCGCGCCGATCGGCGAGGCGAGCCGCGACGGCCTGCTCACGCTCGACTTCGGTGCAATCAGCCGGGCGCAACCCTCACCGCCTACCTCCAGTTCCAGGTCAACCCGACGAATGTCGGCCGTCGACCCCAGGGCGTGACCCTCGCCGACGGCGAGCGCCAGCTGGAGCGGGTCGAGCGCACCGTGACCGTGTTCCCCTGATGGACATCGTCCTCCGCTCGCTCGTCATCTTCGTGTTCGTGTTCGTGCTCGTGCGCGCGATGGGCAGACGCGAGTTGTCGGAGCTCCAGCCGTTCGACGTGATCCTGCTCGTCGTGCTCGGCGACCTCATCACCCAGGGCGTGCTCCAGTCGGACATGTCCGTCACCGGGTCGATGCTCGCCGCGGGAACGTTCGGCGTGATGACGGTGCTCGTCTCCTACCTCTCGTATCGCTTTCGCCGGTTGCGCCCTGTGCTCGAAGGTGAGCCGATCCTCGTCATGCACCAGGTGCAGTCGTGGAGCCGAACCTGCGCCGGGAGCGGTTGACGGTGGAAGACGTGGCCGAGGAGGCGAGGCTGCAGGGCATCGCGAACCTGGACGACGTGCAATGGGCGGTGCTCGAGACGAGCGGCAGGATCAGCTTCGGGAGGGCTTGAGCCCGGACTGCGGGCCCGTGCCTCAGGTGATCGTCGTCTTCGCCGTCTCGGCGGCGTCTCGACCGATCGCCTGGACGACTTCCGGGCGATCCAGCAGCCGCGCACGCTGCTGTGGTGACTGCAACCGGTTGACGACGTACTTGTCCTCGAGGATCGCGGACAACGGGCGACCGCGCTCGTGCTCCCGGATCACGTACTGCGCGACCCGTTCGTCACCTGCCGATCGCTGGAAGAGAAACGAGAAGACATCCTTGAGCGCCATCGCTGGAGTCTACGCCACGCGAGCACTTCCGAGCGCGAAGTCGGGGCATTCGCGCTAGCGTCCGCGCGCCGTGAAGATCCACGTCGGTCACAGCCCCGATCCCGACGACGCCTTCATGTACTGGGCTCTGACGACAGACCTCGTCGACAAGCGGGGATTCGAGTTCGAGCAGGTGCTCGCGGACATCCAGACGCTGAACCGGTGGGCACGGGCATGTCGGCTCGAGGTCACGGCGCTCTCACTCGCGGCATACCCGTTCGTACAGGAGGACTACGCGATCCTGCCGCACGGGGCGAGCATCGGCTCTGGGTACGGGCCTATCGTCGTCGCACGCGAGCCACTGTCGATCGATGACCTGAACGGCCTCGAGCTCGTCGTGCCCGGCGAGCTGACCACGGCGTTCCTCACGCTCCGCCTCGTGCTCGGGGACTTTCCCTATCGTGAGCTGGCCTTCGAGCAGATCCCCGCCGAGGTCTCGAGCGGTCGCGCCCGTGCGGGGCTCCTGATCCACGAGGGCCAGCTCACGTTCGCCGAGCACGGTCTCCACAAGGTGCTCGATCTCGGTGAGTGGTGGTTGCTCGAGACGGGGCTGCCACTGCCGCTCGGTGTCAACGTCGCCCGTCGCGACGTCGACCGTGTGGGTGAGCTCTCCGCCGTCCTCCGCGCCGCGATCCAGGCGGGGCTCGACAACCGAGCCGAGGCGCTCGAGTACGCGCTGCAGTTCGGTCGCGGGATCGACGCGGCAGTCGCCGACCGGTTCGTGGCGATGTACGTGAACGAGCTGACGAGTGACTACGGCGACGAGGGGAGGGCTGCGGTGGAGGAGCTGCTCCGTCGTGGTGAGGCGATCGGCGCCTTCCCCGCGCGGGTCGTGGTCGACTTCGTAGGAACGTGACCGGGTGTGGCTCGAGGAGGTCGAACGCGTGCTGTAGCGACTACCAGGGGAGGCCCGTCCCGCCCCTGGCACGGCGAGCTACGCCTCGCCGAAGCGGATCTTCTGCGCGCCTTCCCAGAGAATCGTCTTACCCAGCGCGGGGAGGTGCTCGTTGCCCTCGACGATCGTGGCGAAGTGGTTGCCCGCGAGCTGTCCGGCCTTCGAGGCGAAGTTGACGTAACCGTAGGCGAGCAGGATCTCGGTCTCGGAGACACCGCCCGGGTAGAGCACGATCTCCCCGGGATGCGGGTAACAGGTCGCGTTCTCCGGGCCGAGCCCGAGCTCGAGGTCGCCGAAGGGAATCCAGCCGGCCTCGCCGCTCCAGCGGACATGGATGAGCTTCGACTCGAGCGGCAGCAGCCCACGGAACGCGGTGATCGTCGCCGGCGCGTCGGCGTCCTCGAGGCGGGCCGCGAACTCGAACCCGCCGACGCTGATCGTGAGCATCGAGCGATCCTAACGGGCGACCGAGGAGACGTAGGCCGCGACGGCGTCGATCTGCTCCTGCGTGAGTGTTCCGCGGAAAGCGGGCATCGCGCCTCGACCGTCCGCGACCGTGCGCGCGACGAGCTCCGCCGAGGGGGAGAGCGCGTCGAGGCTCGGCCCGACGTTCCCGGCGGCGCCGGCTGCGGCAAGGATGTGGCAATTGCCGCAACCCGCGCTCGCGAACACGGACTCGCCCTGACCGGAGGGCGTCGGCCACGAGGCGGCCGTCGCGGGCCCCTCGCCGCTCCGCTCCACGGCGACGGCGAGCGCCACCAATGCGACCGCACCAGCGACCGGCATCCACCAGTGCGTCCGGCCCGAGTGGCGCAGGTTGAAGAACAGTCGCGCCCAGGCGCCCAACAGCATCAGACCGACGAGCACGAGCCATGATCGTTCGGCCCCGTAGGCGAACGGGAAATGCGCGGCCAGCATCGTCAGGAGCACGGGCAGCGTGAGGTAGTTGTTCTGGACGGAGCGCTGCTTCGCCTGGAGCGCGGGTCGCGGATCCGGCTCCCGGCCCGTCTCCTTCGCCCGGATCAGCTCACGGTGTGCGGGGATGATGTCGAAGAGCACGTTCGCCGCCATCACCGTCCCCAGCATCGCGCCGACCTGGAGCCACGCGGCCCGTGGGCTGAAGAGCTCGCTCGACCCCCATGCGGCGAGCGCCACGAGGACGATCAGGATCGGCCAGAGGACGCGTGGGTCCGAGACGAGCCGGTTGAGCAGGTCGTACGCGAGCCAGGCGACGACGATCAGAGCCACCGAGATCAGCACTCCGAGCCACGGCTCCAGGTCGGCGACGGTCGGGTCGACGAGCGCGCTCCCGGCCTCGAGGTAGTAGAGGACGAGCAGCAGGGCGAACCCGGAGAGCCACGTCGTGTAGGCCTCCCACTTGAACCACGCGATGTGCTCGGGCAGCACCCGCGGAGCGACGACGTATTTCTGCACCTGGTAGAAGCCACCGCCGTGCACCTCCCAGAGCTCCCCCGCGACCCCGGCTTCCGTGTCCTCGGGCTTCTTCGGCGGCCGCAGCGATTGGTCGAGCAGGACGAAGTAGAACGACGTGCCGATCCACGCCATCGCCGCGATCACGTGGAGCCACCGCAGCCCGAGGTCGAGCCAGTCCGAGAGCGCGTCGGAGAGCGCGAGCGGGACGGCGGTGCTCATCGACGCGCCCACCGGTCGGTCGCGATCGCGACGAGCTCACCGAGCGCGGTCTCGAGCTCCTCGCCCGTCGGGTTGTCGAGCCGCTGCTTCAGCACCTCGAGGATCTCGGCCTTGGGCCGCCCGTTCACGAAGACGACGAAGCGGAACCCATGCCGGGCCTCGTATGCGGCGTTGAGCGTCGCGAGCTCGGCGAGCACGGTGGGGTCGGCATCGGCCCCCTGCTCGGACGCCGACCGCGCGGAGAGGCCGCTGCGCTGACCGATCGCCGGATGGGCGTCGAGGACCTGGCGCTTCTCTTCCGGAGCGAGCTCGCTCGCCACGAGGAGCGCCTGCC
>JBPCLB010000204.1:0-6245 GCA_051003695.1 Gaiella sp. | reverse complement strand
GGTGCGGGTCGACGACGATGCAGGTCAGCCAGCAATTGCCCACGCCGTACGGCGCCTCCGGCATGAACGCGATCCCGGGCGTCTGGCCAAGCAGCTCGCGATAGCGAGCGTTGACCTTGTGCCGCGCCGCGACCCGCTCCGACAGCAGCTCCAATTGTGCCCGGCCGAGCGCCGCCAGCAGGTTGCTCAGCCGGTAGTTGAAGCCCGTCTCATGATGCTCGTAGTGGGCGGCGGGCTCGCGCGCCTGGGTCGAGAGCTTGCGTGCGTGCTCGACCAACTCGCGGTTCTCCGAGACGAGCATCCCGCCGCCGCTCGTCGTGATGATCTTGTTGCCGTTGAACGAGAAGGCGGCGAGCGCGCCCTGCCCGCCCGCCGGGTCCCCTCGGTAGGTCGCGCCGAGCGACTCGGCCGCGTCCTGGAGAAGCACGACGCCGTGTCGCGCGCACACGTCACCGAGCCTCTCGTAGTCGCAGCACTGGCCGTAGAGATCGACCGCAAGGACGGCCTTCACCCGAGCTCCGGCAGCGATCCGGTCGGCGAGCGCACGATCCAGCAGCTCCGGGTCGAGCGTCCACGTGACGGGGTCGGCGTCGACGAAGAACGGCGTCGCCCCCGTGTAGACGATCGCGTTCGCACTGGCGGCAAACGTGAACGACGAGCACGCGACCTCATCCCCGGCGCCGATCCCGAGCACGACGAGCGCGAGATGGAGCGCAGCCGTCCCGCTCGAGAGCGCGACCGCGTGCTCGACCTCGACGACGTCGCAGAGCTCCCGCTCGAACGCGTCGACGTGCGGCCCGAGCGGCGCGATCCAATTCGACCCGATCGCGTCTGCCACGAGCTCCAGTTCGCGGCCGGTGAGATGGGGAGGGGAGAGGTAGATGCGCGGCATCGAGCGCGAACCTACCGGCCTCGACGGCCCGAGACGGTCGGTAGAGGGGCTGTGTCGTGTCTCAGTCGCCCGTCACGTCGGCGTGCTTACCCACCGATCGCAAGCTCGCGGCCCCTCCCACCGGGGCGGCTGGTTCGCTACGACAGGGAACGCGGGCCCGGACAGGTCCGGCCCCTACGACACGGGGAACGCGGGCCGGACAGGTTCGGCCCCTACGATAAGCGCATGCCAGGCACGCAGATGGTGTTTCTCGGGTTCGGGAAGTACGTTCGCGCCGACCGGATCTATGCGCTCGAGCCGATCGTCGGCGAGGAACGGGGCAGCGGCTCGCGGACGCTCGTCTGGGTCGACGGGATCCCGGAGCCGATCGTCGCCTCGAGGACGCAGGAGACGATCCTCGAGGAGCTCGACCGGGCAGACCCCACCCCTCGGCGCGGTCGACGAGGGCGCTCCGAGCTCGTCCGGCATCCGCAGCTCTTCGACCCAGGCGCGTGACGTTCGCCGAGCTCGTCGCGCGAAGCGTCCACGAGGTTGCGCCGGCGCTGCTCGGCTGGACGTTACTGCTCGACGGCGTCGGCGGCCGCATCGTCGAGGTCGAGGCCTATGCGCCCGAGGATCCGGCCAGCCATTCGTTCCGCGGGAAGACGGAGCGGACGCGAACGATGTTCGGGCCGTCCGGGCATCTCTACGTCTACCGCTCGTACGGGATCCACTGGTGCGCGAACATCACCTGCGGTCCACCCGATCGTGCGGAGGCAATCCTGCTGCGGGCGCTCGAGCCGACCGACGGGCTCGACCGGATGCGCGAACGCCGTGGTCTCGAGGCGGCTCGCCTGCTGTGCTCGGGGCCGGGACGTCTCACGCAGGCGCTCGGGATCGACGGTCGTCACGACGGCCTCGACCTCGCCTCGCCGCAGGTCGTGCTCACAGGCCCCGAAAGCGAGAGCCTGTACGAGGTGACCCCGCGGATCGGAATCACGAAGGCGGCCGACCGGGAGTGGCGCTACGTCGAGCGGGGGACTAGCTGGTCGAGTCGCGGCCGACGACGAGCCGCACCTCGAGCCCCGATTCGACCGCGACACCGGGCGTGACGTCCTGCTCGAGCACCGTGCCGCTCGGCCCGAGCTCGTACGAGACGACGAGCCGCAGCCCGAGTGCTCGACCTCGTTCCCGCGCGGTGTCGATGCTCGAGCCGACGAGGTTCGGCACGAGCCCCGCCTCCGCTTTCGTCACGTAGAGCCGCACGGGGTCGTCCGCGGGGAGAAAACCAGTCCGCGGCTCCTGCTTGACGACGACCCCCGCCCGCGTCCGCGGCTTCGCAGGCACGAGGATCACACTCGCATCGAGCGGCACGTCTGCGAGCACCGTTCTCGCCGAGTCCGCCGAGCGACCGACCACGAGCGGCACGCTCACCTCGTTCGGGTAGCAGGTCGCGGTCTCCTTCGGCTCGCGGCCGGCGATGTAGGCCGTCAGGCGGGTTCCCGGGCAATACCCGTTGTCGAGCCTCCAGGCGCCGTCGCGCCAGACCACTCGACGGATCGAGGTCGGGATCGCGAGAGCCGGCTCGAAGGGCGTCGCAGATGCCGCGCCCAGCGCCAGAGTCATGAATTCCTTCCAGAGGATCGCCGGCAAGGTGCTGCCCGCGACCGGCTCGCCGCCGAACTCGCTCAGCATCGGCCGCAGCTCGTTCGGATATCCGACCCACACGGCCGTGACGAGCTCCGGCGTGTATCCGACGAACCACGCGTCGCCGTAGTCGTCCGTCGTGCCGGTCTTCCCGGCCGCCGGACGTCCGGGGAGCCGCGCGCGCCGGCCCGTCCCGCTCGTGACGACGTCTTCGAGAATGCCGGTGATCGCACGCGCCTCCGCTTGACCGAGAACGGGGCGCTCGACCGGCTCGTTCAACTGCTCCCTGCCGCTCTTGCGAAAACGCACTCCGGCCCCGACTCGTACGCGGTCGCGCGTCAGGGTCCCGTCCACGCGATTGCCGTCGTTCGCAATCGTTGCGAATGCTCTGGCCATATCCAGCGGGTTCACCGCTACCGCGCCGAGACCGATCGAGAAATATGCGGGAAGATCGCTGCGAACGCCGAGCGCATGCGCGGTCCTGACGATCGCAGCCGGCCCGACGACCTGCGTCAGCTGAGCGTAGACGGCGTTGTCCGACGAGACCATCGCGCGAGCGAGATCGACGTTGCCGAGATAGGAACCCTCGTAGTTGCTGACCTTCCAGATGCGATCACCGGCGTCGATCTCGACCGGCTTCGACTCGAATCTCGTGGAAGTCGCGATCCCGCGCCGAAGTGCGGTTGCAAGGACGATCGGCTTGAAGGACGACCCCGGCTGCCGCTCGGCTTGCGTCGCCAGGTTGAACTGGCTCCGGCGGAAGTTCGTGCCCCCGAACATCGCCTTCACCGCGCCGGTGCGCGGATCGATTGCGACGAGCGCGGCTGCCGGCCCGCCCGTCGTCGTTCCGAGCACCTTCTCCACCGCCTCGCGTGCACGCTCCTGCAGCTCGAGGTCGATCGTTGTCGTCACCTCCAGGCCGCCCCCGAACACCCGCTCCGCGCCGAACCGTGAGACGAGCTGCGTCTTCACGTAGTTCGTGAATTACGGAGCCGGTCCACGTGTGCCCGGCAGCCGCACGTCCTCGGGCGCCGGCAGGGGTTTCGCGCGGGCCGCCTCGTGCTGGCGAGCCGAGATCCGACCCTGCGCGAGCAGCAGCTCGAGCACGTAATTGCGTCGCCGGAGAGCCGCCCTCGGACGCTGCACCGGGTCGTACCGGGCCGGGCTCGCCGTCAGCCCGGCGAGGAGTGCCGCCTCGGCCAGCCGCAGCTCGTCGGCGTCGTGCTCGAAGTATGTCCGCGCCGCCTGCTGGATCCCATACGCGCCGTTCCCGAAGTAGATCGTGTTCAGGTACGCCGTCAGGATCCGGTCTTTCTTCCAGCGCTGCTCGAGCTGCCACGCGAGCGCAGCCTCACGCACCTTGCGGCCGATCGTCTTCTCGTTCCTCGCGTAGGCGTTTTTCACGTACTGCTGGGTGATCGTCGAGCCGCCCTCGATCGCGCCCTGGTTCGAGACGTCCTGCCACAACGCGCGCGCGATCCCGCGAACGTCGACGCCGCGGTGCTCGTAGAAGCGTCTGTCCTCCACCGCGACGATCGCCTGCTTCGCGATCGGCGCGATCTCGTCGGACGGGACGAGCACACGGCTCTCGTCGCCACGCACGATCTCGAGGACGCGTCGCTGTCCGCTCGCGGCCGGAGCGGCATAGAGAACCGTGTCGACGTCCCCGCGACGGTTTGTCGGGTCGAGCGTCGGAATCTCGCTCGCGACAGCGGTCACCAGCCCGAACGTGAACGCGACCGCAGCGAGCGTCAGGAGGACGAGGATCAGCGCGAGAAGCCGTAGCTTGCGAATCCGGCGGCGCCTCGGCGCTACCCCCGTGCGTCGACGTGGCCGCAACCGCGCAATCGTACCGGGAATCCGCTGCGCGGATCCCTAGATTTCGTCTGCCTGGGCCGCGTCAGACGGCGCTCGCGAGGACCGCGAGCAGATCGTCGCCGTAGCGCTCGAGCTTCGCAGGCCCGACGCCCTTGATCGCCGCGAGCTCGGCGTGGCTCGTGGGCACGCGCGTGGCGATCTCGGCGAGCGTCGCGTCGTGGAGCACGACGTAGGCGGGGACGCCGTCGTCGCGCGACCTGGATGCGCGCCACGAGCGCAGGCGCTCGACGACCTCGTCGGAGACGACCGCGCCCTCGGCGGCCTGGGCCGGCCCGAGGTTCGGCAGTGCGACGCCCGAGCGGGCACCGAGAACCTTGAAGCCGTCCTCGGTCGTCTTCTCGACGAGCGCCCCCGACAGCTCGAGCGCGCGCACCCACCGCGTCACCTCCGCGTCGGAGGCGGCGTCGAGCGCGCCGTAGGCGGGCGAGCGACGCGCAGACGGCGGCGCCTTGACGCTGCCGCGCAGCAACGCGACGAGCGATCTGCGGCCGAGAGGCCAGCGAAGTCGCGCGACCGCGTCGACGATCGAGCCCGCGACATCGCCGGGAAGCGTGCTCGTGGAGCGCCGCACGGTCGGCGCACGCTCGCGTGGCGCGCAGACGTCGCACATTCCGCAGTCGCCGGGATGCGGCTCGCCGAAATGCTCGGCGACCTGCCGGTGCCGGCACCGCGTTGTCTCGGCGAAGTCGATGATCCGCTCGGCGCGCGCGATCGCCTCGCTGCGGTAACGCTCCAGCAAAGCATCGACTGTGCCACCCGCACCGGCTTCGAGCGTCGGCAGCTCGACCGTCATCATTCGGCCTGCATCGTGACCGCGCGTCGCGACGCCGGCCTGCTCGAGCATGCCCACGAGGACACGCGGGTCGTGGCGATCGCCCAGCGCGCGCCCCAGCGCATCTGGATCGATCGAGCCGCCTGCGTCCCGCACGACCCGGTACGTCCGCCGGAGCTGGTCGGCGGTCGGGATTCCCTCCAGCGCGAACCGCCGGAGTGTCGTTGCGTCGGTATCGCCCGCGAGCAGAAGCGTGTCGCTCGGAGCGCCGTCGCGGCCAGCGCGGCCGACCATCTGGACGTACGACTCGAGCGAGTCGGGATGGTTGACGAGGCACACGAGTCGCACGTCGGGCTTGTCGATGCCCATTCCGAAGGCGGTGGTCGCGACGACCCCCTGGATCGCGCCGGAGACGAACGCGTCCTGAATGCGCGAGCGCTCGGAGGATTCCAGTCCCGCATGGTAGTGCTCGAGCCGAAGCCCGTACCCGCGCAGCGTGCGCGCGATCTCTTCGCAACTACGGCGCGAGCGGGCGTACACGATCGCAGAGCCCCCGTCGAGCTTGCCCAGGCGGTCGACGAGCACTCGGAGACGATCCTCGGCGTTCTCCGCTCGCAGCACGTCGTACCGGAGATTCGGTCGAACGACGCTCGTGCGCACGACCTCGAGGTCGCGCCCGAGAGCCTCGGCGATCGAGGTCGCGGTCGCCGGCGTCGCCGTCGCCGTCAGGCCGAGCACCGCAGGAGCGCCGAGCGCGTCCAGCGCACGCTTGATGAAGAGGTAGTCGGGTCGGAAATCGTGGCCCCACATGGAGACGCAGTGCACCTCGTCGATCACGACGAGCCCGATCCCGATCTCCTCCAAGAGCCGCGCGAATCGTGCTTGTCGGAGGCGCTCTGGTGCTGCGTACAGAAGTCGTGTCCGCCCCGAGGCGACACTTGCTATGCGGCTCGCCGCCTCGTCGGTCGAAAGGGAGGAGTTGACGAACGTCGCCTGCGCGGCGAGCGCGGCCGGGAGCTTGTCCACCTGATCCTTCATCAACGCGATCAGGGGCGAGAGCACGAGCGTCGGCTCGGG
>JBPCLB010000203.1:0-7526 GCA_051003695.1 Gaiella sp. | reverse complement strand
CCTCCCGCGATCGGGCGGAGCAATGGTCGTAACCGGAAGTGGACATCGAAGGCCGTCTCGCGCGCCATCGCCACTTCTCGTTCCACCTTGAGCAGCGACGCCGGATGCGACGGCACGGACGCGGGCGGCTGAAACGCCAGCTCGAACGACGACCGGTGCGGTGGAATCGCGACTCTGGTCGCGGCGAGGGACGCCACGAGCGCGATCGCGAGCACCGCGAGGAGAAAGAGATGGACGGCGAGCTCGCGACGGCCAGGCGCGGCTATGACCACGATTCCGAGCGCGATCGCCGGGAGCAGCGTCGCTCGCGCGGCAGCGACGACGATGCCGGTCACGAGTGCGCCCCGCGCAGGTTGCGGAGCCGCTCGGTCTCGGCGGCGTGACGTGCCGCGTCGAGCGCGCGAAGCTCGTCGCGCACCTGCTCGAGCGTTTCGATCGCCTCGGCCTTCATGCTCGCGTCGACATCGTGCCCGGAGAACCGCGCCCACGAGAAAAGAGCCATCAGACGAGCGGCGGAGCGCGAGCTCGAGGCGACTTCGGCGAGCGCCCGGTCGACGTACTCCTCCGGCGCCTCCGCGTCGTGCCGCGGCACCCCTGCGCCCGCGAACCCGCGCTCCATGCGCGCGTACGCACGGATCACCGCACGGCGCGGATCGGGCTCGTCGCGAAGGTCATCGACCGTCTCGTCCAGCACCTCCGCGAGAACGAGCGCCGGGCCGAGGTCATTGTGGCTGCCCAGGGCGCGCCTGCGCGCGCGGTGGGAGGCCCAGAGCGCGAGGCCGCCGGCCGCTGCCAGGAGCCCGACGACGAGCACCGGCCACGGCTGAAACTCCGGCTCGTAGCCGCCCCCCGGCGGCGTGTCCGTGCGGCGCCGACCGAGGGCTCCGAAGACCCCGCCTCTGTCGCTGCCGCTCCCGTCGGAGCGCAGCAGCAGGGCGACCCCGAGCAGCAGACCTCCGAACCAGAGGAGCGCGATTGCGGTCGCGCGCCCGTTGCGACGCGCGGGCGCCTCGGTCGCAGCCACCTCGCGACGGAGCAGCACGAACACCGCGACCGCGACCACCATTCCCAGCGCCGTCCCGGCGACGGCGAGGCTGACGACCGTGTCGAGCAGCGTCTCGGATGGGCGTCGAGCGGCGCCGCTCCCCGATGGGATCGAGCCCGACGATGCGACCGCGACACCGGCGACGAGCGCCACGGCGACCGCCGCGGCGGGCCATCCGCGGACGCCCGAGCGCACCGGCGCGTTACCGTTCATGTGAGATGAGACGCACGTCGCTCGCGGATCGTTGGCCACGTCCCTCGGTGATGGGCATCGTCAACGTCACGCCCGACAGCTTCTCCGACGGCGGTGTCCACGTGCGACCCGAGCGGGCGGAGGCCGCCGCCAGGCGCATGCTCGACGAGGGCGCGGTCGTCGTCGACGTCGGCGGGGAGTCGACACGGCCCGGCGCCGAGCCGGTCTCGTTGGACGAGGAGCTCCGGCGTGTGGTGCCGGTGCTCGAGGGTCTGCAGGGGCTGCCTGTCTCGATCGACACGACGAAGGCGGAGGTCGCGCGGCGGGCCGCCGCGCTCGGCGCGGTGCTCGTCAACGACGTCACCGCGCTGAGGGCCGACCCCGAGCTCGCGGAGGTGGTCGCCGAGCACGAGCTCGATCTCTGCCTGATGCACATGCAGGGCGAGCCCCGGACGATGCAGGTTGCGCCGACGTATTCCGACGTGGTCGCAGACGTGGCGGCGTTCCTGGAGGAGCGGATCACGCACGCGGTGGCGCGGGGCATACCCGAGGAGCGAATCTGCCTCGATCCCGGAATCGGATTCGGCAAGACGGTCGAGCAGAACCTGACACTCGTTCGGGAGCTCCACCGCATCGTCGCTCTCGGCCGGCCCGTGCTCGTGGGTCTCTCACGCAAGAGCTCGGTTGCGCGGACGCTCGGCGACTCGAACGCGAGGATGGCGAGCGACGCGGCATCGGTCGGGGCGGCGGTCGCGGCGTTCCACCGTGGAGCAACGCTCTTCCGCGTCCACGACGTGCGTACTCACGTGGAAGCCCTCACCGCGGCCGCGGCGATCGAGCGCGGGGCGGTATCGGCGTGACGATCGAGCTCGAAGGCCTCGAGCTCCACGGGTATCACGGCGTGCTCGAGCACGAGCGGCGTGAGGGCCAACGCTTCCTCGTCGACCTGCGGGTCGAGCTCGCAGACGAGCGTGCGGGCGCAACCGACCGGCTCGACGACGCAGTCGACTATCGCGAGCTCGTGGCGCTGGTGCGCGGCATCTCCGAGCAACGCTCGTACCAGCTCCTCGAGGCGTTCGCAGGGGCCGTCGCCGACACGCTGCTGGAGCGGTTTCCGTTCACGGCCGTGCGGGTTCGGGTGCGCAAGCCCGATGTCGTGCTCGAGCTGCCGGTTCGGCACGCGGCAGTGATCGTCGAGCGTCACCGTGCGTCGCGGCCGTGATCCGGCTCGCGTTACGAACGAGACGATCAGTGAGCGCGCGGCGTCGGGCGTGAGCCCACCGTCAGGCGATATGTCGCATCGACGACGCCTCGGGGGACGGTCACGGCGAGGTAGGCGAAGCGACCTGCGCCCGGGTTTGCGTAGGTGAGTCTCTCGGTTCGGCCCCGTGCCTGGGCGCGTGCAATCCGGTAGTCGGCGATCAGCCGACCCCCGATCGTGGGAATCCCCTCGCGAAAGAGGACGAGATCGTTGTCGGTCGAAGAGCCGACTGTCATGGTCACTGTGCTTCGTGCCGGGAGCCAGACGCGGTAGACGTCACGCGGATCCTCGTATGCGTCGAGGGTCGCGGTGAAAGTGGTTCGCTGTCTCGACTTCGTCGTGATCGCGGTCTGCTGACCGTAGAAGCGCTCGCGATTGGGATCGACGGTGTCGATGTCGTCGTTCGGCTCCGTCTTGTCGCGCACGGGTGTCGGGTGAGCGAGTGCTCCCGCGACGTTCAGGATGCCGAAGCCGGACAGCCGATCGCGCCCGGGTGCGCCAAGATCCCGCGCCGAGCGGCGCAGCACCTCGGCGACCTGCAGGGCGTCGAGCTCCGGCCGCACTGTCCACACCCACGCGGCCGCGCCCGACACGAGCGGTGCCGCAAAACTCGTGCCCTGACTCGTCTGCCAGCCGTTCGACTGCACCTCGGCTACGGGGATCTCGACGCCGGGTGCGACGAGATCGATGTAGACCGACGTGCTGGAGAAGCCGGCGACTCCGCCGGAGCGATCCGTCGCCCCGACGGTGAGCACGTGCGGGAGCGAAGCCGGGTACTCGAGGGGATTGCCGCGCTCGCCGTCGTTTCCCGCAGCGGCCACGATGAGGCTCCCTCGCGAGACCGCCTCGCCGACGGCGTCCTCGATCACCGAATCGGGCTCCGAGCCACCGAGACTGAGGTTGATCACGCCCTTCCCCGCCCGCGCTGCCGCGAGGATGCCGTTCACGATCTCTGTCGTGTCGAGGTTCTGGAGGCCCGGCGCCGTATCCCAGGAGCGCAGCACCGCCTCCGGGTAGATGCCGACGATCCCCAGGCCGTTCGCGGGTGCGCCGATCACCGATGCGACCGACGTGCCATGCCTGCCCCCGAGGGGCGCCGGGTCTTGCGCGTTGAGCGCAATCGTGTTCGGCCGACCTGCGAACTCCGGATGCTCGAACCCGACACCGGAATCCACGATGGTGACGGGGACACCCGGGCCGGGCGGCGTCACAGACTCGACACCGATCTGGGCCCGCCACCATTCGCCCGCCGACAGCGGATCGGCCGGCTGTGCCCCGACAGCGGCGGTCGCATACGTGCGAACCGGCTCGGCGTAGCGCAGAGCGCCGCCGGCTCGGAGCGCGGTGATGACCCGAGAGGCGTCATCGCTCGCGATGCTCCACAGTCCGAGGTCCCCGTCGAAGAGCGTCGCCCCGGCGCCCGCGAGCGTGGCTGCGGCTTCACAGGTGGCCCTCGGCTCGAGCGCCACGAGCGTCCGACCCCGGTTCCCGGCGGACGCGCGCGCGGGCAGCGCGAGCCCTGCGAAAGCAATCGCGAGCAGAAGCAGCAGCGAGGAGACACGGGACATTCGCACGGGCAGTGCCATCCGGCCGGCAGGATGGCCGATGGCCGTTGCGGGGCGGTTAAGGTGCGCTGTGGCTCCGGTGTACGTGGGTGTCGGCGCAAATCTCGGCGACCGCGAGGCCACGATCCGGCGAGCCGTCACGCTGCTCGGCGAGCAGACCGGGATCGAGGTCTGCCGGATGTCGACGCTGCGCGAGACGGCACCCTGGGGTCTCGAGGATCAGCCGCGGTTCGTCAACGGCGTGGTCGAGCTCGAGACGACGCTCGGGCCGAGGCGTCTGCTCGAGGCACTGCTCGCCGTCGAGCTGGCGCTCGGCCGGGTTCGCCAGAAGGAGCGATGGGGGCCGAGACCGATCGATCTCGACCTGCTCGTCTACGGCGACCACATCGTCGACGAGCCCGGCCTGACCGTGCCGCACCCACGACTTGCCGAGCGACGTTTCGCGCTCGAGCCGCTCGTGGAGCTTGCGTCGGACCTCGTGATCCCCGGCCAGGGAGCCGCCGCGACCCTGCTCGCTCGACTCGGTTCGTAGGGGCTGACCTCCCCGGCCCGGAGCGAGCTACCGTCCTGCGCCGGCGAGCACCGAGCCAAGCCTCGTGACAGCTCTACAATGCCTGCATGAGCCATCTCGACGACCTCGACGAGTTCGAAGCGGAGCTCGAGCTCCAGCTGAAGCGGGAGTACACGGCAGTCTTCTCGCTCTTTCGCTACTGCGTCCTCACCCAAGATGCGACCTACCTCTGCAACAAGCTCGACCTCAAGGTCGTTCCCCAGGCGAGCTACCCGTTCTTCCACGTGCAGATGGAGGACGTGTGGGTGTGGGACAAGAACCGGCCGACCCGGATCATTCCCCGCACCGAGGTCTACACATCCGGCGATGTGACGGTCGAGGAGCTCCGCAGCGAGGGCGACGAGCCGAATCTGACGGCGGAGGCGCTCGCCGAGCGCGTCAGCGACGTCCGGCGCCGCGAAGACGAGCTTTCGTAACGCCGTCGTTCGTGCTGCTCGCGGTCGACGTCGGCAACACCCAGACCGTGATCGGGCTCTACGACGGCGACCGTCTCGCCGACGACTGGCGGCTCGCCACCGTCCGAACACGAACGGGGGACGAGCTCGGTGCCCTGCTCCAAGGCTTGCTCGAGCTCGAGACGGTGACCGGGATCTGCCTCTCGACGACGGTGCCGACGCTCGCTCGGGAATGGACGAGGGTCGCCGAACGCTGGGCGGAAGCTCCGATCCTCGTCGTCGGCCCGGGCGTGAAGACGGGCATTCCGATCCACTACGACGATCCCCGGGAGGTCGGGCCAGACCGGATCGTCAACGCGGTCGCCGCCAAGGAGCGCTACGGAGCCCCGGTGATCGTCGTCGACTTCGGCACGTCTACGAACTTCGACGTCGTCTCGCCCGCCGGCGCGTACGTTGGCGGGGTGCTCGCGCCGGGCATCGAGATCTCGATGGAGGCGCTCTTCGCGCGGGCTGCCCGGCTCGTCGGCGTCGAGTACGCCGAGCCGCCGTCCGCGATCGGGAAGACGACGGTGGCCAGCTTGCAATCGGGCGTCGTCTACGGGTTCGCAGGACAGGTCGACGGCATCGTCGCCGCGATCCGGCGCGAGCTCGGCGTGGCCGCGCCGGTCGTCGCGACAGGCGGCCTCGCGGGGCTGATCGCTCCGCACTCCGACGCGATCGAGACGGTCGACCCGTTCCTGACACTCGACGGACTCCGGCTCGTCTGGGGGATGAGCTGACGACGTGTCCGACGCGGTCGCAGCTCGCCGGCTCCGGATCGCCGAGAGGCACGACACCTGGGCCTTACGCGCTTTCGAGCTTGAGCGACGGTCGTGGCGGTAGCGAGACCGATGACGCGTCCCGCGTGAGCTTCGCCTCGTAGAGGGCGCCGTCGGCCCGTCGCATCGCTTCGGCGGGGGTCGTCGATCCGTCCAGCAGCGTGCCGCCCACCGACGCCGTCACCGTGAGCGTCGTTCCCCCGCCCGTTGCGAGAGGCTCGTCCGAGACGAGGCTGCGGATGCGCTCGCCGAACTCCTCGAGCGAACGGCGGGCTCGAAGTCCGGGGGCGAGGATGGTGATCTCCTCGCCGCCCCAGCGCGCGACGACATCGCTCGGTCTGAGGCCCTCGCCCAACCTGTCGACGATCGCAGTCAGCACTTGGTCGCCCACGAGGTGCCCGAAGCGGTCGTTGATCGACTTGAACCGGTCGAGATCGATCACGTACAGGCCGGCGGGCAACCCGCCGCGGACGATGCGGGCGTGCTCGGCGACGAGCGCCTCCTCGAACGCCCGCCTGTTCGGCGCCCCGGTCAGCTGGTCGCGGCGCGCGTTGGCTTGCTCGGTCGCGAGCTCCGAGACCGCGCTTCGGCGCAGCCGATGGGCGATCGAGAGGATCAGGAGCACGGACACGAGCACGCCGACGACGAGCCCTGGGCTGGACCCCGAGACGACGAGCAGAACGGCGAGCAGCGGAGTAGCGACGGCAACCTCGACGACGTCGATTGCGATGCCGCGACCCCAGGCCGACCAGAACGGACGTGCCCGGCGCTCGATCATCACGAAGGCCCGACCCGCCGTGTTGATCGCGAGCGCGACGAGGCCTGCCCCGGCGACGACGAGGGTTGCCTCACCGGGCCCGATCCAACCGATCAGTCCGACCGCACCTGCCGCGAACCCCTGCAACGCGCCGATCCCGCCTTCCGCCAGCCGGCGCCGCCAGACCGCCTCCGTTCGCGCGAGCTGACTCGCGACTCCGGCGGCGATCCCGACGAGCGGACCGCCGACGAGGCCGGCGAGCACGAGAGCGGGTGTGCACGCCGTGTACCAGCTCCGCGGCCCGATCTGGATCGCGATCCGCTCCGCGACCGCAGGCGCCACGAGCAGGGCGAGCACGAGCCACAGCGGTGCGTCGCTCGCCTGTGACCGGCCGAGCCACCAGATGCCGAGAACGAGCGCGAGCCCCGGGTAGGCGAGGGCGACGATCGTCCCTCGCGAGGGATCGGCGACGTTTGCCTGCCCGCGGACGGGCAGGCCGAAGCGACGTGCCCGCCGCGGTACCACCGGAAGTCGTGACACTCTGCTCATCGAACCCGTCTGAGGGATGCTCGGCGTCCCCCGATCGAGGGACGGGGCACCAAGCGACGAGCGTGGGCGAGGCGCTAACCGCCGCCGTAGATCGAGATCGGAAGCTCGAGCGTCACCTCGTCGCCGCCGGGAACCTCGGCCTCCAGCTCCTCGAGCAACGGCAGCGAGCCGGGCGCGGCTGCGATCAGACGCAGCACGACCTCGCCGGTCGAGTCGAGCGTCACGATCGTTTGCGTGAATGCACGGGGAAACCGGCCGCGACGGAGGTACCAGCCGTAGAACTTCTTCAAGAAGCCCGTGGCGCGGCGCTCGCCGAGTTCCCGCACCGTCTCGCGCACGAACAGCACCAGCTCGGCAACCACCTCTTCCCGCG
>JBPCLB010000202.1:0-12405 GCA_051003695.1 Gaiella sp. | reverse complement strand
CTGCTGCAGCGACACCCTGATTGGGCTCCGGCACGCGTGAAGGCCGCGTTTGCCGGCACCGCGCGACCGGTGCTGGACGGAGCGACGCCCGCGACCCCCCTGCGCGCCGGCTCGGGGCTGCTCGACGTCCTCGCCGCCGATCGTCCGCTGTTACAGGCGACGCCGACCTCGATCTCACTCGGATTCCTCCGACCGGGCACGACCGCGGCCCCCGCGATCGCGCTCGAGGACGTCGGCGGAGGGGCGGGCGAATGGCTGGTCTCGGTCTCGGCCCCGGGTGCGCCCGCGGGCGCGGCGGTGACAGCGCCGGCGACCGTCGTGGTTCCCGGAACGCTCGCGCTCGGCATCGCCGTGACGGACGGGACGCTCGACGGCGACGTCAGTGGGATCGTGACCCTGACACGCGGAGGCGATAGCCGCCGGATCGCGTTCTGGGGCCGTGTGGTGACGCCACGACTACCCAACGGCCCAGCGAGCGTGCTCGCGCGACCTGGCGTGTTCGCGGGGTCGACACGCGGACGGCCGTCGCTCGTCACTGTCTACCGCTACCCCGAGCTCCCGCTGAGCGGTCGTATCGCCTCGACGCTCGCGGGACCCGAGCAGCGGTTCCGGGTGCGGATCGACCGGCCGGTTGCGAACTTCGGCGTCGCGATCGTTCGTCGCAGGGCCGGAGTGCGTGTCGTGCCGCGGGTGGTCGCGGCCGGTGACGAGAACAGGCTCACGGGATATGCCGGCCTTCCCCTCAATCTCAACCCGTATCTCACGACGTTCGGCGATCCGACGCCGGTCGCGGGCGCGATCCGGCCGCTGCCCGGCACGTACGACATCGTCTTCGACAGTCCGACCCCGGCGGGAGCTGGTGCGTTCACGTTTCGCTTCTGGATCGACGACGTGACCCCGCCCTCCGTTCGCCTGGTCACCCGTACGGTGAGGCGCGGAACGCCCCTACGGTTCCGCATCGGCGATGCGGGCGCGGGGATCGACCCCAAATCGGTCTCCTTGCGCAGCGGGACACACTCCCTAGCGGTCCGAATCCGAGGTGCCGAGCTGATCGTCCCGACCGGCACCCTCACAGCCGGAACGAAGCGGCTCCGGGTACAGCTGTCCGACTACCAGGAGACCCGCAACATGGAGAACGTCCCGCGGATCCTGCCGAACACCCGCGTCGTGACCGTCGCGGTGCGCGTGCTGCCGCGCCGCTAGCGCCGTTTCGGGCCGGTGCGCGGCTCTTCGATCGTCGGCAGCGCGTCCAGGTCGCGTTGGACGCTCTCGACGAAGTCGTCGTCCTCGCTCGACGTGACCACGCGCAGCTTGGCTTTGCGCTTCTCGCGCTCCCGGCGTCGTCGCGCATCGGCACCAACGACACCCGTCATCCTCGGCCACTCGGCCGCCGCAACGACGACGAGCCCGAAGACGAGCAGGACGATCCACGGCCAGCTCACCTCAGGAAGTCTAGATCACGGCCGAGTGAGAGCGTCGCGCGCCGCCTCGACGCGCGCGCGCGCGTTGCAGCCGTGGAGATGGTCGTCGACGAGACCCATCGCCTGCATGAACGCGTAGACAGTCGTCGGGCCGACGAACGACCAGCCGCGCCGCTTGAGATCCTTCGCCAGCGCCCGCGATGCGTCGGTCTGAGCGGTTGCGATGAGCCAGCCGTAGCTCGGACGCGCCGGGCGCGACGACGGATCGGGCTCGAAGCCCCAAACGTACCGAGCAAGTGACCCTTGCTCCTCGACCAGGTCGAGCGCTCGGCGCGCATTGCCGATCGTCGACTCGATCTTGCCGCGGTGACGCACGATGCTCGAGTCCGCGAGCAGGCGCTGTACTTCCCGCGTCCCGTACCCCGCGATCTCCTCGAACCGGAACCCGGCGAACGCCCGACGAAATGCCTCGCGCTTGCGCAGGATCGTGAGCCAGGACAGCCCTGCCTGGAAGCCCTCGAGACAGAGCTTCTCGAACAGCCGCACGTCGTCGGTAACCGGAATCCCCCACTCGGCGTCGTGGTAGGCCCGGTAGTCGAGCTGGTTCGCGCCGCCCCACGCGCAGCGCACGACACCATCCTCGTTCCTCACGAGCCCGTCGGGCAGTGGAGCCATCACGAATGCATGACGAACGATCCGATCCTCGGCACGGGCCGGCCAGGTCCGGTTCTACGCATCGTCGCCGGAGCCGGCCACGAAGATCCGCATCGGGAGATCCGCGAGCGGTACGCCGCCGTCGGCCGTCACGAGCCAGGTGTCCTGCATGTACAGGCAGTCCTCACCGTTTGCGGCGATCGCGTGCGGGTGTAGCGACAGGACCATGTTCTCCTCGAGCGCGATGTCGACGCCCTCCCCCACCTTCGGGAACTCGATCATCGTCATCCCGATCGAGTGGCCCGTGACATGGCCGAGGCGATAGCCGCGGTCGACGAAACCCCGCGAGACGGCGATGTGGACGTCGTGACAGGTAGCCCCCGCGCGGATCGCCGTGCGCGCGGCCTCGTGGTACTCCGCGTAGGCCTCCTCCATCGCCCTCGTGTCGGCCGAGAGCTCAACCCCTTCGGCCGCGACCGCGCGCGAGACCTCCACCCAGTGCATCCCCGGTCCAGCGACCTCGAGCGAAGGGAGCACGAAGTCGCCGAGCACCTCCTCCTTCCGGGCGATCTTGAACTCGGGGAGCGCGAGGCCGCTGCGGCCGGGAGCGGTGAGCACCATGTTCATCGTCAGCCGCCCGCACCCTTCGGCGATGAACCACTCCTCGGCGACCGCCATCACCTCGGCCGCGGTCTTCCCGGGCGCATACTGCTCGAACCAGAGCTCGAAGCCCCGCTGGTTGATGCGCACGGAGTCGCGGACGCTCTCGAGCTCCGCCTCGCTCTTCACGGCCCGCGCCAGGTCGAACTCCAGGTCGAAGGGAACGAGCTCGAGGCCGTCGAGTGCCGTGAAGTCGCGGACGGTCATCACGTAGTCGAGTCCGTAGACGCCGACTCGCTTCCAGCCGGCGTCCCGCGCGCGCGCGGCGAGCTCCTCGCCCGGCCGGAGATGAAAGACCTGCTCGAGCGGGGTCGTCCCGTGCTCCCCGACGTAGCGGGCCTCGGTCGGAAACACGACGACGGGCTCTCCGTGTGCCGGCAGCACCACGTAGGCGTAGCGGTGCACGATCTGAAAGCCCGAGAGGTAGGTCACCGACCCCTCGAACCCGGAGTACTCGCTGCCCGACACGATCAGCGCATCGAGGTCGTGCGCGGCCATCGCCACCCGGATGTGGGCGTGTCGCCGTTCTAGCTCTGCTGTGTGATCCACGAGGCTTCGACTCCCTTGATCAGTGCGGTGATGGTGTCGTGCAGGGGTGTAGGGACGGTGAGCTCCCTCCCGAAGCGGGCGATGCCCCCGTTGAGATACTCGATTTCTGTAGCGCGGCGTGCCTCGACGTCCTGGAGCATCGACGCCTTGTGACCGTAAGCGACGTCGGGTCGCGCGGCATGATCGATCAAGGCTTCGGGATCGGCATCGAGCGCGATCCCCTGGGCCGCCGCGACCGCCTTGCCCTCGTTCACGAGCGCGGTGACGAGGGCACGCAGGTCGGGTCGCTCGCAGACACCGCCGTGGGTGAGCCCCGTCAGCGCACCGATCGGGTTCGTCGCGGCGTTGAAGATCACCTTTCGCCACTGACCGGGCCGCGCATCCGTGACGGCCGTCGTCGGGAGGCCGGCGCGCGTGCAGGCATCGGCGAGCGGCTCGATCTCGTGCAGAGCGATCGGGGAAGGCTCGAACGGACCGAATGTCGTTTCGCCCTTCACGTCCCACTGGACGACTCCCGGCTCGAGAAGCTTGCCGGCGGGGAACGTCGTGCCCCTGATCACGCGTTGGACGTGGGCCGCGAGCGTCTCTTCGTTGCCGACGCCATTCATCACGGAGGCGACCGCGCCCTCGCGGAACGCGTGCTCCGTTACAGCGATCGCTGCGCCCGCGTTCATCGCTTTCGTCGCGACGATCCCGTAGTCGCACGGCGGAAGCTCAGCGGGGTCGCTCGTCGGGTGCGGATGGCCCACGACCTCGCCGGCGCCGACAAGTTGCAATCCGTTGTTTTTGATCGCATCAACATGCACTGTATTCAGGTCGAAAGCCCACACCTCGACGTCCGCCAGCGTCGCGAGATTGGCGGCGAAGAGCGAGCCCACCGCACCGCACCCGACGACGCAGATCCTCACGCCGGACGCTCCTTGCGCATCCCGAGCCGGCCGAGCCGAAGCTCCCGCCCACCCGTCAGGCCGGAGGGGCGAACGATCAGCACGACCGCCATCAGCGCACCGACGACGACGATCCTGGTGCCGGCGGGCAGATCGACGCCGAGACCGACGAGGTCGATGCCGTTCTCGGCCTCCGCCAACCCCGAGTCGAGCCCGCTCACCGCGAGTGCGCCGACGACCGCCCCCCAGAGACTCGTCATGCCTCCGATCACGAGCATCGCAAGCGTGATGAAGGTCAGCTCGAGGTAGACGCTGTCGCCGTTCAGCGGCAGCAGGTGCACGTAGAGGCCGCCTGCGAAGCCGGCCAGAACTCCGGAGAGCGTGAAGGCGACGAGCCGCTCACGGTAGATCGAAATCCCGACAGCACGGGCGGCGGAAGGATCCTCGCGGGCGGCCCGAAGGCGACGCCCGAAGCGGCTGCGCTGATAGCCGAACGCGATCCCGATCACGGCCAGCGCGCCGATTGCCGCCTGCAGGAGATCGGTCGTCTCG
Organism: Gaiella sp.; assembly: GCA_051003695.1. GTDB lineage: Bacteria > Actinomycetota > Thermoleophilia > Gaiellales > Gaiellaceae > Gaiella. The sequence goes on along the minus strand of JBPCLB010000202.1, from coordinate 7,682 downwards.
GGCACCGACGAGAACGTGTTCAGACCCGGCCCGATCTTCTCGTAATACCGCAAGACGTTGTTCGTGATCTCGAGCACGGCGAACGTCGCGATCCCCGCCGCAAGGCCGGAGAGTCGCATCAGCGCGAGCCCGACGAGAAGCGCGAAGACGCCGCCGACGACCCCGGCGAGCAGCAGCGACGGAACGTTCCCGACGGTGGTGTCTCGCAGGAAACCGAAGAGGTACTGCATCGTCGCCGGCTTCTCGTCGGTCGGTACGGAGAGCACACCCGCAGTCCACGCCCCGACCGCGACGAAGCTGATGTGGCCGAAGGAGACCACACCCGAGTTACCGACGAACACGTAGAGCGCGACCACGATCGAGACCGCGACGAGCGCGTTGATGAATGAGACCCCCGCCAATCGGCTCTGGAACGACCCGACCACGGCAGCGAGGACGACGAGTCCAGCCGGGCCGAGCGCGGAGCTGGCACCGAGCCGGTTGGTGCCTGGCTTAAGCCAGGCACCTCGCGCACCACGCGGCGGCCGGCCAGACCTCATACTCGCTCCACCGCCACGGGGCCGCGCGTGAAGAGACCGGCCGGTCGAACCAGCAGGACGAGGATCACGAGCCCGAAGAGGAACGAGGGGAGATACTGGCTCTGCGCTGTCGGCAGTGCGCCGCCGAGCAGCCCCGAGCCGTAGCCGATCGCGAAGCCGCCGAGCGTCGCCGAGCCGAGCCGGTTCATCCCCCCGAGCACGACGCCCGCAAGGACGACGATCGTCTCACGGAGCGCGTAGTTCGGCGTGACGAGCGGCGACTGCACGGTGAGCATCACGGCAACGATCCCGGCGAGGACGCCGGAGGCCAGCACGGCCGCGCCGATCACGCGGTTCGCGCGCACCCCTAGCAGCCGCGCGGTGCGGAAGTCCATCGCCGCCGCGCGCATCTGCAGTCCAACGGTCGTCCGGGTCAGGAGCGCGAGGAGCGCGCCGAGCGAGACGGTGGCGACGACGATCGCGACGATCGTGATCTTGCGGATGTCGACATCCGCGACGGTGACCGGACGATTGAGGTACGCGAGCGAGGCCGCGGTCTTCCCGAGCGATCCGAACCAGAGCAGGGCGATGCTTTGCAGGAGGAACGCGACGGCGAACGTCGCGACGAGCATCACCGCGGGAGATTGCATCCGCAACGGGCGGAAGACGAGCCGTTCCATCGCGGCCGAGAGCACGAGCACGACGGCAAAACAGAGCGCGATCCCGGCCCACACCGGCCAGTCCCATTCCGACGCGAGCGCGAGGGCGAAGGCGCCGGCCATCACCAGCTGGCCGTAGGCAAAGTTGACGAGCCGCAGCACGCCGAACACGAGCCCGATCCCGACCGCCATCAACCCGAAGATCGCGCCCTGCCCGATCGCATCGACCTGCACCTGTGGCTCGATCGCGTTCCCGAGGAACTCCGTCAGCCCGCTGGAGAAGATCAAGCTCATGAGAGGTACGCCGCGACCATCGAGTCGGTGTCCGTCGCGTCCGCGGGGGTCAGTGTCAGACGCAATGAGCCTCCGGCGAGCACGTACGTACGATCGGCGAACGCGACGGTGCGCTGGGCGCGCTGCTCGACGAGGAGCACCGTGATCCCACGACGGCGGATCTCCGCGAGCGCACCGAAGACGACGTCGACGATCTTCGGCGCGAGTCCGAGCGACGGCTCGTCGAGCAGGAGCAGGTCGGGCTCTGCGGCGAGCGCCCGCCCGATCGCGAGCTGTTGTTGCTGCCCACCCGAGAGCGCGCCCGCGTGACGACTGCGGAACTCGCGCACGATCGGGAACAGCTCGTAGACGGCCTCGAGCGCCGCCTCTGCGCCGACGCGCGTGCGCCGACCGGCGAGACCGAGCCGCAGGTTCTCCTCGACCGTCAGCTCTCCGAAGATGCGGCGGCCCTCAGGTACGAGCGCGACCCCCGCGCGCGCGACGGCATCGGGTGCACGGCCCCGGATCGATACCCCCGAGAGGCGGATGTCACCTGTCTCGCTCGGAATTGCTCCCATGATCGCATGCAGCGTGGTCGACTTTCCGGCGCCGTTCGGGCCGATCAGACCGACGATCTCCCCGGCATGCACTTCGAGGCTCAATGCCCGCACCGCCGAGACGGGCCCGTAGCGCACGCCGAGCATGTCGAGCTCGAGCACCGGCCGCTCGCTCACGACTCGGCCTCGTCGGGCACCGCGCTCTCGCCGAGGTAGGCGGCGGCGACGTCCAGATTGGCGCGGATCTCGGCAGGGGTGCCGCCTGCGAGCGTGCGCCCTTGGTCGAGCACCTGGATGCGGTCGCAGACGTCCATGATCAGCGCCATGTTGTGATCGATCAGGAGCACGCCCGCACCGTGGTCGTCGCGCACCGAGCGCACGACGGCGGCGAACTCGGGCACTTCGCTCTCCGGGAGGCCTGCGGCAGGCTCGTCCATCAGCACGAACCGAGGCTCGGTGGCGAGCGCCCGCGCGACGCCGAGCCGCCGTTCGTCGCCGTGCGCCAGCGCACCCGCGGGTGAGTCTTCCCGATCGGTGAGCCGAAGACGCTCGAGCAGGTCATTGGCGCGCTTGGTCGCTTCACGTGGGCCGGCGCCGACGCCGAGCGCGGCGACCTCGACGTTCTCGCGTACCGAAAGCGAGCGGAACGCATGGCTCGCCTGGAAGGTTCTCGCGAGCCCGGCCCGTCCGCGCCGGTCGGGCCGCCAGCCCGTGACGTCCCGCCCTTCGAGCTCGACGACACCGCTGGTCGGAAAGTCGAAGCCCGTGAGGATGTTCACGAGCGTCGACTTGCCGGCACCGTTCGGCCCGATCAAGCCGACGACCTCGTGGTCGTGCAGGTCGAGGTCGACGTCTCGCAGCGCCTCGATGCCATCGAAGGAGCGGAAGACCGAGGCGGCCCGAAGGGATGCTCCGGGCCGCCTCTTCGTCTGCTGGATCTCCGCGACTGTCAACGACCGTCGCTGCTTCAGATCTTCGGAACGACCTTGGCGACGACCGTCCCGGTGACCTTCGGCGTGTTGTTCGTGATGCGGATCACGCGGTACTGCCGCCCGAAGACGCCGTGGAGCTGGGGCGAGAACGAGACGAGACCCGAGAGCGTCGGCACCTTCTTGAACCCCTCGAGCGTCGTGGCCAGCCGCGCGCCGTTCGTCGAGCCGCCCGAGCGGTTGATCGCGGTCACGAGCCCGTCGATCGCCGCCGACCCCGTGATGAAGCCGCCGGTGCCCGCTTTGACCTGCTTCGCGAGCGTGTTGACGGCCTTGTTCGGGTCGTCGCCGAACGACGAGGCGTAGGTGACGAAGTAGTAGTTCGACACCTTCGGGTCCTTCGGCACCCAGTAGGTCCCGTCACCGGCCCACGAGTTGAGCACGGGCGTGTCGTTATCCAGGGTGCGGAGGCCGCTGATCAGCGTCGAGAGGGCACCGAACGCGCCGGCGGTCGAAGTGACGATCACGTCGGCCTGCTTCCCGTTCAGCCGGGAAACGACGTTCTGGACATTGTTGCCGCCGAGCGACTGGTACGACTCCTCGGCGACGATCTCCCCGCCGAGCTGCGTGAAGCGCGCCTTGAACGCCTTGACGACGTCCTTGAAGTAGACGATCACGGTATCCGTCGCAAGCGCCGCGGTCTTGTAGCCCTGCCGCCACGCGACCTCCGCCATCGCCGAACCCTCGTCCTGGGCGACGTTGCCGAACGAGAATGCGAGCTTGCCCTTTGCGCCGAACCGCTTCGGGCCCATCTGATCGGTGCCGATGCACGGTGCGATCGCGAGCACACCGCGGTTGATCGACTCCTGTACGACGGGCGCGGCGAAGTCGACGTCGCAGGTCGTGAAGATGACGTCGGCGCCCTGGCCGAGCAGCTTCGCGGCGCACGACTTCGCGATCGCGGGCTTGTTGCCCTGGGTGTCGCAGGTGACGATCTTCAACGCGCGTCCGCCGAGGCCCTTCCTCGCGTTCACCTGCTTGACCCGGATCTGGGCTGCCGCGAGCGCCGGCCCGTCGAACGGCGCCATCGCGCCCTTCGAGTCGAATGCCCAGCCAATCGTGATCGGATCGGCCTGAGCTGCCGGCGCGGACGCGGCGAGGGTTGCCGCAATCAGGCCGACCATTACGACGAGCGCTGCGAATGCGCTCTTCTGTCTCAGTGTCATCACGCCTCCTCGTGCGGTGATGGATTGGGTGTTGCCTGCCACGATGCTTCTTTTGCCTTGACCAGCCGGTACAGGGTTTCGTGTAGAGGTACCTCGACCCCGTAGCGCTGCGCCTCGCGGACGAGCGCGCCGGTGATCAGGTCGATCTCGGTCACCCGACGCGCCTCGACGTCCTCGAGCATCGAGGGGTGGTGCGCGGCGCCGCGACGGGTGGCGAGCACGTTCATCTCCCACGGGTCGTTATGCAGCTCGATCCCTGCTGCCGCGGCGACCGCCTTGCCCTCGTCGACGAGCTCGTGGACGAGATGACCGAGATCGGTCGGTTCATCCTCGGCGGCGAAATGCGGATCGTGCGGCAGCCCGGTGAGCGCGGCGACCGCGTTGACCGTGGCGTTGAAGATCAGCTTCGACCACTGAGCGGGCCTGAGGTCGGGGAGCACCTCGATCTCGAGCCCTGACCGGGCGATCAGGTCGCCGATCTCCTCGACGCGCTCGAACGGCGTGTCCTCGTACGGCCCGATCCAGGTCTCGGTGTCGAGGATGAACTCGATCTCGGTGTCCGAGTGCTTCGTTCCCGACATGAACGTGACCGCGGAGACGAGCGGCCAGTCGCCGTGCGCGCGGACGACCTCCTCCGCGCCGAGCCCGTTGAGCGTAGTCATGATCGTCGCCTCGGGAAACCGCCCCGCAAGCGAGGCGGCCGCAGCATCGAGGCCGGTGGCCTTGGTCGCGACGATTCCGAGATCGAAGCCGTCGAGCTCGCCGGGGTCCGCGGTCGCGGCGACGCGTGTCTGCAGCTCGCTTCGCCCCGTGACGTGGAGGCCGTCGTCGTTGAGCGCAGCGGCGTGCTCACGGCGCCTCGTGAGTACGGACACATCGACGACCTGACCGAGATGACCAGCGTAGAGGCTGCCGATCACGCCCGCCCCGATCACGCAGACACGCTCGATCACGCCGCTTCACGGCGCGCCACTGACCACCTCGTGCGTGACATGTCACTCATCCGGCAGCGCGAGTATCGCTGTCTCTGACATGGCAGTCAAACGGGGAGCTGCTTCCCGGTTCGCTAGGGGAGCGTGCCGGCGCCGGCCGCTAGCGATCGGAGCTCCTCGTCGCCGACGAGACCCCGTTCTTGGGTACCACGGCGTTTCACGGCGGCGAGGAGCGCGGCGTGCCGGTCTTCGGGAACGACGAGTCCCAGTCGGTCGAGCGCGATGCGGATCGAATCGATGCCGCTCTTCTTGCCGAGCACGATCCCTCGCTCGGCGCCGACGAGCTCCGAGGCATACGGCTCGATCGCGGGCGGGTCGTGGAACTGGGCTGCGACCGCGCCCGACTCGCGCGTGAAGAGCGCGTCGCCGGTGACCGCTTTCCAGGGCGGAAGCGGCGTGTCGGCCCGCTCCGCGACGAGTCGCGAGAGCGTGCGTGCCTGCGTCAGATCGAGCCGAGTCGGGATCCCGTACAGCGCCTCGAGCGCGAGTGCGACCTCGATCAGGTCGGCGTTTCCCGCGCGCTCGCCCATCCCGTTGATCGTTCCCTGCACCCACGTCGCTCCGGCCTGCACGGCCGCGACCGCGGCCGCCGTACCCAGTCCGAAATCGTCGTGCCCGTGCCAGTGCACCGGTACCCCGAGCCTGTCGACGGCACGCGACACGAGCAGCGCAGCCGCCTCGGGTGTTGCAATCCCGAGCGTGTCGACGACGACCGCCTCCTCCGCCCCCGCCTCCACGGCCAGGGAGTACGCCCGGTCGAAGAACTCGAGATTTGCCCGAGACGAGTCGACGCCGAAGAAGGCAACCTTGATTCCGTTCCCGGTCGCGAAGGAGACGGCGCTCCGGATCCGCTCGAGCATCGTCTCCCGGCTGACCCCGAGCGCGGCGAGCTTGCCGTCCGAGATCGGGCTCTCGATCACCGACGCCGTCACGCCGAGCTCGACGAGCGCCTCGACATCCGCCTGCACCGCGCGCGAGAAGCCCCAGATCTCCGCCCTCAGACCCGCTTCGACGATCAGCCGCACCGCCTGGAAGTCGTCCTCCGAGACGCGCGGGAAGCCCGCCTCGATGCGGTCGATCCCCGCCGCGTCGAGCGCGCGGGCGAGCTCGAGCTTGTCCTCGGGCGAGAAGACGACACCGACCGTTTGCTCGCCGTCGCGCAGCGTCGTGTCGTAGAGCCCAACGGTGCCGCTCGGCTGCGGCTCGAGCGCCATCGCGTTCACCTCGCCCGTCCAGAGCTTCGTGCGATCGAGCGTCACGTCGCGTCAGCCTCCCTTGTGACAGTCTGTCACAAGGGAGGCTCGGCCGAGCGATCGGTGCGACGGGATGCTCGAGGGTCTGTCGTCGTCACGCTTGCACGATCCCGTCGGGAAAGGCGCCCAGCTTCTCAGGGCCGTCCGCGGTGACGAGGAAATTGTCCTCGAATCGCAGCCCGCCACCCTCCGGCCAGTAGCATCCTGGTTCGATTGCAAGCACCATCCCGACGGCGACCTCGCCGGTGCCCGCCTGATGGGCGTACGGCGGCTCGTGGGCGCGTGCGCCGACCCCGTGGCAGATCGGGTGCGACGGCTGACCGGGATAGCCGATCCGCTCGATTCCAGCTCGGATCCGGCGGTCGAGCTCGGCGAGACTCGCGCCGGGGACGCAGAACGAAACCGCGTCGTCGTACACCTCCCGCAGCCCCGTCTCGAGCTCGCGGTACACGTCCGTCAGCTCGCCCACGACGACGTTCTTCGTGTGGTCTGCCCAGTAGCCGTCCGCGCAGACCCAAATCTCGAAGAGCGTGGGCTCGTCCTCGATGACCGGGCGGCACGTCGTCGCCGTGAACGTCTTGATGCCCGGCCCTGCCCACACGAGCGAGAAGCCGAGCGCGAGCTCGACCTGGTCTCCCCACCCCGTCCCCTCGCCGTGGACGAACCCGAGCCACTCTGCCGCGATCTGCGCCTCCGTCATTCCGGGTCGGATGACGCCGACGACATGATCCATCGCCGCCGCCGCGATCTCGTTCGCGAGCCCCAGCCGCTCGAGCTCCTGCGGCGTCTTGAGCGCGCGCGCGTCGCTGAGGAGCGGTGTCGCGTCGACGGCATCCGGAAATGCGTCGAACCAGCCTTTCGTAAACGTCGTCGGCTCGCCCACCATCCGGTCCGCCGCCTGGGTCCCCAGCGAAGACTCGAGCCCGACCGTGCCGTACTCACGGGCAAGGGCTGCGGCGAGCTCGAGCGTCCGCAGCGACGGTGGCCTGGGATCCGCGGGATCGTAACCCTTGACCAATCTGACCTCGGTCGTCCAGGCGGTACGGGCGGCGTCTCCCGCCGAGGCCTCGAGACAGAGGAGCGTCGGCTCGCCCTCGCGTGGGAAGACGACGGCGTCGTAACCCTTCATGCCCCAGAAGCTCGTCAGGTAGAGGACGTTGTCGGGCGCCCGCGCGACGATCGCATCCAGTCCCTGGTCGGCCATGAGCGCCCGCACACGGTCGAGCTTCGCGTCGTCCCGCGGCCACCCCACCGCGCGATCCTACTGACGGGCCG
>JBPCLB010000201.1:0-5754 GCA_051003695.1 Gaiella sp. | reverse complement strand
GGGAACTCGTGCGTCGTGATCTTCGGGTTACGCTCGGCCATCGTGCGTGCGCCGAGACCGGACGGCGCGAGCACCGGCGGACAGAGGATGTCGTGCGTCCCGTTCGTCATCAGCAGCGGCCGGTCGATGCCGGGGACGAGCGGCGAGAGATCCATCGCCTCCATCGCGATGCAGGCCTGCCGCACGGTGTAGGGATCGTTGACCCCGATCACCGAGCGCACCGTGGCGAACGTGTCCTTGCCCTCCTCGCTCTCGAGAAAGCTCGCGCCGACCGCCTGGGTCGTGACGTGGTCGGAGAAGTCGTCCCATGGCATCGTCTCCGCCATCCGCCGCCAGATGCGAAAGAGCGTTCGGCGGTAGACGTCGGGCTTCGCGAACGCGACATCGGCGCAGGTGGCGATCGTGCGGTCGCCCTGGCTTGCGGTGAAGGCGATCGCGATCATCCCGCCCATCGACGTTCCGTGGACGAGCACGCGGTCGAGCCCCAGGGCGTCGAGAAGCTTCGCGCCGTCCTCTGCCCAGCCCTCGATCGTGTACCACTCACGCGGACTCGTCGAGGCGCCGTAGCCGCGAGCGTCGAACGAGAGCAGCCGGAAGCCTTCTTCGCGGAAGCCGTCGTTGACGAAGCCGAAGTTGTGGCGACCGAAGAGCCCGCCGCCGAACTGGATCACGACCGGCCCGTCGTCCGGGCCTGTCAGCTCGTAGTAGAGGTCGATTCCCTCGCCGATCCGCGCGTACGGCACCTCTAGTCCCAGCTGCGGCCGACGCGATCCCAGGCGACGTCGCTCGGGAGCCATTCGGTGTTGATGCGCGACAGCCTGCGCTCGACCCTCTCCGAACCGCACTTCGGGCAGGGCGGTGCGGGTTTCGTCGAGAGCGAGAGGAACTCCTCGAACCGCTCCTGGCATGCGTCGCACTGGTATTCGTAGATCGGCATGACGCCCGCTGAGTCTACCCCGCTGCCCGTTCTGCGAGCGCTCGCCGAGCGCCAGGGCGTCGAGCCGACCGACGAGGATCTCGAGGCCGTGGCGGGGTTCCTCCAGACGGTACTCGAGCGCGTCGTCGAGATCGAGCAACAGCTCCCCCCGGTCACGCCCCCGGCCGGGCTGTACCTGCCGTGAGTGTCGCCGGGCTGGCGCAGCGGATCCGCTCGGGCGAGCTGACCGCGCGCGCCGCGGTCGAGGACTCGCTCGCCCGGATCGAGGCCCTCGATCCCTCCTTCAACTCGTTCATCAGCCTGCGAGGCGAGGCCGCCCTCGCTGAGGCAGAAGCGCTCGATCACGGAACCCCGCGCGGCCCGCTTCACGGCGTGCCTGTCGCGGTCAAGGACGTGATCGACGTCGCGGGCGAGCGAACGACTGCGGCCTCTCGGATTCTCGCCGAGAACGTCGCACGGGACGACTCCGCCGTCGTCGAGCGACTCCGGGTAGCCGGCGCGGTGATCGTCGGCAAGCTCAACACCCACGAGTTCGCGTTGGGCGCGATGACCACGAGCGAGCATTTCGGTCCCTCGCGCAACCCGTGGGACACGACCCGGATCTGCGGCGGGTCGAGCGGCGGTAGCGGTGCGGCCGCCGCGGCCAGACTCGTACCCGCGACGCTCGGGACCGACACCGCGGGCTCGATCAGGATCCCGGCGTGCTACTGCGGTGTGACCGGGATCCGGCCGTCGACGGGGCGCGTCTCGAACCGGGGGGTCGTCCCCGTCTCGTTCACGCTCGACACCGTCGGACCGCTCGCACCGAGCGCCGAGGACTGCGCGATCCTCCTCGAGGCGATCGCCGGCCACGATCCGCGCGACCCGACGACCACCGGCGCGCCGGTTCCCGCGTACCGGGCAGAGCTCGAGCGCGGCATCGAAGGGCTCCGAGTGGGTGTCGTCAATGCGCTCGTGAACAGGGCTGACCCCCGGATCGCCGCCGACGTCGAGCGTGCGGTGGAGCACCTCGCGCTCGCCGGGGCCCTCGTCGACGAGGTCGAGTCGCCGCTCCTGGACGAAGCCGGCACCATTCTCCAGCTGGTCATGCTCCCCGAAGCCGCCGAGGTCCACCTCCCGTGGCTTCGCTCGAGGCTCGCGGACTACGGGGCCGACGTCCGGGTGCGGCTGCTCGCCGGTCTGCTGCTGCCATCGACGGCAGCGATCACCGGCCAGCGGGCGCGCCGTTGGTACTGCGAGCAGCTCTCGCCCGTGTTCGACCGCTTCGACGTGCTCGCCGCACCGCAGATGCTCGTGCTTCCCCCGCGGATCGGCGAGGACACGGTCGAGGTCGAAGGACGGCAGGTGCTCTACCGGCTGAGCGTGATCCCGACCAACTCTCCGTGGACGCTCGCAGGGCTTCCGGTCGCGAGCGTCCCGTGCGGGCTCGTCGACGGGCTCCCGGTCGGCCTCGCCCTCGTCGGCAGACGGCTCGACGAGGCGACCGTGCTGCGCACCGCGCACGCGTTCCAGCAAGTGACAGACTGGCACGAGCGTCGTCCTCCGGTTCACGCTTGACGGCACACAGGGGCGAGTCGTATACAAGGGCACAGGCCACCGTCGAAAGGGGAACCCCGATGTCCGTGCTGATCAAGGGCGGTCGCATCATCACCGCGGCCGACGAGTACGTCGGCGACGTCTACGTCGAGGACGGCAAGATCGCTTTGCTCGGCGCGTCCCTCGACGTCCCGGCCGAGAAGACGATCGACGCGACCGGGAAGTACGTGATCCCTGGCGCGATCGATCCGCACACGCATCTCGAGATGTTCTTCGGCGGCACCACCACCTGTGACGACTTCACTTCGGGCACGACCGCCGCCGCGTTCGGGGGAACGACGACCCTGATCGACTTCTGTATCCAGACTCCAGGCGACACCTTCGCGCAGGCGCTCGAGAAGTATCACGAGAAGATCGAGCGCTGCAAGCCGGTGATCGACGTCGGCTTTCACATCGCGGTCACCGATCTCCACACGGGCGGCACGCTCGCCGACCTCGCCAAGCTGCCCGACGAGGGCGTCACCTCGTACAAGCTGTTCATGGCCTACAAAGGCGCCGTGATGGTCGACGACGACACACTCTTCCGGACGATGCTCACCGCTGCGGACACGGGCGCACTCGTGATGGTCCACGCCGAGAACGGCGACGCGATCGACATCATCGTCAAGCAGGCGATCGCGGAGGGCAAGACGGAGCCCATCTGGCACGCCCGGACCCGCCCGCCCGAGACCGAGGGCGAGGCGACGAGTCGCGCCGCCCATCTCGCGAAGGTCGCCGGGGCGCCGCTCTACGTCGTGCACGTCTCCTGCAAGGAGGCGATCGCCCCGATCGCGTACGCCCGCGAGCAGGGGTGGAACGTCTGGGGTGAGACCTGCACGCAGTACCTCTTCATCGACGACACGTTCCTCGAGAAGCCCGAGTTCGAGGGCGGCAAGTACGTCTACACCCCGCCGCCGCGAGCGAAGGAGAATCAGGAGCACCTGTGGCAGGCGCTCAAGTCCGACGTGCTCTCGGCCGTTTCGACCGATCACTGCCCGTTCAACTGGCCCGAGCAGAAGGGGCTCGGCCGGGACGACTTCTCGAAGATCCCGAACGGCGGTCCCGGGATCGAGAACCGGCTCCACATGCTGCACCACTTCGGCGTGCGCGAAGGCCGCATCAGCCTCAACCGCTTCGTCGAGTTGACCTCGACGAACGCGGCGAAGCTGTTCGGCCTCTATCCGCGCAAGGGCACGATCGCGCCCGGGTCGGATGCCGATCTCGTCGTCTGGGATCCCGAGAAGCCGTACACCGTCTCGGTCGAGACGAACCACTCGAACGTGAACTACAACCTGTTCGAGGGCACCGAGGTCGTCGGCGCGCCCGAGGTCGTGCTCGTCCGCGGTCAGGTGATCGTCGAGGGCGACAGACTCGTCGCCGAGCCTGGTGCGGGGCAGTTCGTCAAGCGGGCGCGCTTCGGCGAGGAGTTGCGCGCCCCGGCGGCGGTTGCCTAGCCCGTGTCGGACGAGGCCGCACGAGAGGTCTACACGAAGGCCGGGCTCGGGCAGGCGGTGACGCTGGGCAAGCGCCCAGCGGTGCTCGTCGTCGACTTCTCGTGCGGGTTCACCGACCCGGCGTGCGCGCTCGGCTCCGACCTGACACCGCAGGTCACCGCGACGAGACGTTTGCTCGACGCCGCCCGCGAGCGCGGTCTCCCGGTCGTCTTCACGACGATCGCGTTCGAGCCGAGCCTCAAGGACGGCGGTCTCTGGATGCAGAAGGTTCCCGCGCTCGCCGCGCTCCAGCTGGGCGGCACGTGGGCCGAGATCGACCCACGGCTCGACCTGCGTGACGACGAGACGGTGATCGTGAAGAAGGGAGCATCAGGCTTCTTCGGCACCAACCTCGCGTCGGTGCTCCTCTCGCAGGGAGTCGACTCGGTGATTCTCTGCGGCGCGACCACGAGCGGGTGCATTCGCGCGACCGCGATCGACCTGCTCCAGTACGGCTGGCCGACACTCGTCCCGCGCGAGTGCGTCGGCGACCGCGCTCAGGCGCCGCACGACGCGAACCTGTTCGACATCCAGGCCAAGTACGCCGATGTCGTCTCGGTCGACGAGGCAATGGAGTACCTCGAGGGCGTCACCGTGAGCGCTTAGCGGAACGCGCCGATCAGAGCTCCGCCGGCGACGACGAGGATTCCTGCGAGCAGGGTTCGTGGGCCGATCGCCTCGCTCTTCCGGTAGAGCAGTGCGGCGAGCACGACGCCCCACAGCGATTGGGTGGCGTTGAGGGGAGCGACGATCCCGACCGAGCCTCGGTCGAAGCCCGAGACGAGCGCGCCGTAGGCGCACCCGAGCAGGACGCCCGCGGGAAGGAACGCGCGGGCGCTGGTGCGAAGCAGCGGCCGTGCCAGGTCGCGGCGGGTGACGACGACGTAGACCGCGCTCGCGAGTGTCGCCGCCAGGAGCGACGCGGCCGAGGCCTGGAGCGCAGGTGGATCGAAGTCGCGAGCCGCCCAGCGGACCGCGTTGTCGCGCATGGCGAAGAGCCCGGCGCACACCAGGCCGAGCACGACGCCCAGCCTGCGGAAGCCGGCAGGCCGGCCACGGTCGAGCGCAAGGACGACCCCACCCGCAACCACCAGCGCGGTACCGGCGATCAGCACCGGCCGCACCGGCTCGCCGAGCAGCAAGATCGCGAGCGCGACGGACCCGAGCGGCGCCGTGCCGACGAGAATCGCCGCTCGAGACGGCCCCGCGTGCCGCACCGCGAGGATGAAGACGATCTGCGACAGGCCCGGGACGGCGAGCCCGACCAGGAAGAACGGCCACAGGTCTGCGAACTGGATCCCCTCCGTTGCCGACGGCAGGGCGAGTACGAGGGCGACGACCGAGCCCGATGCCGTGATCACGACGCCTCCGACGGCCGGGTCTCCGCCACGCTGGAGCCCCGCCCGCACCGCGATCGTCATCGCGCCGAAGAGCGCTCCAGCGAGCAGCCCGAGGAGGATTGCGTCCACGCGCCGCGCAGCCTAGGCGCTCCGCGCCGGCACTACGCTCTGCTGGGCGGCGAGCGCCGTGGCTCTTGTTCGACGCACGTGACGTGACGACGCTGTCGGGCCGAATCGAGCCGCCCTACGGGACGACGAGCGTCCGGATCGCGTTCAGGGTGATCTCCGTCGCGAGTGCTGCGTCGGACGGATCGGCGTCCTCGGCTGGATGGTGGCTGATCCCGTCCCTGCAGGGCACGAAGCCCATCGCGCTGGGGGCGCGCTCGGCGACACACATCGTGTCGTGCGC
>JBPCLB010000200.1:0-8358 GCA_051003695.1 Gaiella sp. | reverse complement strand
GCCCGTCTCGATTCTGGACGTCGCGCCAATCGTCGTGGGCGGAACACCCGCGCAGGCGCTGCGCAATTCGTTGGATCTCGCACGACACGCTGAACGGCGCGGTTACACGCGGTACTGGGTCGCCGAGCACCACAATCTCAGCGGCATCGCGAGTGCGGCGACGTCCGTCGTGATCGCGCACCTGGCTCAAGGGACGCAGACGATCCGTGTCGGTGCCGGTGGTGTGATGCTGCCGAATCATGCGCCCCTCGTGATCGCCGAGCAGTTCGGGACGCTCGAGGCGCTGCATCCCGGCAGGATCGATCTGGGGGTGGGACGTGCCCCCGGGACTGACCAGCTGACGTTGCGCGCCCTCCGTGGGGATCCGAGTGCCGACTCGTTTTTCCCTCAGGACGTTCTGGAATTGCAGGCATTGCTCGGCGATCCGCGGCCGGGTCAGACCGTGTTCGCGATTCCTGGCGTGGGGTCACACGTACCGCTCTGGATCCTCGGCTCGAGTCTCTACGGCGCGCAGCTTGCGGCGGCGCTGGGTCTCCCGTACGCATTCGCATCACATTTTGCGCCGGATGCGCTGCTGCCTGCGCTCGATGTGTACCGGGCCAGGTTCCAGCCGTCGGCGCAGCTGCAAGAGCCCTACGCGATGGTCGCCGTGAACGTCGTCGCGGCAGACGACGACGCAGCGGCCCTCCGCCTGTTCAGCTCAGTGCAGCAGTCCTTCACAAACGTGTTTCGCGGGAGCCGAGGGCAGCTGCCGCCGCCGATCGACGACATCGAGACGTACTGGTCGCCGGACGAGAAGGCACGTGTCTCGAACATGCTGAGCCGCTCGTACGTCGGATCGACAGACACGGTCCGGGAGGGCCTCGAACGGGTGATCGCCGAGACCGAAGCGGATGAGTTGATCGTTGCCGCCGCGATCTACGACCACTCGGCGCGGGTGCGCTCGTACGAGATCCTCGCCGACCTTCACCAGGCGCCTCGACGCCAGACCGCCGCCGTCTGACGGAGAGATGACGGGTACTCCGCGGCCTGCCTCGGCGGCACAGGCCGCATTCCCCGCAGTCCCCCTGTTAGGCGGCCGCGCGAAGCTCGACGCGGACCGCTGCGACGGCGATCCATCCGTCTGGGTCGCCACCGGCCTCGCGGCCGAGCCGATCGCACGCGTCGCAGATGGCAGCCAGGTCGGGCTCGCCATCGAAGCCGACCGTCTCCCCGCAGAGTGTCTCCGTGAAAAATGAGGCGCGCGTCAAGTGGACGATCCTCGAGCCCTCACTGTGCCCTGCGAAGAAGTCCATCTGCGCGAGCCTTCCAGACCGGTCGGATGCCACCCCGTCCAAAAGACCGGTCAAGGAACGACGTCGCACTGCGTACGTGTGCGGCGCGGTGGGCACCGCCAACCCGCTTCCCACCCAGCGAGCGGCGCCTCGGTTCAGGCGCTCCCCGACCTCGGTTCCGCCTGCTCCGCCGTGAACGGTGGCGGTCCGAGCAGTTGGATCGAGTCCGAGCGCTCGGCGGCCTCACGAAGCCTGGAGAAGTCGGCGGGCCTCGTCGCGTCCGAGGTGGAGGTGACCGGATCGCTCGCATCGCGGTAGAAGGAGTCGCCCGCGCCCGGAGTCTGCAGGCAGAGCAGACGCGCCGTGTCGGAGGTGACGAGAAAGGCGTGCGGGACGCCGCGCGGAGCGACGAAGACTCCGTTGGGGCCGACGCGGTGTTGCTCGCCGTCGATCTCCACGAGTAGCTCGCCCTCCAGCATGTAGATCGTCTCGTCGAGGTTCGGGTGCGCATGCAGCGGCGTCGTCTTGCCGCGCCCGACGCAGTCCTCCCACAGCGAGAACACGCCCCCTGTCTCCTCCGCGCTCACCTTGATCGTGAAGACGCCGCCACCGGCGAACCACAGGCGCTCCCCGTCCCCGTCCTGTCGGACAACTGCGTGCGCGTTCATCGAGCCTCCCGCCGAAATCGATGCCACGGTTCCCTGAAGATGGACAGTATAGTCCCATGATGGACATGTCAATCTCATATGAGCAGACCGGACGCAAGCAACAAAAGGCGCGGACGAGAGCGGCCTTGGTCGAGTCGGCTCGAGCGATCCTCGCCGCAGGCCAGGTGCCGAGCGTCGAGCAAGCCGCCGACCGGGCCGGGATCTCGCGCACGACCGCGTATCGCTACTTCAGGAACCGGCGCGCGCTCCTCGTCGCGACCTACCCGGAACTGGACGCCACGTCGCTCCTGGGAGACGCACCGCCTTCGGATCCAGTGGAACGACTCGACCTCGTCGCGCAGCGCTTCACGAGCCAGATCGTCGCGCACGAGCCGGAGTTGAGAGCCCAACTGCGGATGTCCCTCGACCCGTCGCCGACGCCCGCTGCCCTGCCGCTACGTCAGGGGCGCGCGATCGGCTGGATTCAAGAGGCACTAGCACCGCTTCACGAGCACCTCACCGAGTCGACGATTCGCAACCTCACCTTCGCGATCCGGGCGACGCTCGGGATCGAGGCTCTCGTCTGGCTCACCGACGTCGCGGGGTTGTCACGAGAGGAAGCGACGGGGTTGATGCGAGCCTCGGCTCGGACGCTCCTCGAAGGCGCAATTGCAGGATCCCAGACCTCGTGGACGGAGCAGGAGGGGCGGCGGTCTGAGCAGAGCACGAGCGAGGGGCCCCACGGTGGGGCCCCTCGCAGTCCAGTCAGTGGTACCAGGTGAGGTGGTTCTAGGTGCGGCTGCGCCGACCGTGGCAGCCGCGGTCGACGACCATCCGATAGATGATCAGCAGGAGCGCCGCACCGGCGATCGCCGTCAGCCAGGTCGAGATGTCGAAGAACTCGTCGAGCGGATGCGCGTCGAAGAGCGCCGCAGCGAGGAAGCCGCCGAGAAGCGCGCCGACCACACCGATGATCGTCGTGATGATGAATCCGCCTGGGTCGCTACCCGGAAGCAACGCCTTGGCGATGATCCCTGCGAGCAGTCCGAGAATGATGAAAGCGATGATCCCCACTGTTCCTCCGTTTTCGAGTTTGTCTCCCACAGACGGTGGAAGCGACAACGGCTTACCCCGTGTCTTTCTCCCGCAAACGAACGATTGCCGTGGACGGCGGTGCGATGTGAGCGGCGGACAAACGTTCCGGATCGCGCTTCGCGCGCGCCCGAGGGTTCTCGAGAGCGACTTCATGAGCCGCTGAGAAACGGTCGCCACGCGCACCGGCCCCCCGCCCTCGACCGGGACGTACGATGCGCGGCGCGTGAAGCCCCGCCTCCTCGTCCTCAATCAGTACTACGCCCCCGGGATCGAGGCGACCGCGCAACTCCTTGCCCAGCTCTGCGAGGCGCTGGTCGACGACTTCGCGGTCACCGTCGTCACGGGTCACGTGCGCGGCCACGACGAGCTGTCCGCCGACGAGGTGCGAAACGGTGTCCGGGTGCTCCGCGTCCGCTCGACCGCCTATGACCGCTCGCTGCTCCACAAGCGCGCCGCGAACTACGTCACCTACCTCGCCGACACGCTGCTCACGGCGCTGCGCGGCGAGCGCCCCGACGTGATTCTCTGCATGACCGATCCGCCGATCGTCGGCGACATCGGTCTGGTCGTGGCGCGGCGGTTCGGCGCCCCTCTCGTCGTGATCACCCAGGACGTGTTCCCGGAGATCGCCGAGCGTGTGAACCGACTCGACAACCCGGTCGTGATCGGTGTGCTGCGGCAGCTCGTCGCGCTCTATCTACGTAGGGCCGACCGCGTCGTCGCGATCGGTGACACGATGAAGCTCCGGCTGGAGGAGAAGGGTGCGCCGGCGCCGCGCGTCGCCGTGATTCCGAACTGGGTCGACACCGGAGAGCTCACGCCACAGCCGCGCGTCAATCCCTGGTCGACCGAGCAAGGGCTCGACGACGGGTTCGTCGTGATGCACTCGGGCAACGTCGGCCATGCCCAGGATCTCGACAGTCTCGTCCGTGCAGCCACGTTCCTCCGCGATCTCGACGATCTCCGGATCGTGATCGCCGGAGCGGGCGCGCGCTCGTGGGAGCTCGTCGCGCTCGCTCAACGCCTGGAGGTGACGTCGATCGTTCGGTTCCTTCCCTACCAGCCGCGGCACCTGCTTCCGCAAACTCTCTCATCGGCAGACCTGCATTTCGTCGGGCTCGGGAAAGGGCTGTCCGGCTTCGTCGTCCCGAGTCGCGTGTACGGGATCCTCGCGGTCGGTCGTCCGGTGCTCGTCGCGGCAGACGCAGACAGCGAGACGGTGCGGCTCGTTCGTGACGCCGAGTGCGGGCTCGTCACGCGGCCGGGACGGCCGGACCTCGTCGCCGACCTACTGCGCGACCTGGTCGAGGGTCAGCTCTCGCTCGAGGGGATGGGGGAGCGGGGGCGTGCCTGGGTCGAGCGTGAGGCCGACCGCGAGGTTGCGTTCGCGAGCTACCGGCGCGTGCTCGGCGAGCTCGCCGACAGCAGTCTGCGGTAGAGCGCGTCCACGTCGTCCACGAGGCGGGCGACCGCATAGCGTGCGAGTACCCGACGCCGTCCCTCCGCGCCCATCGCCGACCGTCGTTCCGGGTCGGTGGCGAGGATCTCGAGCCGCTCCGCGAGCGCGTGCGTGTCTCCTGGTCGCACGAGGAATCCGGTCTCGCCCTCGTCGACCACGTCGACGACCCCGCCAACCCGTGTCGCGACGACCGCGCGCCCGGCCGCGAGCGCCTCGATGATCGTCACCGGGGTGCCCTCGTTCGCGGACGTGAGGATCACCGTGTCGCAGATCGCGTACCACGGCGCGACGGTCTCCTGGTAGCCGAGGAAGAGGCAATGCCGCGCGATCCCGAGGTCGTGTGCTCGTTGCTCGAGGCGCGCCCTGTCGGCGCCGTCCCCGACCAGCAGCAGCAGTGCGTCCGCCCCTCGCTCGCGCGCACCGACAAGCGAGGTGAGCAGGTCGTCGGTGCGCTTGACCGCGGTCATCCTCCCGAACCAGCCGACGACGAACTTCTGCTCGGAGATCCCGTGCCGCCGGCGAACCTCGCGCGTGTCGCCCTCGAAGGCGACCCGCTCCTGGAGCTCGATCCCGAGGCGCACGACCTCGAACTTCGAAGCCGGGGCGACCTTCAGGCGGACGAGCTCGTCTCGCACTTCGGGACTGACGGCAACGAGGCGGTCGGTGATGCGGGCGAGCAGCGTCTCGATCGTCCGGAAGAGCAGCGATCCGGCACGCCCGAAGTACCCGCGCAGCACGTGACCGTGAAAGGTGTGGACGACGACGGGTCGTCTGCCGGGCGCAAGCAGCGCGGCGACCCGGCCGACGGCGCCCGCCTTGGCGGTGTGGGTGTGGACGATGTCCGGTCGAACGCGCCGGATGATCCCAGCGAGGCGGATCGCGGCGACGAGATCGTGGATCGGAGAGAGATCCCGTGAGAGACCCGGCAGGCGCTCGACACGGATCCCGGCCTCGTCGGCGACGAACGCCATCGACTCCTCGCCGCTGGCCACGTCTCCCGCAACCAGCGTCGTCTCGTATCCTCGCTTCGCCAGCCCAGTCGCGAGGTAGGTGACGTGGAGAGCGGGACCACCGACG
The DNA here is from genome assembly GCA_051003695.1 of Gaiella sp. Lineage (GTDB taxonomy): Bacteria > Actinomycetota > Thermoleophilia > Gaiellales > Gaiellaceae > Gaiella. Next base: position 2,806 of record JBPCLB010000200.1, on the reverse strand, counting down.
TTCAGCCGGGCGATCACCCGCAGCACGCGTATCGGTCGGGTCGGTGACACCTGCTCCACGGGCGCGAGGTTATCGGCCCGATTGTCGTTCGCGAGCTCCGGACAGGGCGGCGGGGTCAGACCCACGGGTCTGACCCCATCAGCCGCGCGCGGCTCTGCTGACGAAGGTGGTCAGGCGGGCGCGCCCGTTGCTCCGTCGCGCGGTCTAAGCTCCCGCGGTGCCCATCTTGAAGACGGTGTTCTGGGGCTCCCTCGGCGCGCTCGCCTGGACGCACGTTGGCTATCCGCTCACCGCCGGCGCGCTCGCGCGTATTCGACCGCGCCCGGTGCGCAAGGACGCGACGTGGGAGCCGACGGTGACTTTGATCGTCGCCGCCCACAACGAGGAGTCGGTGATCGAGCGGCGCCTGGACAACCTGCTCGCCCTCGACTACCCGGCCGAGAAGACCGCGATCATTGTCGCCTCGGACGCCTCGGACGATCGCACGAATGAGCTCGTGGCAGCGGTCGCCGCCCGTGAGCCACGCGTCATGCTGCTCGACTGTCCCCGCGGCGGGAAGGTCGCAGCGCAGGATCGCGCCGTGCGCGCCACGGGCGGTGATGTGCTCGGGTTCTCCGACGCGAACGCGGCCTGGGCGCCCGACGCGCTCCGCCGGCTCGTCGAGCCGCTCGCCGACCCCGACGTCGCGTACGTCTGCGGGCAGCTGCGGCTCGAGCGCGCGACAGGCTCGAATCGAGAGGGCCTCTATTGGCGCTACGAGCTGGCGCTGCGCGAGGCCGAGTCGCGACTCGGCTCGATCACCGGCGGCAACGGCTCGATCTACGCGGTCAAGCGCGGGGACTACCTCGAGGTCGATCCCCGCTGGGGCCACGATCTGGCATTCCCGTACCGGATGGTGCAGGCCGGCAGGCGGGCGGTCTACGAGCCTACGGCGCATGCCTTCGAGAGGCCGACACCGACGAACGCCGACGAGTATCGGCGCAAGGTTCGGATGTTCGAGCACTGCTGGGAGATCACATTGCGCGGCGCGATGCTGCGGCGCCTTCCGCCTGGGTACCTCACGGCGATCGTCTCGCATCGCGTGCTCCGTTACAGCAGCGGTGTCCTCCACCTCGTGCTTCTGGGCGCGAGCGTCGTTCTCGCAACCGGCGGCGTCGCCTACGCACTCGTCCTGCTCGGCCAGCTCGCCGTGGCAGCGGCGTTCGCCTCAGGTGTGCCGATCGCGCGCTACTACGTGTACGTCAGCTGGGCGACGGCGCAGGCGCTCTGGAACTATCTGCGCCGCGGCGTGCCTGCGACGTGGGAGGTCGCGGAGGGCGCCCGTTGAACCGCGCGACGGATTGTGCTCTCGCCGGCTTCGGCCTCGTGCTCGGGGGCCCGCTGCTCGCGCTGGCGGCGATCGCGATCAAGCTCGAGGACGGCGGACCGGTGCTCTACCGCCAGCTGCGTGTCGGCAAGAACGGCACGGACTTCGAGCTCCTCAAGCTGCGGTCGATGGTCGTCGGTGCCGAGACGCAGGGTGCCGGACTCGCCGTCGACGCGGGCGATTCGCGCATCACGCGCGTCGGCCGCGTCGTCCGCCGCACGTCGATCGACGAGCTCCCGCAGCTCTGGAACGTGCTCCGCGGTGAGATGTCGATCGTCGGGCCCCGGCCGACCGTACGCTCGCAGGTGGAGCGCTACACGACGCGCCAGCTCCGGCGGCTCGAGGTGCGGCCGGGCCTGACTGGCTGGGCGCAGATCAAGGGACGCGCGATGCTGCCCTGGAACGAGCGGATCGAGCTCGACGTCTGGTACGTCGACCATCGCTCGCCCGTGCTCGACCTGAGAATCCTGCTTCGAACGCCCCTTGCGCTCTTCGGCGGCACGTACAAGGGCGAGACCGGGGGCTGGAAGCAGTGAGCAACCACGTCGACGCCGATTGGGCCTTTGTCCGGATCGGCGTGATCGTCGCTGCGGCGGTCGTGACTGCCCAGCTCGCGGGTGGAATCGGCTATGCGGTGATCCACGACGACCCCCTGCCGCGCGACGTCGCGCGCGTCTGCCTGGAACGTGAGAAGCGGCTCGTCGTGCGAACCGACGTGCCCGACCCGATTGCGGGGACCGCGGCCGGCGGTGCTCTCGCCACCGATGTAGAGGGCAACGGGGTGGTCGTTGTCTTTGCCTCGAGCACACGGCAGGCCGCCGAGCTCATGCGCTTGTACGAAGCCGGCGCAGTGATCCGGCCGCTGCAGCTCGAGATCCGAGGAAACGTGGTGCTGCACTTCCACCGGCCTGCGTCGCCCACGCAGCGACAGACGCTCTACGACTGCGTGGGTTGACCGCGCGTGCCGATCGGGACGCACCTCTACCGATCGCTCGTGGCGGTCGAGCTCGCCGCCTTCGCGCTCTTCGTCGGATGGGACATCCGGCGCTTCGACTGGCTAGGGAGCTACGACGCATTCGCGAACTGGGAGTACTCACAGACCGTTCTCGAAGACGGCAGGCCGCCGTCGGTTGACGAGACGTCGGTGTGGCATTCACCACCGCTCTGGTTCATGCTCGCGGGGCTGACGGGTCGCGTCGCGACGAGCCTCGGTTGGTACGACCAGCTCGGCGGGAGGCTACTGGCCGCCGCGGCGGGGCTCGTGCTCGCGGTCCTCGTGCTCGCGCTCGCGCGCGAGCTGTGGCCGCAGCGGGGCTTGCTCCAGCTGATCGCGCTCGGCGTCGCGATCTTCTCGCCCGTGCTCGTGCGGTCGTCCTCGATGTACCACCCCGAGACGCTCGCCGCTGCGCTTGCCGCAGCCGGAACGCTCGGAACGATCCG
>JBPCLB010000199.1:0-5725 GCA_051003695.1 Gaiella sp. | reverse complement strand
GCGTCCTCAGGCTGGGCTGTGGGGCTGGGTTTGAGGATCGAGCACGTCCACGCCTGGGAGGCGCTCGACTCCCGCGGGGTTCCGACCGTCGCCTGCGTGGTCGTCCTCGACGGCGGCGCCGAGGGCGTCGCGACCGTACCCTCGGGCGCATCGACAGGGTCGCACGAGGCTCACGAGCTTCGCGATGGTGGCACGCGCTATGCCGGCCAGGGCGTACGAAAGGCCGTGGCCGCCGTCAACGGCGAGATCGCACGAGCGATCCGCAGTGTCGACCCCGCAGATCAGGAGGCCATCGACAGGCAGCTGCGAGAGCTCGACGGCACGCCCACCCTCGAGCGCCTCGGAGCAAACGCCGTGCTGGCTGCGTCGGTCGCGTGTGCCCTGGCAGCAGCCGCCGGGCGCGGGCTGCCGTTGTGGCGTGCGCTCGAGCCCGACCGGCCGCCTCTCCTCCCGCTCCCGATGGTCAAAGTCCTCTCCGGCGGCGCCCATGCCGGACGCGCGGTGGACATTCAGGACGTGCTGGTCGTTCCGCTCGGTGCGGCGAGCTTCGGCGAGGCGATGGAGTTTGCGGCGCGGGTTCGCGCCGCGACAGCCGAGGTGATGCGTGAGGCTGGACACGACAGCTCGCTCGTCGCCGACGAGGGAGGGCTCGCGGCTCGCTTGCCTTCGAACCGTGATGCGGTAGCCCTCGTCGCAGCCGGGATCGAGCGCAGCGGGCTCGTTCCCGGTGAGCAAGCGGCGATCGCCGTCGACGTCGCAGCCACAGCCCTCCTCGACGGCGTCGTCTACAGACTGGCCGCGGAGGAGCGATGGGTGCGCTCCGAGGAGCTCGTCGCCGAGGTGCGCGAGTGGTGCGATGCGTTTCCGATCGTGTCGGTCGAAGACGTCGTGGGGGAGGACGACAGCAGCGGCTGGCGACTCGCCAGCGAGACGCTCGCCGACGTACAACTCCTCGGCGACGATCTGTTCGTCACCTCGGCGGAACGGGTCGAAGTGGGCATCCGAGACGGTGTCGCGAACGCCGTGCTCGTGAAGCCGAACCAGGTTGGCACCTTGTCCGACGCGCGGCGCGTCGTCGAGCTGGCACGGAGTGCCGGCTACGCCACCGTGCTCTCTGCGCGCTCGGGCGAGACCGAGGACGCATGGCTCGCCGACCTCGCGGTCGGCTGGCGCACCGGGCAACTGAAGGTCGGTTCGACAACCCGCGCAGAGCGGACGACAAAGTGGAACCGGCTGCTTCGCATCGAGGCCGAGTACCCAGATGCGGTTTTCGCCCTCGGCGGCCCGCCGCTCCGAGCAACGGCCTTGGGTGGCGAGGTGTGATCAAGCGCGTCGGCAACGCATCGGTCGCTGTGTTCACAGCTTTCGTGTTGCGGGTCGCCCCGTTTTGGAAGTCTGAACCGCAGCGCCCACTTCTCCCGTTCACTCGCGCATACAGCCGGAACGGCGAAGTTCGATGGGTCGATCGGCTCCGCGAACTCCTCGTAGTAGAAGTAGTCCGCAAATGCGAGGCTGGCGCCTACACCCACTCCTGATTGCGACTGCATGAACGTGTTCTGAGTACCGGCCGTCCGCGCGTAAGTGTCGTGGCAGGATCGGCTGTGAGCGGGCTCTACGACCGCATCGATGGCAGCTACCGGGCGACGCGCCGATCAGACCCTCGAATCGCGACGACGTTCGGCACAGCGGATCCCCACAAGCAGGAGGCAACGATGACCGGCACGTTTCTCAACGAGGACTCGGTGATCCATCATAGAGGGATGCCCGCCAAGGTCTTCCGCACGGAGATGACCCCGGTCGACCTACTCGCGCGTGCCGCCTCCATGTACGCGGAGAAGGATGCGGTCGTCCATGGCGCTCGCTGCTATACGTACGCGCAGTTTGGCGAGCGCGCGTGGCGCCTCGCCAACGGGCTCCGCGCAGCCGGTCTCCAGAAGGGCGACCGGGTCGCGACGCTCCTCCCCAACTGCCCTGCAATGCTGGAAGCGCATTTCGGCGTTCCGGCGGCGGGCGGGGTCCTCGTCACGGTCAACACGCGGCTCTCGAGCGCCGAGGTCGAATACATCCTGCGCCACTCGGGCGCCCGCACGCTCCTGCTCGATGCGGAGCTCGCCGAGCTCGTCGAATCGCTCGACCTCTCCGGCATCGACGTGATCCGGGTCGATGACACGGGCGCCACCGGAGACCCGTACGAGGATCTCCTCGCTGCGTCTTCGCCGGAGCAGCCGGAGAGCTGGCTCGAAGACGAGGAGGAGACGATCTCGATCAACTACACGTCTGGCACGACGGGCCGGCCGAAGGGCGTGCAGTACACGTACCGCGGCGCCTACCTGAGCGCGCTCAACGAGGCCCTCGTGACCGGGTTGTCGCCCGAGTCCGTCTTCCTCTGGCTGCAGCCGATGTTCCACTGCAACGGCTGGTGCTTCGCCTGGGGCGTCACTGCGGTCGCCGGCCGGCACCTGACGATCCGCAAGGTCGAGCCGGACCTAGTCTGGGACTTGATTGACACCCAGGGCGTCACCAACTTCAACGGCGCCCCGACCGTGCAGCTGATGGTCATCAACCACCCGAAGGCGCATCGCGTCGAGCGGCAGGTGACGGTGATGGTCGCCGCAGCGCCTCCCTCGCCCACGCTGTTCGCGCGCATGGACGATCTGAACTTCCGCGTGATCCATGTCTACGGGTTGACCGAGACCTACGGCCCGACCACCATGTGCCCCGAGCGGGCGGAGTGGCGTTCGCTGCCGACCGCCGAGCGAGCCAGGCTGCTCTCGCGCCAGGGCCAGGCATACCCGTCGGCCGATCTCGTCCGGGTCGTCGACGAGCGGATGATCGACGTCGCCCGAGACGGCGAGACGATGGGTGAGGTCGTGATGCGCGGCAACATCATCATGCAAGGCTACTTCGACGACCCCGAGGCGACGGCGACGGCATTCCGCGGCGGCTGGTTCCACTCCGGCGACCTCGCGGTGTGGCATCCGGACGGGAACGTCGAGCTGCGCGACCGCGGCAAGGACATCATCATCTCGGGGGGAGAGAACATCTCCTCGATCGAGGTGGAGCAGACCATCGTCGCCCATCCCTCGGTGCTCGAGTGCGCCGTCGTCGCGATCCCGCACCCGCACTGGGGCGAGCGCCCCAAGGCCTTCGTGACCCTGAATGAGGGCATGACCGCAACCGCCGAGGAGATCCTCACCTTCGCCCGCGACCGCCTCGCGCACTACAAGTGCCCCGATGCCGTCGAGTTCGGCCCGCTGCCGAAGACGTCGACCGGGAAGGTGCAGAAGTACGTCCTGCGCGAGAAGGAGTGGACCGGGCACGAGACACGGATTGGCGCCGCGTAGCGCCCGGCTCCGATCGGCGCTACCGTCACCCGAGATGGCCACCGTGACCCGCGAACACCTGCTCGTCCGCATCGAGCCTCCAGCTGCCCGCATCACGCTCAACCGGCCGGAGAAGCGGAACGCGCTCTCGCTGGCGCTGATGGAAGAGCTGATCTCGGCGCTCGAGGAAGTGTGCGCGGCCCCGGAGGTGCGGGCGATCGTGATCGAGGGCGCCGGCTCGGCGTTCTCCGCCGGGCACGATCTGGGGGAGATGGTCGGTCGCGACGCCGAGTTCTACGACCGCCTGTTCGACGTCTGCACGGTGATGATGGAAACGATCCACCGCGTTCCGCAGCCCGTGATCGCGAAGGTGCACGGGATCGCCACCGCGGCGGGCTGCCAGCTCGTCGCCTCCTGCGACCTCGCCGTGGCCGCGGAGGCGACGCGCTTCGCCACGCCCGGAGTGAAGATCGGCCTCTTCTGCTCGACGCCGATGGTGCCGGTCTCCCGGGCGGTGGGTCGCAAGCGCGCGCTCGAACTGCTGCTCACGGGCGAACCGATCGACGCGGCGACAGCGCGCGACTGGGGACTCGTCAACCGGGTCGTCCCGGCCGACGAGCTGGAGGACGCCGTGTCGGCGCTCGTGGAGAGGATCGCGGCGTCGAGCCCGCTCACGGTGCGGATCGGCAAGGAGGCCTTCTACCAGCAGGTCGAGCTCGACGAGCACGGGGCCTACGAGCTGACGCGACGCGTGATGGCTGCGAACGCGCAGGCCGGCGACGCACAGGAGGGGATGGGCGCCTTCCTGGAGAAGCGCCCGCCGACCTGGTCCGGAAGCTAGCGGAGCCGGCGAGGGAGCGACCGGCGATTCGACGTCGGCGTCTGACGCGAGCCGCGATCGAGCTGAGGCTGTCGGCGGAGCAGGCGGACGAGTTGAGGCTGTCGCGCGGGTTGAAGGGATCAACGTCTCCGACGCGGCGCGCGAGGCAATCGCCGAGCACATCGCGCGCAAGCGCAAGGACAAGGCGTTTCGCAGGTTTGCGCACCGTGATGGAGCATGACCGCGAGATCCTCGAGCGACTCGCCGGCTGGTCGTTGGCCGCAACCGCATACCTCGACCCTCGCCGATTACCTGCCGATCGCGGAGGCGGTGCTCGGCGTGCCCGCGGAGACGATCACACGCTGGCGCGGGATCGCTCTGGCCGACGTCGGTCGAGGAGACGGAGACGCTTGCGTCGCTCGAGCCAGAGCAGGTTCAGGTACCAGGCATCTTTCGCTCGGCGGCTGCTTGGCGAGCCCAACGAACGCGGCCCCGAGCAGATCAAGCGCGCGACGCGTGCAGGCAGGATCCCCGGAGGGGAAGCGCTAGTGGAGAAGCGCGAGCAGCGTGCCGAAGTCGGTGTCGGCGGAGACGAGGACGCGGTCCTCGCTGCGGGCTCGCTCGAAGATCTCGTCGTCGTTCGCGGCCTGCATGCCGTAGTCGCGGACGTGGCTTGCGTCGTGGCCGGCGTCGGCAAGCCGCTGGCCGACCAGCGGCGAGAGCGCGTTGTCGATCAGGGCCGTAGGCACGCATCAGTGAGCTGGAGGTCGATCTCGCCGGCCCTGCCAGAAATCGCGGTCGACGCGCCAGAACGGGCGCGCGTTCCTCAGCCCGCGAAGCAGACGGTCGCGGCGGCCGAGGACGTAGGGCAGCGTGAAGAGGACGAGGCGGTCCTCGAGCGCGCTCTTCAGACACATCAGCTGCCACGGCGAATAGATAGCGATGACGCGCTGGAAGCCCTCCTCGCGGAACCGGTATCGGCTCCAGCGCTGAAAGCCGGCCTCGTCACGGAAGATCATCGCATCGGGGTTCCGGCGCGGGCCATAGAAGTCGCCGTGCCAGTCGCCGCCGACGAACGCGATGGGGGTGAACGCGCCGTAGCGATCCATTCCTACCAAGATGTCTTGCCGAACGGTGAGGTCGTGCTTCTTTGCCTCGCTGATCGACTCGCTGTGACTGATGAGTCCGAGCTGTGTGAAGTAGCAAGCAAGAAGAAGGTGATCGCGACGATTACCGTCGTACAGCGCCTCGCTGAGGAGCCGCAGCGTCTCACTCCGCGCCTAGGGAGCTGGGCTCAGCGCACCGCTTTCTTCACGAGCGCGGCAATCTTCTTCTCTTCGGCGGCGGTCAGCTCCTTCAGCGCGAAGGAGGTCGGCCACATCGCGCCTTGGTCGAGTTTCGCCTCGTCGTTGAAGCCGAGCGTCGCGTACCGCGACTTGAACTTCTCTGCGCTTTGGAAGAAGCAGACGACCTTGTCGTCTTTGGCATACGCAGGCATCCCGTACCAGGTTTTCGGCGAGAGGTCTGGAGCGCTGGTCGTGATGATCGCATGGAGCCGCTTGGCTATCGCGCGATCGGCGTT
>JBPCLB010000198.1:0-24104 GCA_051003695.1 Gaiella sp. | reverse complement strand
TTCCGGAACGGTGTCCCCGACCGACAGCAGGCGCTGGGTGTAGTACCCGCCGTCGACTCCGACCGCGTACGGCTTGATGATCGCGATCCCCGCAACGGCCGCGCTGGTGGCGACGAGCGCCGCGACGGCCGCGATGCCGATCAACTTCCGATGCATCTCCCTCTCCTTCTCGGTTTGCAATACGAAGCGCAATCCTCGTTCGCCCGCGTCAGCCGATGGTCGTCGGGCTGGTGAAGCCGTCGTCTCCATCCGGTGACGGACACGGGCGCTAGGCTCAGCGCTTTCGTCCGCGAGCTCGGAGGGATGTGGCGTTGGAGCAGTTCGTCTACACGATGTATCGGGCCGACAAGTTCTACGGCCCGGAGCGGCAGGTGCTCTCGAACATCTCGCTCTCGTTCCTCCATGGCGCGAAGATCGGCGTGCTCGGGCCGAACGGCGCCGGCAAGTCGACGCTGCTGCGGATCATGGCGGGGCTCGAGGAGCCGTCGTCCGGGGTCGCCGAGCTCGATCCGAAGGCGACCGTCGGCTTCCTCCAGCAAGAGCCCGAGCTCGATCCCGAGAAGGACGTGCGCGGCAACGTCGAGGACGGGGTGCGCGAGCTGCGGGATCTGCTCGACCGCTTCAACGCGATCTCTGAAGCCTTTGCCGAGCCCGACGCCGACTTCGACGCTCTCCTGGCAGAGCAAGCGGTCGTGCAGGAGCAGATCGACCGGCACGACGCGTGGAGTCTCGAGCAGACGCTCGACCGGGCGATGGACGCGCTGCGGCTGCCCGAGGGCGACCGCGACGTGACCTCGCTCTCGGGCGGCGAGCGCCGGCGCGTGGCGCTGTGCCGGTTGCTGCTCTCCTCGCCCGACCTGCTCCTCCTCGACGAGCCGACGAACCACCTCGACGCGGAATCGGTCGCCTGGCTCGAGCGGTTCCTAGAGAGCTACAAGGGCACCGTGATGGCCGTCACCCACGATCGCTACTTCCTCGACAACGTTGCCGGTTGGATCCTCGAGCTCGACCGTGGCAAGGGGATTCCCTTCCAGGGGAACTACTCGTCGTGGCTCGAGCAGAAGGAAGCACGGCTGGCCGTCGAGGACAGGCAGAACGTCGCGCGGCGCCGGACGCTGCAGCGCGAGCTCGAATGGGTGCGGCTGAGCCCCACCGCCAGGCATGCGAAGTCGAGGGCGCGACTGACCGCCTACGAGAAGCTGCTCGCCGAGGATCACGCGAAGCGGATCGACGGCGTCGAGATCCACATTCCGGCAGGGCCACGGCTCGGCGATGTCGTCGTCCGCGCCGAGCACCTGCAGAAAGGGTTCGGCGACACGCTGCTCGTCGAGGATCTCACCTTCGACCTGCCGCCGGGCGGGATCGTCGGGGTGATCGGCCCGAACGGGGCGGGGAAGACCACGCTGTTCCGGATGATCGCAGGCGAGGAGTCACCCGACGACGGCTCCCTGGAGGTCGGCGACACGGTGCAGCTCGCCTACGTCGACCAGTCGCGCGGAGAGCTGAACGGCCAGAACACGGTCTGGAAGGAGATCTCGGGCAACCTCGACACGATCGAGCTCGGCAAGCGCGAGGTCAACTCGCGCCAGTACGTCTCGTGGTTCAACTTTCGCGGCGGCGACCAGCAAAAGCTCGTCAAGGATCTCTCCGGCGGCGAGCGCAATCGGGTCCAGCTCGCGAAGGTGCTGCGCTCGGGCGGCAATCTGCTGATGCTCGACGAGCCGACGAACGACCTGGACGTCGACACGCTGCGCGCGCTCGAGGAGGCGCTGCTCGACTTCGCCGGGTGTGCGGTCGTGATCTCGCACGATCGCTGGTTCCTCGACCGGATCGCAACGCACATCCTTGCGTTCGAAGGGGATTCGCAGACGACGTGGTTCGAGGGGAGCTACCAGGAGTACGCCGACTGGGTGCGCGAGACGCGCGGCCCCGAAGCCCTCGAGCCGCACCGGATCGCCTACAAGCCGCTCGTTCGACCTTCGTAGGCAACGGCACTCCCGGCGTCGCCGAAAGTGCGAGAGGCTTGTGGCTCGACCCAGCAGCTCGCCCTCGCCGACTCGCACACACTCGTGCTCGACGACCGGGTGCGGGACCTCTCAGGTGGCGACGGACGTAGTGCTTCTCGATGGTCGGGTCTCTTGTCGCGGCACTTCTCCTGGTATCGACGGCGCCGCCGCCGAGTCGCTGCTCTGCGCCGCTGCCTGACGGCCCGGCGGTTCCCGCGCCGATCGTGCTCCAGACGAGTTGCGGGGGGTTCCGGTTAGCCACGGACGGGAGGGTCGCGAGGTTGCCGCGTGGGTTCTTCGCGGCGCACGGAGGCGGAACGGGGCGTCGTTTCGGCTCGGATCTCCAAGTGCGACGGAATCGGCCGGGCCGCATCGTGCTTCTCCGCAAAGGCCGGGTCGTCTGGCGCTCGAGCCGCCTCTATCCCAACGACGCCGGAAACGTCGCGTTCGGGCCGGGGCGGTTTGCGTTCTCGTCGTACGGACGCGGCGTCTTCGTCACCGACCTGCGTTCGCCGGAGCGTCTCGTCCGCGCAGGTGTGGGGCGCTTTCCCATCGACTTCACGCGAGAGGGTCGGCTGATCGTCGCGGGCGGCCGCTCTTTGACGATCGTCTCCGCCGCTGGTCGAGCGCGCGAGCTCCGCTACCGGGTCGGAAGCTCGTTTGCGTTCGATCCTGCGAGCGACACGCTGTACTTCCTCACCCTGGACCGTCGTCTGGCTCGCTTCCGCGACGGACGACTCCGGCATGGGCCGACTCTCGCCGGGATCGACGGAGCGATGAGATTCTCGCAACCGGGTCTGCTCCTCTTCGAGCGCGAGCACGGGCTCACGGTCGTTCGCACCGCCGGCTTCCTTGTTGCCCGAGCCTCCTGGGAGAAAGAACAACTGAGAGTCTCGGATTCCGGCGTCGGCGTCTCGGACGACGGCCGCAGGTTCGCATTCCGGCTCAGCAACGTCCGACCCGGCGCGCGCTCGGGTACCGCAGCTGTCTATGTCCTCGAGGCCGGACAGGCGACCGCGCAGGAGCTCTACCGCCACGCGCTCGGAGCGCAAGGGTGCGCCCCCGGCAGCACGCTGAGCTGGAGCGGCTCCTCGCTGCTGTACGGATCGGCGGACGGCGAGCTCGTCGTGCTCGATGGCTCGCGCAGACGAGCCCGCGTGCTGACGCGGTTTGCCCGGGCACTCCCGAAGCGCGGCCGGCTCGAGCGGGTACGCGCTTTTTGGGCCGCCGCCTACGGTTGAGTCCCGCGTCGCGCGAGAACGATCCGCAGGTTCGCAGCAGTGCGCTCGCGATGCCTGACTTCCATCAACTCGAGACCGAGCTCGAGCTGGTCGGCGTTCACGATGCCAGCGCGGAGCGCCTCGCCAACGAACTCGATGTCCTTCGCTCGGCCCGCGGCGAGCTTCGATAGGACAAGGTCGGCTGCGCTGAGGCACCACCCGGTGATCGTCCGTTGGCGAGACGTGTGGAACCCGGGCAGCTCGAGGGGAATGAGCCTCGACTGCCATCCGGCCGGCGCCCACGGGGTCTCGGGCCCGACGCCGTGTGCCCAATAACCGTAGAGCTCGCGAAAGGGCGACCCTTCCCCGAGCGCGCCGTCGATCTCGATCGCGCGGTCGGGCACCCGAAGCGGATAGATGTCGGCCTCCATCGAGAGCAAGAGAGCCTCCGGGAGGACTCCGGGATTTCCGAGCACCGCCTGACTGCCGACGATCACGAACTCGTCCTCGTCCACGATCTCCGCGGCAGCCTGGAGAAGATGGATGAGCTCCGCACGTTTCAAGCCGCGAGGTTCCGGCGAGCGGCCACCGTCTGGAGGACGTGACGGCGCTCCTGCTCGGTAAGCACGCCGACGAACGGCGAGCTCTGCCGGAGATCGCGCGCTTCCTCGGTATCGGCGGACATGACGTGCGCCACTTCTGCGATCGGCCGGTCGAGCAGCGCAGCCCAACGTGAAGCCCAGCCTGGAGCGATCGCACCTCCGGATCGCCAACCGCGAAGACGCTCACGTGCGTCGTCGAGCATTCGGGTATCGAGTCGTTCGGCGACGACGCGGTGGTAGGCAAGGCCCTGTAGCTCGGCGGAACGGTGACCATGGATGGTCGGCTCGGCCGGTGGCAGAAGTCGTGCGACGTCGAGAGCCTCGGCCGCCGCACGGCGACGCTGGATGACGTGGGCGAGCGGCCGCCGTCGTCCGCGCTCCCGTTCGAGGTCGACGGCCTCGAGCAGGTCGATCAGGTGTCTGACCGGCACGACCCGCCGACCCGTCGGTGTAATCACCGATGGAACTTCCCCGGCCGCGACCCAGCGGTCGAGCGCCGTTTGGCTAACCCGAAGTAGACGAGCAGCCGTCGATCTCGCCACCGTGCGCCCCACGACTGATTCGACGAAGTGAAAGACGGGCGCGAGTTCGACTCGCATGCGGTCGTCGCTGTCGGCGACCAAGCGCCGCAGGCGGAGGAGAGTATCGATACCGCCCTCGATGTCCGTTCTCATCGTTGACCACCCGAAAAGTTTGGTAAAACAAACTATATACTCAACTTACCCGCCACACGATCCGGTTCGTGTCAAAGACGCCCCAGCGCCGCGCCGAGCGCCGCGACCATCGCGTCGACGTGCTCGTCCTCCACGATCAGCGGCGGGGCGACGGCGACGCCGTCGGCCAGGCCGCGCGTGAGCAAGCCCTCGGCGCGTGCGCCCTGGAGCAGCCTCGCTCCCGCTGACGGATCTGTCGTCACGAGCTCCGGCTCGAGGATCACGGCGGCCATCAGCCCGATCCCACCACGCACCTCCTGCACCAGCGAGCTGCCCTCGAGCGTCCGCAGCCGCTCGTAGAAGCCCGACTCGAGCCGCTGGGCGCGGTGGATCAGATCGTCCTGCTCGAGCAGCGCGATGTTCGCGAGCGCGGCCGCGCAACACGTGGAGTGGCCGCTGTAGGTCGCGCCGTGCGCGAACACCCGGCCGGGCTCCGACCAGAACGGCTCGGCGACCTGCGGTGAGACGACGATCCCGCCGAGCGGCAGGTAGCCGCTCGTGACGCCTTTTGCAAAGACGATCAGGTCGGGCTCGAGCCCGAAGCGCTCGGTTCCGAACCAGCCACCCAGCCGGCCGAAGCCGCTGATCACCGCGTCGGCGACGGTCAACACGCCGTGACGGCGGCAGGTCTCGATCACGCCGTCGAGGTAGCCGGGCGGTGGCACGCGGACGCCACCCGAGCCGATCACGGGCTCGAACACGAACGCTGCGACCCGCCCCGGGCCGAGGCGCATGATCTCCGCCTCGAGCTCCTCGACCGAGTCCCACGCGACCAGCGAGGTTCCCTCGACGAGTGGTCCGAACTCCTCGCGGTAGGGCATGCCGAGGATGCTCGTCCCGATCCCGTGCGTTCCGTGATAGCCGTGGCGTCGGCTGATCAACTGGGTTCGCGCGGGCTCGCCGCGTAGGGCGTGGTGGAGACGGGCGAGCTTTGCAGCGCCTTCGATCGAGTCGCCGCCGCCGCTCGTGAGGAAGATCCTCGAACCGGGTTGTGGTGCGAGCGTCGCGAGCTTGTCGGCCAGCTCGAGCGCCGGCGCGGTCGCGACGTCGCCGAACGCGTGAAACGTCTCCAGGTCCCCGAGCTGTCGTGCGATCGCCTCGGCGATCTCGCGCCGGCCGTGACCGACGTTGCAGTACCAGAGGCTCGACGAGCCGTCGAGATAGCGCCTGCCGTCGGCGTCCCAGACGTAGACACCCTCGCCGCGCACGAGCACGAACTCCGACCCCGAGACGACGGCCATGTCGGCGAACGGATGCCAGAGAGCGCTCAACGCAGTTGCAGTCTCGCCGGGCGAGCCGTCAAGCTGCAAGGTCATGGGGTTGACTGCCACCGAGCAACGGGTCTCCGAGGCGATCGGCGCACGCGAGCATGAGCTCGTCGAGCTCCTACGGACGCTGATCGGCTTCGACACCCTCACCCAGACGATCGGCGAGCCCGCTCGCGAAGAGGCCGATCTGCAGTCGTTCCTCGCCGACCGCCTCGGGGCGGCCGGCGCCGACGTCGAGCTGACCGAGCCGGACGCGGCGCACTACGCGGGTCATCCGCTGGTGCCGGCCGGTTTGAGCTTCGAGGGTCGGCCGCAGCTGGTTGCGCGGTTCCCCGGCGGCGGCGGTGGCCGGACGCTCCTGCTGAACGGGCACGTCGACGTCGTCAGCATCGAGCCGCGGGGGGAGTGGGCGCACGACCCGCGCGCCGCCGTGGTCGCCGACGGCCTCGTTCACGGCCGCGGTGCCTGCGACATGAAGGGTGGCGTCGCCGCGATGGTCCTCGCGGCCGAGACTCTCGCGCAGCTCGGCATTCGTCTGGCGGGCGACCTGGTCGTCAACACGGTGACCGAGGAGGAGTCGACGGGGGCGGGCGGGCTCGTCTCGGCGCGAACGCTGCACGCGGACGGCGCGATCGTGCCCGAGCCCACGGCGCTCGACGTCTGGATCGCCTGCCGAGGCAGCCTGCTGCCCTCGATCGTGGTCGATGGCCGGTCGGCCCATGCCGGCATCGCGCCCCGTCATCCCGACGACAGCGGCCCGGTCAACGCGATCGAGAAGCTGCACGTGGTGCTCGACGCGATCGAGCGACTGCGAACCGAATGGGCGAGCCGGCCACGTCATCCGCTGCTCTCCCCGGGCGGCTGTGTGCCGACGCTCGTGCAGGGGGGCCAGTGGCTCGTGTCGTATCCCGCGTCGTGCCGGCTCGACTGCCACGTGCAGTACCTCCCTGAGCAGGCGGACGAGCGCGGGTGGGGGTCGCTCGTCCAGGAGGAGTTCACCCGCTGGATCCTCGATGCGGCCGCGGCGGATTCCTGGCTCGCCGGCCACCCGCCGAGGATCGAGTGGAACGGCGGCGGAGTTCCACCATCCGAGATCTCCGCAGACGACCCCCTCGTCGTCGCGACGCTCGCGGCCGCGCGGGACGTGGGCACCACGAGCGCGATCGGCGGCCTCGATAACTGGCACGACGGCGCGACGCTGACGCTCGAGGGCGGAATCCCCGCGCTCTGTCTCGGCCCGGGCGACATCCACCTCGCGCACTCGACCGCCGAGTGCGTCCCGATCGCGGAGGTCGTGGCTTGCGCACAGGCGCTCGCGATTTCGGCGATGCGCTTCTGCGGGGTTGCCGGGCAGTAGCTCTCGGGCACCGAGTCGCCGACCCTGGGGTCGGACCCATGGGTCTGACCCCAGGTCGCCTGGACGTCAGGCGGCGAGCGACGTGACGGGTCTCGAGGCGAGTGCGAGGGCGGCGCCCTCGCGCAAGCCGCCGTGCGCGAGCTCGAGCGGCACGCCGAGTGCGCGCGAGGTGGCGGCGAGCAGCAGCGCCCCGGCAACGATCGTTCTCGCCCGAGGGGGATCGAGCCCGAGTCCCCGGCCGACCTTTGCCGCCGGCCGGCGGGAAAATCGCTCGACGACCTCGTCCAGCTCGTGGGGGCCGAACGTCCTCCCGACGATCTTTGCCACGGCGCGCGCGCTGCCTCCCGTGGCGAGCGCGACGTCGGCTGCAGGAGGCATCGTCGAGACGAAGGCCGCGCGCACAGCCTGTCGTGCGGCTTCGATCGCCCCTGGTCGCGGCGGATCGTCCGCGAGCATCGCGCCCGTCAAGCGCAATGAGCCGAGATCGATCGAGCGGATCCACGCGGCGCCGAGCAGTGGTGTGCCCACGACGATCTCCGTCGAGCCGCCGCCGACGTCGACCGCGGCCACCACCTCCGGAAGCTCGCCCTGCGCGCGGGCGATCGCGCCCTCGTAGGCGAGCCGGCCCTCCTGGTCGGGTGAGAGCACTCGGACGGGCATCTTCGTCGCCGTGGCGAGGGCCGCCACCAGCCTGCGCGGATCCCGGCCCTGTCGCCCGGGTGCCGTGACCACTGCCTCCGCCCGCTCGACACCCAGCCGCCGGGCGCGTTTCGCGTACCCGCGACAGGTGTCTGCAACCCGAGCGACGGTCGCCTCCGAGAGTGCACCCGTGCGCGCGATCTCGGCACCGAGCCCGAGGTGCTCGCGCAGCTCGTCAATCGTGCGCACCCGTCCGTCGGCGCTGACCTCGGCGACGAGCAGTCGTGCGGTGTTCGACCCGACGTCGACGACCGCGACTCTCATCGGTTCGATCCTGCACAACCGCCCGGACGGTGCCCCGGCTTCGCCCTGGCACCTAGAAAGCGCGTTGCCCTGGGTGGTGCGACAAAAGTTTACTAGGTGATCCGCGCAGCGGAGCACCCACGCGGCGGAGCGATCTACGACCGCGCTGATCTTCTCGCCCGCACCTGCGCACGGCGCATCATCGTGGCCTGGTGGTGATGCGTTCGCTTCTCGCTGCGCGCGCGGTCTCGCGTCCACGCGCCGTCCGACGCGAGCGCCCACGCACCGGTGGTGTCCGCGAAGGTGCTGTCGAGCACGGTGTTCAGCTCCTGACGCGCGCGGCCGCTCTCGACGGGCACCAGCACCTCGATCCGGCGGTCGAGGTTCCGTGGCATCAGATCGGCGCTGCCGAGATAGACGCGCGACTCGTCGCCTCGCTCGAACCAGTAGATCCGGCTGTGCTCGAGGAAGCGGCCGACGATCGAGCGCACCCGGATCGTCTCGGAGAGATTCTTGACGCCCGGGCGCAGCATGCAGATCGAGCGCGCGCAGATCTCGATCTCGACGCCGGCCTGCGAGGCGGCGTAGAGCTCGTCGATCAGCACCGGGTCGACGAGGTTGTTGAGCTTCAGCCTGATCCGGCTCGATGTGCCGCCCTCGGCGGCGGCTGCGACCCGACGAACCTCCTCGACCAGACGGTCGCGCATGTCGAACGGCGCGACGAGCAGCTTGCGGAAGCGTTGCGGACGGCCGAACCCGGTGACGTGGTTGAACAGGTCGGCGACGTCGGCTGCGATCTTCTCGTCGGCGGTGAAGATCCCGACGTCCTCGTACTGACGGGCCGTCGACGCGTTGTAGTTGCCCGTCCCGATGTGCACGTAGCGCCGTAGCCCCGACTGCTCGCGCCGCACGATCAGGGTCATCTTCGCGTGGATCTTGAGGTCCGAGAATCCGTGGACGACGTGCACGCCGGCCTTCTCCATCGTTCGCGACCACTCGATGTTGCGGCGCTCGTCGAACCGC
The DNA here is from genome assembly GCA_051003695.1 of Gaiella sp. Classification (GTDB taxonomy): domain Bacteria; phylum Actinomycetota; class Thermoleophilia; order Gaiellales; family Gaiellaceae; genus Gaiella. The sequence goes on along the minus strand of JBPCLB010000198.1, from coordinate 14,973 downwards.
GCCTTGAGCTCGACGAGGCACACCGATTGCTTGCCCTCCTCGGCGCACTCGATCAGCGAGGCGACGAGAGCCGAGTCGTCGCTCGTCCGGTACACCGTCGTCTTGATCGCGATCACGTCCGGGTCACGTGCTGCGGCCTGGGCGAAGGCCTCGAAGCTCGCCCGGAACGAGTCGTACGGCTGGTGTGCGAGGATGTCGGCGCGGCGGATCTCGTCGAACAGCCGGGTCGGGGTCTTGGCGCGCGTCCACACCGGAGGGACGACCGGAACCCACGGCTCGTGCTTGAGCTCGGATCGGTCCAGGCCGTAGAGCTGCCAGAAGTCGGCCATGTCGAGGAGGCCCTCGATCTCGTAGACCTGCTCGGAGCGAACGCCGAGCCCTTCGATCAGCCGGTCGCGCATCGACTGCGAGGCGGACGCGGAGACCTCCAGTCGGACGACGTCTCCGAAGCGACGTCGGCGAAGCTCCGACTCGACCGCCTCGAGGAGATCGTCGGCGTCGTCGGAGACCTCGAAGTCGGAGTCTCGCGTGACGCGGAACACGGCACGCTCGGCGATCTCGATGCCGGGGAAGAGCATCGGGAGAAAATGAGCGATCACCGCCTCGAGCGGGATGAGTTTCTTCCCCACCGCGACGAGCCGATCGAGTCCCTCGGGGACTTTCACACGGGCGAACCGCTCCTCACCCGACTCCTCGTCGACCGCGAGCACGCCGAGCGACAGCGATAGCCCCGAGATGTAGGGGAAAGGCTGCCCTGGCCCCACGGCGAGCGGTGTCAGCACGGGGAAGATCTCACGCTCGAAGAACGCCGCGAGCTTCTCGCGGTCCTTTGCGCTGCAGTCGTCGATCGTCGCGATCGTCAGCCGCGCCTCGTCCAGCGCGGGACAGAGCGAGCGTCGCCAGAGCTTCGACTGGCGCGCCACGAGCTCCGCGACTCGCGCCTGGATCGCCGTGAGCGCCTGGCCCGCCGTGAGCCCGTCGGTCGAGCGCACGCCAAGCTCGGCCTCGTCCTGCTCGAGCAGGCCCGCGACCCGCACCATGAAGAACTCGTCGAGGTGCTGGGAGAAGATCGCGACGAACTTGACCCGTTCGAGCAGCGGCAGGCTGTCGTCCTCGGCCAGCTCCAGCACGCGCGAGTAGTACTCCAGCGCGGAGAGCTCGCGATTGAGGAGCCGTGAAGGCGCGGTCTCGACGAGCGTGCTCACTAGCTGATCGTGCCAGGTTTCCGTTCATTGCCGCCAGCGATGGCTTTCCACCGGTTGAACTGGCGGTATACATCTGGTATATCAGCAGGCGGTGCAGCTTCACGTGAAACCGGCCGCCGCGTCCCCGGGCGAGCCGGCCGTCGCCGGGACGACCGTGGCTCCCGCACGGGATGAGCCGGTGATCAAGGTCTCCGGTGTGTGGAAGATCTTCGGCCCGAGGGCGAATCGAATCATCGGCACGCCGGCCGCCGAGCTGTCGCGTTCGGAGCTGCGCGCCGAGACGGGGTGCGTCGCGGCCGTGCGCGACGTGTCCTTCGACGTCTGGCCGGGAGAGGTGTTCGTGGTGATGGGTCTCTCGGGCTCGGGGAAATCGACGCTCGTCCGGACGCTGATCCGCCTGATCGAGCCGACCGCCGGGACGATCCGCGTCGCGGGCCGGGACGTCAGCGGCGCCGGCTCTGCGGAGCTGCGGGCTCTCCGCCGGCACGACGTGTCGATGATCTTCCAGCACTTCGGCCTGCTCGCGCACCGCCGCGTGGTCGACAACGTCGCGTTCGGGCTCGAGATCCAGGGGGTCGGCAAGAGCGACCGGCTCGAGCGCGCCCACGCGATGCTGCGGCTCGTCGGGCTCGAGGACGTCGCGAGCTCCTTCCCGGATCAGCTCTCGGGCGGCATGCAGCAACGTGTCGGGGTCGCGCGCGCATTCGCCGGCGACCCGAAGGTGATGCTCTACGACGAGCCGTTCAGCGCGCTCGACCCGCTCATCCGCCGGGACATGCAGGACGAGGTGATGAGGCTCCAGGCCGAGACGGGAAAGACGATGGTCTTCATCACCCACGACCTGCCCGAGGCTCTGCGGCTCGGCGATCGCATCGCGATCATGCGCGACGGTGCGATCGTCCAGCTCGGCACGCCCGAGCAGCTCGTGGGCTCGCCCGCCGACGAGTACGTCGAGAATTTCGTCCGTGACGTGCCGCGCAGCCATGTGCTCACGCTCCGCTCGATCATGCGTCCCCTCGAGCGCGGCGACGAGCTGCGGGGGGGTGGCCCGACGCTCGACGCGACGACGACCGTTCGAGCCGCGGTGTCCGTGCTCGCTGCTAGCGAGAGCCCCGTGCGCGTGGTCGAGGACGACGCGGTGGTCGGGATCGTCGATCGCGTCGCGGTCCTGCGTGCGATCGCCGGGGAGCGGTAAGCACGGATGTCCGTCGTTGCCGAGGTCGCCCGCGTCGAGCCCGCCGTCTCGCACCATCCGTGGTGGCGCGGGAAGCTCGTGCGCGTGGCGGCGATCGCCGGCGTCACGGTGCTCGCGTACCGCGCGTTCGGTCTCGACTATCCGTGGCCCGACTGGCTCGTCTGGAACGGTCTCTCGGCCGAGCTCGACGCGTTCCAGTCGTGGCTGCTCGACCAGCGCTCGGCCGAGTCCCCCAACGTCGTCTTCGTGCTCTTCGACGGGTTCGCGACGCTCGTCGACGACGTCGTCCGCTGGCTAACCGAGGGTCTGCTCTGGCTCACCTGGGCTGGTGTCGCCACCGTCGCGACGCTCGTCGTGCTGCGATTCGGCGGCATCCGAGCGGGAGCGATCGTGCTCGGGGCGTTTGCGTCGTTCGCCGCGCTCGGTCTGTGGCAGGCGAGTATCGAGACGCTCGCGCTGATGCTCGCCTCGGTCGGGCTCTCGCTCGCGGTCGGGATCCCGCTCGGGATCCTCGCGGGTCGCTCGGATCGCTTCCAGCGCGCGATCAACCCGGTGCTCGACGCGATGCAGATCGTGCCCGCCTTCGCCTATCTGATGCCCGTCGTGATCCTCTTCTCCGTCGGGCCGGCCGCGGCGGTCGTCTCGACGATGATCTACGCGATTCCGCCCGCGGTGCGGATCACCGCGCTCGGGATTCGCGGCGTGGCGGTCAACACCGTCGAGGCAGCTGCGTCGCTGGGCGCGACTAGGGCACAGACGCTCGGGAAGGTCCAGCTTCCGCTCGCACGGCGCATGCTGCTGCTCGGGGTGAACCAGACGATTCTCTTCGCGCTCTCGATGGTCGTGATCGCGGGGCTGATCGGTGGCGGTGGACTCGGCGCCGTCGTCACGAGCGGGCTCTATTCGAACCCGGCGCTCGCGCTGCTCGGCGGAGTCGCGATCGTGATCATGGCGATGGCGCTCGACCGGGCGACCGAGGCGATCGCCAACCGTACCGATCCGGCACGAGCGCATCTCGGCGACGAGGCGCGCCGCCGGCTTCGGCTGCAGACGCTCGGGCTTGCAGCGGCGGGCGCGGTGGCGGTGCTCGTCGCGAAGCTTGCGGGTACAGCCGACGTCTACCCGGACGAGACCGCCGGCGGCACCGTCGTGACGGCGCAGACGTGGCTCCTGACCCAGATCCAGAAGGGGCTCGACTACGTGCAGGACCCGGCCTCGTGGATCTTCGGGATCACCGAGCCGACGGGCAACTTCATCCTCACGAAGGTGCTGCTGCCGCTGCAGGAGCTCCTCGTCGGCACGCCCTGGTTCGTCACCGCCGCCGCGCTGACGCTGATCGCGCTCGTCGTCAGCGGGTTCCGACCGGCGCTGACGACGCTCCTGATGCTCGCCTCGATCGGAGTGATCGGCGTGTGGCCGCTTGCGATGGACACGCTCTCGCAGGTGCTCGTCGCCACGCTGCTCGCCGTCGTGATCGGGGTGGCGCTCGGTGTCGCCGCCGCGGAGAGCCGGACCGTGTCTCGCATCCTTCGGCCCCTGAACGACGTGTTGCAGACACTGCCGCAGCTCGTCTACATCATCCCGTTCATCTATCTGATGCCGGTCTCCATCGTCCCTGGCATCGTCGCGGGCGTGCTCTACGCGTTCCCGGTCGTCACCCGTCTCGTGGAGCGGGGCGTGCGAGATGTCGCGCCGGAGGCGGTCGAGGCCGCGGGTGCGTTCGGGGCAACGCGCCGGCAGATCCTCGCGAAGGTCAAGGTGCCGCTCGCGGGCGACGCGATCATGCTCGGCGTCAACCAGGGGATCGTGATGGTGCTCGCAGTCGTCGTGATCGGAGGCCTCGTCGGCTCCGGCGGCCTCGGCTACGAGGTCGCCCAGGGTCTCGTCCGTGGCCAGTTCGGGCAGGGCGTGATTGCCTCGCTCGCGATCCTCGCGCTCGGGATCGCGCTCGACCGTGTCACCCAGGGCTCACGCAGAATGCGCGCAGGAACACAGTGATCAGGCAACCCAGCAAGGAGGATCGAATGAAAGATCGTCTCGGTGCGAGGCACGTCCGCCTCGCGGGGCTCGCGCTCGTGGCGCTCGCCGCGCTCGCGGTTTCCGCGAGCGCTCTCGGCGGCGCCCGCGCGGCCGCGTGCGGCAACGTCACGCTGAACGAGAACGCGTGGGCGGGGTCGACGTCGAATGTCTACGTGCTCAAGTACGTCCTCGAGAAGCGCGTCGGCTGCAAGGTGAAGGTGACGAACATCACCGAGGGCCAGCCGAACTTCCAGGCGATGGCGGACGGCAAGATCGACGTCGTGCTCGAGGACTGGCAGAACCTCGCCTCGTTCCCGCAGTACACGAAGAACAAATCGCTCGTGAACCTCGGCGGGAACGGGATCACCGGCGTGATCGGCTGGTACATCCCGCGCTACCTGCTCCAGCAGTACCCGCAGTTCAAGACCTGGGCGGGACTGAAGGGCAAGGAGAGCGTCTTCAAGTCGCCCGAGTCGGGCTCGCAGGGAATGTTCCTCGGCGGCGACCCGTCCTACGTCCAGAAGGACAAGGCGCTGATCAAGGGGCTCGGGCTCGACTTCAAGCACGTGGTCGCGGGCGCCGAGCCGGCGCAGGTCGCGCGCTGGAGCCAGCTCTACAAGCAGAAGAAACCCGTGATCTTCTACTGGTACGACCCGCAGTACCTGAACGCGCAGTACGACCTCGTCCAAGTGCAGCTGCCCAAGCGGTCGGCGACCTGCAAGGACGACGAGAAGAAGGGCGGCGATGCGAAGCAGTACGCCTGCGCGTACCCGTCGTACCGGCTCGACAAGGTCGTGAGCGGGAAGTTCCTGGCGAGCGGCTCACCCGCGGTGAAGGTGGTCCGCAACTTCAAGTGGACGGCAGCCGATCAGAACGCGGTCGCGAACCTGATCGCCGGCAAGAAGCTGAAGCCGGACAAGGCCGCCGAGACCTGGGCGAAGGCCAACCCGGGCAAGGTCAAGGCCTGGCTCAAGTAGCACGAGAACGTGCGGGCGCGGGGGCTCCGGCTCCCGGCCCGCACGCGACAGCCCATGACGACGCTCCACGTCCATCAACCCGAGGCCGGCGAGGCTGTCTCGCTCTCGGATCAGGCGACCTTTCGGATCCGGGAGTTGATCGTCACGCTCGAACTCGCCCCGGGCTCGGTCGTCAGCGAGCGCGAGTTGATGCAGCGACTCGGGCTCGGCCGCACTCCGGTGCGCGAAGCGCTGCGAACGCTCGCAGCGGAGAAGCTCGTCGACGTCTATCCGCGCCGCGGGATGTTCGTCTCGAGAGTCGACGCCGGCGATCTCGCGAGTCTTGCGGAGGTCAGGGTCGGTCTCGAGAGCATCGCGGCCCGGCTAGCCGCGGAACGCGCGACGCAGGGCGACCGAGACGCGGCGGCCGAGTTGCTCGACGCGCTCGGCAGCGTCGCCGACGTCCACGACGAGCGAACGTTGATCGGGCTCGACCAGCGGATCCACCGCCACGTCTACGCGTGCACCCACAACCCGTTCCTCGAGGCGACGCTGAGCGAGTACTACATGCTGACGCTGCGGATCTGGTTCCTCGCGCTCGAGCGCGTCGGCAGGCTCGAGCATGCGGTGCAGGAGCACCGCGACCTTCTGCACGCGATCGTCGCGGGCGATGCGCAACGGGCCGAATCGGTGATGCGCCGTCACGTGCTCGGCTTCGAGACGGCAATCCGGGCAGTTCTGTAGGGCCGAACCTGTCGGCCCGTGCCGGGGACAACAGATCCCGCCGTACAACACGGGCCGGACAGGTCCGGCCCCGACGGAGAGGTGATCGGCGGACGCAATTCAGACGTCGCGTGCGGCTGCGACGACGTTTTGCAGCTTGGCGACGGCGAGCGTGCGGTCGAGCATCGCGAGCCCGCAATCCGGCGCCGCGACGAGTCGTGCGGCGTCGATGTGCTCGAGTGCCGCCTGCAGCCGCCTGCGGATCTCGTCCACGGTCTCGACGCGTGTGCGGGCGATGTCGACGAGACCGAGGATCACCGTCGTCGAGCCGAATCGCTCGAGCAAGCGCAGGTCATTGTGTCGATGGGCGTCTTCGATCGAGACAGCGTCGAGCGGCGCCGCCTCGAGCGGGTCGGCGAGCTCGAAGTACGCGTCCCGGTCCGCCTTCGGGTAGTCCTCGGTGTCGAGGCTCGACGGGTACCCGCAGCAGACATGGACGATCCGACGCACCTCCGCGGGGACACCGTGGAAGCACCGGGCGATGGCGTCGATCCCGAAAGCGAGCGCCCGCTCCGGCTCGCGTGCGAAGACCGGCTCGTCGATCTGGACGAACCGGCAGCCGGCTTCGGCGAGTCGCAGGATCTCGACGTTGAGCGCGGCCGCCAGCGCGTCGCTGAGCCGCCTGTCGTCTCCGTAGTAGGCGTCGTGCGTCGAGGCCGAGATCGTCAGCGGCCCGGGGAGGGTGAGCTTCACCGGCTGGTCGGTTGCCGATTGGGCGACCTGCCAGTCGCGTACGAGGAAGGGGGCGCCGGCGCGGATCGGGCCGGTCACGGCCGGCACGTCGGCGACCCACCCCCCGTCGCGCATCGACCTGGTCACGAGGCTCGTGAAGTCGAATCCCTCGAGCTGTCGGCAGTGGTAGTAGATGTAGTGCTCGCGCCGGATCTCGCCGTCGGTCGGGACGTCGATCCCGATTCCGGTCTGCTCCGCCACGACCTCGCGCACGGCGCGATCCAGCGTCGCTTCGTGCTCGGGAGTGACTTCGTCGTTCGCCTCGGTCGACTGCGTCGGTCGCCACGAGCCGGCTGCTGGATCGAAGCCGTTCGGGATCGGCGTGTAGCCCGGTTTCGGATACGAGCCGATCGTCGTCGTCAGGAGAGGCAGCCCGAGCCCCCCGGCCTCGTTGTGAGCGGGGCACCACCTGGGCCAGCGAGCTCCCGCGTGAGTCGCAAGATGGCGCAGCTGTACCGTCCCGCCTCGCGGATGTGGAGCTCGCCTCGCGGAAGCTCGACGACGAACGAACGCGTCCCGGGCAGGATGCGCTCTTGCCACGAGGTCGCCGACCCCGGTGGCCGTGGCATGCGAGCGAACCGCATGCCGGAGAGCCGCGCGAACCGCACTGCGACGCCCTCGCTGCGACCGGTCGCCCGCACGAGCGCCTGCGGTTGGTGGAACCAGATCGTCAAACGAGGGCGCAGTCGCCGGACGAGGCGCATCGCGACGCGGGTCTCGGACTCCGAGGCAGGGCGCGGACCCGAGCTCGCGAGCGGTTGCCACGTGCCTGGGAAATTGCGGTTGAGGTCGATGCCGCGCGCGTTCGTCCGGCGCTCGAGCAGCCAACCATCGGGATTCAGGTCGGGCACGACCCAGATCGAGCCGCGGCTCGGCGGCTTCGCGTGCAGGAGCCGCTGGGCGACCACGCTCCCCGCGCACTCGTCGCCGTGGACGCAGCCGACGACGAGCACGCGGACCGGGCCGCGCCCGAGCGCGAAGGCGCGAATCGGCAGCCCACGCTCGCTCTCGCCAACCAGGGCCGCCCTCACGCCGTCGCCGGCGAGCCGGACGTGCATGTGATTGTCGTGATTCGCAGGCAGCACCTCGACGATCGCGGGCGGCCCTGTCAGACCCGTACGCGGGCCGATGAACACCTTCGTCGCGCCCGCCGCCACGAAGCGGCCGACGAGCTCCTGGGCAAGACGGCGATCGATCTGTCCCGGGCGCTCGGGCTCGCGCTCGCGGCCGTCTTTGCGCGGGTAGTAGACGTCCGCGTCGAGCCCGTTCTGGTGCGAGGCATGTCCCGGCGGGCCGAACCGACGACCGAACTCGCCGCCGTCTGCGAGCGAGAGATCGCCGATCCCGACCCGCGGCGCGTCCGGATTAGCCGAGGCATACGCGTCGAGAACCTGTCGAAGGGTCCGCACCAGGCGCTCGTTCCCGTGGCGTCGCCAGTCACGGTTCGGCGACCGGTCGAGGACAGGATCCCAGCTGAAGAAGTGCTTCCCCTCTGCTTCGAGTTGGACTCCCGCGACGAGGCGTCCGTCCCACGGCAGGCCGACCGAGCGCGACGGCTGCGCCCCTCTGGATGCCGCAACACCCCCAACAAGCACACCAAAAACGACAAACGGGAGTAGGAATCTCATCTCGATCATGATCACACGAAGCGAGGGGTGCCGCGCACAGCGCGTCGCCCGCATCTCTAATCTCCCGCCATGGCGATCGACGCCGGATCGGGTCTTCGTGAGCAGCTCGCCCGGGGTCTGACCTTGCCCGCCTCCTGGTACTCCGACCCGGACATCTTCCGGCTCGAGCAAGACCGGATCTTTCGGCACACATGGCAGTACGCAGGCACGGTGCAGCACGTCGCAGACCCCGGTCAGTACCTCACTTGCCGGGTCGGAGGGGTGCCGATCGTCGTCGTGCGCGGCCGAGACCGGGAGTTGCGGGCGTTCGTCAACGTCTGCCGCCACCGAGGCCACGAGGTCGCGCAGGGCTGTGGCAAGCGCGAGACGCTCCAGTGCCCGTATCACGCCTGGACGTACGACCTCGACGGGTCGCTGCGCGCGGCCCCACGGTCGGATCGCGAACCGGGCTTCGACCGCTCGGAGTGGAGTCTCGTCCGGGCGCAGGTCGAGACGTGGGGTCCCCTTGTCCTCGTCAACCCCGACCTCGACGCGCCCCCGCTCGCGGAGACTCTGGGTGACCTGCCGGAGGTCGTGGCCTCGTGCGGGCTCGACCCTTCGGCGCTCGAGTACACCGGCCGTTCGCGCGAGTTCCTCGTCGAGGCGAACTGGAAGATCGCGGTCGAGAACTTCCTCGAGTGCTACCACTGCCCGGTCGCGCACAAGAGCTTCAGCCGACTGATCGACGTCGATCCCGACCAGTACGCGCTGTCGACCGCCCGCTGGACGTCGAGCCAGCTCGGCCCGGTCAACGAGGGCGCCGCGAACCAGCCGTACCAGCCCGACGGCGAGATCCGCTCGAGCCAGTTCCACTTCGTTTGGCCGAACTGGACGTTGAACACGCTCCCCGGCCCGGCCCATCTGCGCGTGCTCGTCTTCGATCCGATCGACGAGAACCACACTGCCTCGTACGTCGACGGCTTCTGGGCGCCCGGCACCCCGCCCGAGCTGATCGAGGAGATCACCGCCTTCGGCGGCACCGTGGGGGCGGAAGACACCGAGCTCGTCGCCTCCGTCCACCGCGGGCTACGGTCGGGCGCGATCGAGCACGGACGCCTACTGCTCGACAGCGAGCATTTGCTGCAGCACTTCCAGCTGCTCGTGCACGACGGCTTGTCTGCGAGCTCGGAAGCCGCTCGCGCGGAGTCCGAGCCGCAACGTATCCCCACCTGCGGCGGGGCAGATGCCTGAAGTCGCCTGCTGCCGAAGGCAGCGACGAGTGTTCCGGCCTCGGTTGGGTGCGTCTTGCAGCGTCGCGGCAGGTGGTATATCCTACTGCAGCATACTCATATATCAGCAAGCCGAGAGATGACATGACATCCTTCCCCGAGACCGCCCGCGCCGTCGTGATCGGTTGCGGGATCGTCGGCTCGAGCCTGGCCTACCACCTCACCCGGCTCGGCTGGACGGACGTCGTGCTCCTGGACAAGGGGCCGCTCCCGAACACCGGTGGGTCGACGGGTCACGCTTCCAACTTCATCTTTCCGGTCGACCACTCGAAGGAGATGACACAGCTGACGCTCGAGTCTCAGCGTCAGTACGTGGAGCTCGGGGTGAACACCGAGTGCGGCGGGATCGAGGTCGCGCGCACCGAGGAGCGGCTGGAGGAGCTGCGGCGGCGGATCGCCTCGGCGAAGGCGTGGGGCGTCGACACCGCGCGGCTCGTCACCCCGGCCGAGATCAAGGAGCTCGTCCCGTTCATCGACGAGACGATCCTGCTCGGTGGCTTCTACTGCCCGACCGTCTCGGTCGTCGACTCGCTGCAAGCGGGAACGCTCATGCGGGAGCGCGGGGTCGCGGCGGGCGCGCTGAGCATCCATGCGTCGACCGAGATCAGCGGGCTCGACGTCGAGCGCGGTCGCATCCGTCGGGTACACACCTCGCGCGGCGCGATCGAGTGCGAGACCGTCGTGATCGCCTGCGGCGTCTGGAGCCCGCTCCTCGCGCGGATGGCGGGGACGTACATCCCGCTCACGCCTGCGGTTCACCAGATGATCGACATCGGCCCGGTGCCGCGCTTCGAGCGAAGCACGAGGGCGATCGAGTTCCCCATCGTCCGCGACATGGACGTCTTCATGTACGAGCGCCAGGACGGCGTCGGGCTCGAGGTCGGCTCCTACGCCCACCGCTCGATCCTCCACGACCCCGAGGAGATCCCCTCGCTCGAGGAGGCCGCGCTCTCGCCGACCGAGTTTCCCTTCACGCAGGCCGACTTCGAGCCGCAGATGGAGCACGCGCTCGAGCTGATGCCGGAGATCGTCGGTGACGAGTCGGTCGGCGTGAAGTACGCGATCAACGGGCTGATCGCGCTCACGCCCGACGGGATGCCGATCCTCGGCGAGACGCCTGAGGTCAAGGGCCTGTGGTCGGCGGCGGCGGTCTGGGTGAAGGAAGGCCCGGGGGTCGGCAAGTCTCTCGCCGAGTGGATGGTGCACGGTGAGTCGCACATCGACCTGCACAGCTCGGACATCAGCCGTTTCCACGCACACCAGAAGACGCGCGCGCACGTCAAGGCACGCACCTTCGAGGCGTTTCCGAAGACCTACGGGATCGTCCATCCGACCGAGCAGTGGTCGAGCGAGCGCGGGCTCCGCCGCTCGCCGATGCACGAGCGGCAGGAGGCACTCGGCGCCGTCTGCTACGAGGCGGTCGGCTGGGAGCGACCCCAGTGGTACGGGGCCAACGCGCCGCTCGTCGAGCGTTTTGGCGTCGAGCCGCGCGACGCCGAATGGGACGCGCGCTGGTGGTCACCGATCATCAATGCCGAGCACCTGGCGATGCGCGAGCACGCCGGGCTCTTCGATCTCTCCGCTTTCGCGATCTTCGACGTTCAGGGCGCGGGGGCGCTCGACGCGCTGCAGCGGGCGGTACTCGCGCAGATGGACGTGGCGGTCGGCCGCGTCGTCTACACGCCGGTGCTCGGCCCGGGCGGGGGGTTCAAGTCCGACCTCACGATCATGCGGATCGGCGACGAGTCGTTCCGGATCGTGACCGGTGGCGCGCACGGCATGGCCGACCGCAAGCTCTTCGCCGACCTCCTGCCCGATGACGGCTCCGCGAGCCTCGTCGACGTGACCACAGCCTGGACGACGATCGGCCTCTGGGGGCCGCGGGCGCGCGACATCCTCTCCGGCGTCACCGCGGACGACATCTCGCACGAGGGCTTTCCGTTCGGCACGTGCCGAACGGTCGAGATCGGCTCGCAGCTCGCGCTCGCGTCGCGGATCTCATACGTGGGCGACCTCGGATGGGAGCTGTACGTCCCGATGGAACAGGGCGCGCGTCTCTGGGACGTGCTCTGGGAGGCCGGCGAGCCGCACGGACTCACGGCCTGCGGGATCGGTGTCTACGGCACGACCGGCCGGCTGGAAAAGTGCTACCGCGCCTACGGCGCCGAGCTCGAGACCGAGTACACGGTGGTCGAGGCGGGGATGCAGCGACCGAAGGTCAAAGAGCAGGACTTCGTCGGCAAGGAGGCGCATCTGCGGCATCGGGAGGAAGAGCCTGCGGCGATCCTGTGCACGCTCACCGTCGAAGACCACGCGTCTGCCTTCGGCGTGAAGCGGTATCCCCTCGGACGCGAGCCGATCGTGCTGCGCGACGGATCGCCGCTCACCGACGCGAAGGGACGTCGCTCGTACGTCACGAGCGCCGGTGCCGCCCCGTCGGTGGGAAAGTACGTGCTGATGGCCTACCTGCCACCGGAGCGTGCGGTCGAGGGGTCGGCAGAGCTCGCGGTCGAGTACATGAACGAGCGGTTCCCCGTCACCGTCGCCGTCGCGGGCTCGACCGCCCTCTTCGACCCCGAGAACGCGAGGATTCGCTCGTGAGGGTGTCTCGCTGTGCAAGCCACCTAGGAGCCCTTCCGGCGGGCGCGGCTGCGAGGTTGGGCGGATGAAGATCCTCGTCTGCATCAAACGGGTGCCGCTGACCGGCGGCCGGATCGTCCTCACGCCCGACGAGCAGGCGATCGAGACGAAGCACCTCGGCTTCACGATCAGCCCCCACGAGGAATGCGGGGTCGAGGAAGCCGTGCGGCTCGTCGAGCAGCACGGCGGCGAGTCGGTCGTGCTCACGCTCGGCTCGGCGGACGCCTCCGAGCAGCTGCGCGACGCGCTCGCGATGGGGATCGATCGTGCGCTTCACCTCGAGACCGACGGCGAGGAGTGGGATCCCGAGGCCACCGCGGGCGCGATCGCCGAGGCGATCCGGGCCGACGAGACGAGCTCGGGCGCGTTCGATCTGATCCTCTTCGGCAACGAGTCGGCCGATTCGGGCGGCTACCAGGTCGGTCCGCGCTGCGCGTACGCGCTCGGGCGGCCGTGCGCGACCGGGATCAAGGGGGTCACGATCGCCGACAGCGGCGTGCGCGCCGAGCAGGAGCGTGGAGGTGGGCGCGACGTCTACGAGCTGCCGCTGCCCGCCGTCGTCACCGTGCTCGAGGGCCTCAATCTCCCGCGGTATCCGTCCGTGCCGGGGCGGATGCGCGCCGCCCGCAAGTCGCTCGACATCTCGACCCCGGCCCATCCCGCGTCGCGGCTCGAGCGAGTGCGGCTCGTCGTGCCCGAGGGTCAGGCGAAGGAGGCCGAGGTGCTCGGCCGGGGCGCCGAGGCGGCGCCCGCGGTTGTCGCGCTCCTGCAGCGGATCGGTGTCGTCCGGTGAACCTCGTCCTGCTCGAGCATGCCGACGGCGCGCCGACAGACATCTCGCGGCAGGCGCTCACGCTGGCGCAGAGCCTCGGTGGGTCGACCCACGGGCTGCTGATCGGCCCGGGGGCACGGGCTGCAGCCGCAGCTGCGCCGGTCGAGGTCGCGCATGTCGCCGAGCACGACGCCCTCGACGCGTTTGCGCCCGACGCCTGGGCGGCGATCGTGTGCGAGGTCGCCGAGCGTGTCAGCGCGACAGCAGTCGTCGCACCGGGCTCCGAGCACGCGACCGACGCCCTTGCACGAGCTGCGGTGCGGATGGGCGAGCCTCTCGCGGCGAACTGCATCGCGGTCACGCCCGGAGATCCGCTCGCGCTCAGGCGGGTTCGGTGGGGTGGAAGCTTGCTCGAGGAGGCACACCTCCATGCCGGTCGGGCGCTCCTCACGGTCGCCCCGCACGCGGTGCCCGCCGCCGATCCGGGAAGCCCCGGAGCGATCGAGCCGTTCGTGCCGGAGCTCGTCGACGCCGACCTCGTCGTTCGGGTCCGCGACCGGGTTGCCGCTGCGTCGGCAGGCGTCTCGCTCCCCGATGCGAAGGTCGTGGTCACGGGCGGGCGCGGGGTCGGGTCGGCCGAGGGGTTCGGCCCGGTCGAAGAGCTCGCGGGCCTCCTCGACGGGGCAGTCGGCTGCTCGCGGGCGGTGACGATGGCAGGCTGGCGTCCGCACACCGACCAGGTCGGCCAGACCGGGTCGAAGATCGCGCCGGAGATCTACATCGCCTGCGGTGTCTCGGGCGCGACGCAGCACATCGCCGGGTGCAAGGGGGCGAAGCGGATCCTCGCAGTCAATACCGATCCGGAGGCGCCGATCATGTCGGTCGCCGACTACGCGGTGATCGGCGACCTCCACGAGGTGCTGCCCGCGATCTCGGCGGAGTTGCGGCGGGTTCGCGGCGCATGAGGTGCCTGGCTTCAGCCAGGCACCGGGCGACAGAGCGGCGCCGGAGACCCAAGAGGCGCCTGGCTTCAGCCAGGCTCCTCTCGGCCAACTCGTGACCGCCCTCTCCGCTGCTGCTCTGCTCGGCGTCGTCGCGATCGCCGGCGGGCTCTTCACCCGCCGGGCGCTCCTCCTCGTGCGGATCGTCCGCCTCGGCAAGCCGACCGGCCGTTTCGACGAGCTGCCACGCCGCGTCAGGAACGAGGCAGTCGTCGTGCTCGGCCAGCGCAAGCTCCTGCAACGGCTGATCCCCGGGCTTGCGCACGCGTTCGTCTTCTGGGGCTTCATCGTGCTCTTCCCGACGATCGTGATGGCGCTGCTCGGCGCGGTCGACCGCGAGTGGACGATCCCGTGGCTCGGCAGCCAGGGCTGGTTCGCTCTCCTCGTCGACGTCTTCGTCGTGCTCGTGCTCGTCGGAATCGCGACCGCGTTCTGGATTCGCAAGGTGCAGCGACCCGAGCGCTTCAGGGGCAGCCACCTCGGCGAGGCCGACCTGATCCTCGCGTTGATCACGCTGATCGTGACGACATTGCTGCTGTGGCACGCATCGCGGATCGCGGTCGGTCTGAACGAGTGGCCCGCCGGCTGGTCGCCCGTTGCGAACGCGATCGCGGAGGTGTTCGGCACCGGCACCTGGGCCGAGGTGCGCGAGCGGATCCTCGTCTGGTCGCATCTTCTGCTCGTGCTCGGGTTCCTGGTCTACCTCCCGTACTCGAAGCACCTCCACATCGCGACCGCCGCGATCAACGTCTTCTTCGGCCGCACCCGCGCGCC
>JBPCLB010000197.1:0-8351 GCA_051003695.1 Gaiella sp. | reverse complement strand
GCTCCTTGAGCGGCAAATTGATCGCCCCGGCCAGGTGCTCCTCCTCGTACTCCTCGCGTGGCAGCACCTCAACAAGCTGCGCCGCCTCCGACAGCAGCCGTGCAACATCCTCGCGCGCCACGTCGGTCGGCATCGGAAAACCCTATCGGGCACCGCCAAACGGGGCATTATCGCGTTTCTATGGTTCAGGATCGCGTGGGGAACGTTCGCTGTAATTGTCTCGGGGTGCCTGCTCGCCGGATTCGCCGTGCGTAGCCTTAATTCGCTGCGGCTTGCACATGATGTGGCCGTGTCCTGGCCTCTGAGCGCCGCATGTAGGGACGGCGGCGCATTGACGGCGATTCGGCGATTCTGCGATTTGCAGGATTATTGGAACTGAGCGGATTTTTTGGAACAGTCCCATCTCAGGCTCGCCGCTCGCGAGGCGACCCGACGGCTCAAGCATGTCGACCGCACGGCCGATTCACCCCGCATGTCCCCTGTGGTCGCGCGGGCGATCGCCGTCGCCCAGTTGCTCGCTGGGCTATGCCTCGCCGGATTCGCGCTGCACACGGTGCTACCGGACAGCGGCGGGGTCTCGTATGCGTTCGACTACTACGTCTACTACGGGCTCGTGATCTGTGCGGTGGCGCTCGCGCTCGGCCGCGCCGCGACACGACCTCATCGGCTCGGCTGGGCGGCGCTGGCGACGGCGGTCTGCGCCTTCGCAGCCGGGGAGTTCCTCTGGCTCTTCGCGTACTCCGGAGCGGCGAGTCCGCCGTTTCCCTCCTGGGCGGACCCGCTCTACTTGTCGTTCTACCCGGCGAGCTACGTCGGCGTGCTCGTCCTCTTCCGGGCGCGAGTCCGTGACGTCGGCGCGGGTCTGTGGATCGACGGCGTCACAGCGGCCCTCGCCGCAGGCGCACTCGGCAGCGCCGTGCTCGTCGACGTCGTGCTCGACTCGACGGAGGGCTCGGCCGCGACGGTCACGACCAATCTCGCCTATCCGCTGGGCGACGTGCTCCTCCTCTCGCTCGTGATCGGCGCCTTCGCTCTGACTCGCTGGCGTCCCGGCCGGGCGTGGCTCCTGATCGGTGCCGCGCTCGCCGTCTTCGCGATCGGTGACAGCATCTATCTCTTCCAGACTGCACGAGAAGAGTACGTCGAGGGCAGCCTGCTGGACGTCTCGTGGCCAGCCGCGCTCCTCCTGATCGCCTGCGCGGGCTGGCAGGACCGCGGTGCCTCACGCCGGATCGAGGGCGCGGGACGCGCGTTCCTGGTCGTTCCGGCGGCGTGCGCTGCGATCGCGCTCGCGGTGTTGGCGCTCGACCATTTCCACCGCGTCAACCTCCTCGCCGTCGTCCTCGCGACCCTCACGCTCGGCGGCGTCGTCGCGCGGCTCGGACTCACGTTCCGGGAGAACACCCGATTGCTCGAGGTCACGCGACGCGACGCCGTCACCGATCACGTGACCGGCCTCGGCAACAGACGCCTGTTCGTCGAGAGGCTCGAGCGCGTCGCAGAGGATGCCCACGCAGGCGGCCGTTGGCTGCTCGTGCTCTTCGATCTCGACGGCTTCAAGGGCTACAACGACGCGTTCGGTCATCCTGCCGGAGATCGCCTCCTCGCGAGACTCGGCGGCAAGCTCGAACGGGTCGGTGACGGGGCGTCACGGTCTATCGGCTGGGTGGCGACGAGTTCTGCCTGCTCTCCCCGGCGAGCGACGTCGACCTCGAGCGGCTGCTCGACGAAGCTTCGACGGCACTCGCGGAGCGTGGTGAAGGGTTCGAGGTGACGAGCTCGTTCGGCGCGGTGCTGCTTCCCGAGGAGGCCAGCGACCCGAGTGAGGCACTCCGGCTCGCGGACGAGCGGCTGTACGCGCAGAAACACGCAAAGCGGTCGCGGCGCGAGCGCCCGCATGCGCTGCTGATGCAGGTGCTGTACGAGCGTGAGCCCGAGCTCCACTCCCACACCGAGGGCGTGGCCGACCTCACGCTGGAGCTCGGTCGCCGACTCGGACTCGAGGGGGAGGCACTCCACGAGCTGCATCGTGCGGCACAGCTTCACGACGTCGGAAAGCTCGCGATTCCCGACGAGATCCTCCACCGCCCGGGCCTTCTCGACGACGAGGAGTGGGACTTCGTTCGCCGGCACACACTCGTCGGTGAGCGATCCTCGCCGTCTCGCCGCTGCTGCGGCCGATCGGAAGAATCGTGCGCTCGACCCACGAGCGTTGGGACGGCACGGGGTATCCCGACGGGCTCGCAGGCGAGGAGATTCCGTTCCCGGCGCGCGTGATCTGCGTCGCCGACGCCTACGACGCGATGAGACGCGAGCGCCCGTATCGTCCGCCGCTCGACGAGCGAGCCGCGCTCGACGAGCTGGAGCGGTGCGCCGGCTCCCAATTCGACCCGCAGGTCGTGATGGCGCTTCGTGCATCGCTCGGAGCGCGCGTGCTCGGTTGACGCTCCGTCCGACGGGGGTCCTACGCTCCGGCCATGACGCTCGGAATCGTCGTCTTCGGGACGGTCTTTCTCGTCGGGCTCGCCGTCGGCACGATGACCCGGAGACCGCTCGCGACGGCCTGTCTCGTCGTCGGAGCGTTCGCCGCGCTGCTCGTCCTGCAGGCACACGAGCCGTTCGTCGCCTTCGCGGCGTTCGCGCTGATCGTCCTCGGTGGGCTTGTCGTAGACTCGATGCGCGAGACGGTCGGGCTCCTGCTCAACCGTTAGGCTCCGCGACGACGCGGGTGTGGCGGAACTGGCAGACGCGCCGGGTTTAGGTCCCGGTGGGCTACGGCCTTTGGAGGTTCGAGTCCTCTCGCCCGCACAGTTCTTTCCGCAACATAGGAATCCGCGGGAGCGGATTCCTATGTTGCGGATACAACCCCTGAAGCGGCCGGTGCCCGGCCGGAAACCACGCTGTTCCAGGGTCGAGCTGCCGGCAGTGTCGTGGAATCGCCTAGATCCTGTTGAGTGTCCGGCGAGATCGGAACGCCGGAGGTCACCCATGACGCCTCTGCTTAGATGCGCGAGTGACTGAGGTCGAGGAGCTCGCCGGCAACCGCGTCCGTCTCACGGTCGACGTCTCGGCCCACGAGCTCGAGCATGCCGTCGAGCACGCGGCCTCCGATCTCGCCGAGTCGGTGCGCATCCCCGGCTTCCGCAAAGGCAAGGTGCCAAGGCCTGTGCTGCTCGCGCACATCGGGAAGGAGCGCCTCTGGGCCGAGGCGCTCGAGTCCCACCTCAGCGGCTGGTTCTGGAGCGCGGCGGCGAGAGCGCGGCTGCGTCCCGTGGCCACACCCGAGTACGAGTACGACGTTCCTGCAAGCGAATCCGGCGACTGGAGCTTCACTGCGACGGTCGAGGTGCAGCCGACCCCCGAGATCGTCGACTGGACGACGCTCGAAGTGCCGCGCGTGCCACTCGTCGTGCCGGAGGAGCTCGTCGAGCGCGAGCTCGAGGTTCTGCGCGGCTCCGTCGCGGAGCTCGTGCCCGCGGACGACCGCGTCGCGGAGGACGGCGACACGTTGATCGTCGACCTCGTCAGCCCGGACGGCGAGACCCAGTCCGACACGGTCGTCGAGCTCGGCGCCGGCACGCTCCTCGAGGAGCTCGAGCAGGCGCTCGTCGGCGCGCGGGTCGGTGAGGTGCGGGAGGTCTCGTACGACGCCGCCGACGGGGAAGAGGCCGTCGCCGTCGCCGTGACCGTCAAGCACGTGAACGAGAAAGTGCTGCCGGAGATCGACGACGAGCTCGCTCGCGCCGCGACCGAGTTCGACACGCTCGCCGAGTGGCGCGCGGACGTCGAGCAGCGGATCAGCGAGGCGCTCGGCGCCGAGATCGAGTCCGCCTACCGGGCCGCCGCCATCGACGAGCTCGTCCGCGCCTCGAAGGTCGAGGGCGCCGGGCCGCTCGTCGAGTCGCGCGCACGTGAGCTGCTGAACGGTTTCGTGCGGTCGCTCGCGAATCGGGGGATCACGCCCGAGGCGTATATGCAGGTGACCGGGCAGACAGCGGAGAGCCTCACGGGTCAGGTGCGCTCGGAAGCGGCTCAATCGGTCGCCCGCGAGCTTGCACTGGAGGCGCTCGCCGAGCGGGCCGGCATCACGATCTCGGACGATGCCGTACGCCAACTCGTCCGCGATCAGGCGGAAGCCGCCGGCGAGGATGCCGAGTCGGTGATCGCGGAGGTGTGGGCACACGGCCATCACGAGGCACTGCGCGAAGACCTGCGGCTCAAGGCGGCGCTCGACCGACTGGTCGCCGACGTCAAGCCGATCACTCCCGAGCAGCATGCCGCCCGCGAGGCGATCTGGACACCGGACAAGGAGAAGCCGGCGGTCGAGACGAAGTTGTGGACCCCAGGAAGCGAGGAGAGACGATGAGCCCCCTGATCCCGATGGTGATCGAGCAGACGTCCCGTGGCGAGCGGTCGTTCGACATCTACTCGCGCCTGCTCAACGAGCGGATCGTCTTCCTCGGCACGCCGATCGACGACCAGATCGCGAATTTGATCATCGCGCAACTCCTTCACCTCGAGTCCGAGGATCCGGACAAGGACATCTTGCTCTACATCAACTCGCCTGGTGGCGACGTCTACTCGGGTCTCGCGATCTACGACACGATGCAGTTCGTCAAGCCCGACGTCTCCACCACCTGTATCGGCATCGCGATGAGCATGGGCGCGTTGCTCCTCACCGGGGGCAAGGAGGGGAAACGGATGGCGCTGCCGAACTCCAAGATCCTCATCCACCAGGTCTGGAGCCCGGGCGGCGGCCAAGGTCAGGCGACGGACATCGAGATCCGCGCGCGCGAGGTGATCAGCCTCAAGCGACGGCTCGAGGAGATCCTGAGCAAGCACTCCGGCCAGCCTCTCGACAAGATCACGAAGGACACCGACCGCGACTACTTCATGAGCTCGGAGGAGGCTGTGGCGTACGGCCTCATCGACCGGGTGATCGAGCACCGCTAGCCCTTTCCCGGAAATCGGAGTAAAAGGAGAGACGTGGCCCGAGCGAGCGACGGTAACGAGCAACTGCTGTGCAGCTTCTGCGGCAAGAGCCAGCGGCAGGTCAAGAAGCTGATCGCCGGGCCTGGCGTCTACATCTGCGACGAGTGCATCGATCTCTGCAACGAGATCATCGACGAAGAGCTCACGGCACCCACCTCGCTCGACCTCGACCACCTCCCACGTCCCCGCGACATCTACGCCGTGCTGAACGACTACGTCGTCTCGCAGGAGGAGGCGAAGCGGACGCTCTCCGTGGCGGTGTACAACCACTACAAGCGCGTCCGGATGGGGCTGCAGGACGAAAGCGACGTCGAGCTGCAGAAGTCCAACATCCTGCTGCTCGGCCCCACTGGCTGCGGCAAGACGTTGCTCGCGCAGACGCTGGCGCGGATCCTCAACGTTCCGTTCGCGATCGCGGACGCGACGGCGCTGACCGAGGCAGGCTACGTCGGCGAGGACGTCGAGAACATTCTTCTGAAGCTGATCCAGGCCGCCGACTTCGACATCAAGAAAGCGGAGACGGGGATCATCTACATCGACGAGGTCGACAAGATCGCGCGGAAGGCCGACAACCCGTCGATCACGCGTGACGTCTCCGGTGAAGGCGTGCAACAGGCCTTGCTCAAGATCCTGGAGGGCACCATCGCCTCGGTGCCGCCGCAGGGTGGGCGAAAGCACCCGCACCAGGAGTTCCTGACGATCGACACGACGAACATCCTCTTCATCTGCGGGGGCGCGTTCGCGGGCCTCGACAAGCTCATCGCCCGGAGGATCGGCAAGAACGCGGTCGGCTTCGGCGCCGAGGTGCGCTCGAGGGCCGCGGAGGAATCCGCCGAGCTGCTCAATCAGGTGATGCCCGAAGATCTCGTCAACTTCGGCCTGATTCCCGAGTTCATCGGGCGGCTGCCGGTCGTCTCGGCAGTTCATCAGCTACGCCGCGACGATCTCGTTCGGATCCTGACCGAGCCGAAGAACGCGCTCGTGCGCCAGTACCAGCGGTTCTTCGGGTACGACACGATCGAGCTCGTCTTCACCGAGGATGCGCTCTCCGAGATCGCCGAGAAGGCGCTCAAGCGTGAGACGGGGGCGCGCGGCCTACGGTCGATCATCGAGAGCGCCCTGCTCGACGTGATGTTCGAGCTTCCGTCCCGCAGGGACGTCTCGAAATGCGTGATCACGCGCGAGACGATCGCGAAGGATCTCAACCCGACGCTCGTCACCCACGGTGTCCCCGAAGAGCTCGACGAGCTAGCAGCCGGTACGGGCGCGTAGCAGCGCGGGTGTCCCGCTGACGCGGGCCACCTAAGAAGCTCCTCCAGGTGGCCCGCGAAGCGAGACACCTGCTCCGTACACTGGCACGACATGCAACCGCTGTACGCCCCCGACGCCGTCGAGCGACGCTGGCAGGAGACGTGGGAGGCAGAGGGGCTCTATGCCGCCGGAGCCGGCCGGCGCCACGACGAGACCTTCGTCATCTGTGTGCCGCCACCGAACGTGACCGGCGACCTGCACATGGGGCACGCGCTCAACGGGGCGATCCAGGACGTGCTCGTCCGCTGGCACCGGATGCGCGGGTTCGACACGCTCTGGCAGCCGGGGTACGACCATGCAGGGATCGCGACGCAGAACGTCGTCGAGAGGCAACTGGTCGCCGAGGGGACGTCACGGCAGGAGATCGGGCGTGAGGCGTTCGTCGAGCGGACGTGGGACTGGCTCGAGACGACCGGCCGCACGATCATGAGCCAGTTCCGGCGGCTCGGTGCGTCGCTCGACTACGGGCGCGAGCGCTTCACGATGGACGACGCGTACGTGCGCGCAGTCCTCACCTTCTTCGTCCGCCTCTGGGAGCACGGCTGGATCTACCGCGCGAACCGGATCGTCAACTGGTGCCCGTACCACAAGACCTCGATCTCCGATCTCGAGGTCGTCCACGAGGACATGGACGACACGCTTTCGTTCATCCGCTATCCGTTCGCGGACGGCGACGGCGAGGGGATCACGATCGCGACGGTGCGCCCGGCGACGATCCTCGCCGACGTCGCCGTCGCCGTTCACCCCGGGGACGAGCGCTACCGCGACGCGATCGGCCGCGAGGTCGTCGTCCCGTACGTGGAGCGCCGGGTTCCCGTGATCGCCGACGAGCGCGTCGACCCGACCTTCGGCTCCGGCGCCCTCAAGATCACCCCGGGTCACGATCCCACCGATTTCGCGATCGGTCGCGATCACGGGCTCGACGAACCGATGGTGATCGGTCAGGACGGGCGCATGAACGCCATCGCCGGCGAGCTCGAGGGCAGGAGCCAGAGCGAGGCGGGGGACGCGGTCGTCGCTTGGGCGAAGACGCACGGGACGCTCGTCAAGCGCGAGCATCTGCGCCACTCGGTCGGGACCTGCCAGCGCTGCCATTCGCGTGTCGAGCCGCTGATCTCGCTGCAATGGTGGGTCAGGATGGACGCCCCGGCCGCGCCCGCGATCGAAGCGCTCTCGGCCCGCCGCGTCCGGTTCCATCCCGAGTCGCAGCACGCGTTCGCAATCGCGTCGCTCGTCGATGCGCCCGATTGGTGCATCTCGCGCCAACTCTGGTGGGGACACCAGCTCCCGATCTGGTACACGCCCGACGGCGAGACGATTTGCGCTCTCGACGAGCAGGCGGCGCAGGCGCAAGCGGGTGAGGAGGTCGTGCTCACCCGCGACCCCGACGTGCTCGACACCTGGTTCTCCTCCGCGCTCTGGCCCTGCGCGACGCTCGGCTGGCCCGAGCGCACGCCGGAGCTCGACCGCTACTACCCCGGGAACGTCAACGTCACCGCGCGGGACATCATCAGGCTCTGGGAGAACCGGATGATCTGGACGGGGCTCGAGGTGCTCGAGACCGTGCCGTTCACCGATGTGATCATCACCTCGACGATCCTGGCAGCCGACGGCCGCCGGATGGCGAAGAGCCTCGGCACGGGGGTCGACCCCATCGAGCCGATCGAGCGATACGGCGCCGACGCAACGCGCTACGGCCTGCTCAAGCTCTCCTCGACACAGGACGTCCGCTACTCGATCGGCGCGATCGAGGAGGGTCGAAAGCTCGCGAACAAGCTCTGGAACGTCGCTCGCCTGATCCTGCAGAACGCGGACGGCCTCTCCCCGGCGCTTCGTCCGGCGTCGCTCGAGGAGCGCTGGATCCTCGCGCGGATCGACGGCGTGCGCCAGGAGGTCGAGGCAGATTGGTCGCGGTTCGATTTCGCGAGCTCGACGGGGGCGCTCTACCACCTCACGTTCGACGATTTCTGCGACTGGTACGCAGAGGCGATCAAGCCTCGGCTCTACGACGCCGACCCGGACGCGGGCGCGACTGCGCTCGCCGCGCT
>JBPCLB010000196.1:0-12427 GCA_051003695.1 Gaiella sp. | reverse complement strand
CCCCCCGCTTCCCAGCTCGCGCGAGCCCGGGAGACGGCGCGCAAGAGCTCGTGCACGGCGGGGTCGTCGTGACGCCCTGCGGCCAGGCGAGGGAAGTACCGCACGTTGACGATCGGCGGCGCGTTATGGAACGGGCCTCCTGCCGAAAGGTGCTCCAGCGTGACGGTGCACTGGGCGACACGCCGCTCGTACGCTGCGCAGGTGGCGCCGAACCGCGCGCCCGGCTCCATCCCCGGGTCGGCCGGGCCGCCGAGGCCAAAGCTCCTGGTGATCCAGATCGAGCCGAGCTTCTTCGGAAAACCCTGAATCCAGCCCCGAGTGAGCGCGAAATCCCGGTCGACCCAGATATACGCGCAGACCGTCACCTCGTCCCCGTCGAGCAGGCCGTTGACGACGACGAAGACCTCTTTGTATTGCGAACGCGACGGATCGACCAGCTCCTCGCCCTGCTCGGAGCAGGACTGCCAGTCGGCGGCGACGAAGGCGCAGCGCCCCGGGTCGGGGTGCGGCGCGATTCCCTCGGGTAGGAACGCGACCGCCTGCTCCGGGTCGGCCCAGTAGTCGACGACGAGAAATGCGCCGACGTAGTGCCAGGGTGGGTACGGGACGAGGGACGAGCGGCCCTCCGGTGTCCGTGGAGAGGTGTAGCCGCGAATCACGTCGCTGCCTCCGGCGGAGGCGGTAGCAACCGCCCGCGCGTCTCCCAGCTCTCGCGCTCGAACTCGACCGCGACGGGGTCGAAGCGGAAGTACGAGCGTGGCGGCAGCGGGCCCCAGGTGTTCGACGAGTAGCGGTCGTCCGGATAGACGCGTGGGACGTGATGCTCGGCGAGCCGCTCCATGTCGCAGTAGAGCTCGACATGGCACGGCTCCTCCGTGATCCGGACATACGTGGCGATGTTCCCTGCGATTCCGTGTCGCGCCGGCCCCCACGAGACCCAGCGACCGTGGCGGGCGAGATGGTCGAGCAGGTCCCGCATCTTCCCGATGTCGACGGTGTCGAACGCCAGGTGGTGGAACTGCGCAGTCCCCGCCTCCACGAGCGCGAGTACGTGATGCTCGGAGTCGATGTGCAGCCAGACACCGATCTCGCCGAGCCAGTCGGAGATACGCATGCCCAGCACGTCGACGTAGAACGCAACGTTCGCCTGGATCGCGCCCGTGAGGAAGTTGACGTGCCCGAGCCGGCGCGGCCCGCCGACGTGCACGGTGCTCGACGGGCGTGCGTGCTGGGGCCAACGCTCGATGTCCGTGGCCGGTGGTCGGTGTGGCACGAGCTGGACGAGCCGGCCGTCGGGATCTCGCAGCCAGAGCGAGTCGTCGCGGTCCTCGCAGGTGACGCCCGTCGCCGCGCAGTGTGCGCGTGCGGCGGTGACCGAGCAGTCGTGGTGCAGCTCGAAGGCCGTGTGGTCGTGGCCAGGCTCGCCGTCACCGGAATCGATCAGCTCGAGGCAGTACGGCTCGTCGTTGCACGCGAGCAGCGCGCGCCCGCGCCCGCGCGAGCGCTCGACCAGGCCGAGTTGAATCGACCACCGCTCGGCGGCCTCGTCGAGGTCGGTGACACGCAAACAGACGTGGTCGATGCGCGCGATGCGGATCAGGGAGCTCGTCCTTCGGCGACCATCCGCTCCGCCTCGTCCTCCGGGATTGCAAGCGCGACATGGAGCGTCTGCGCGGAGACCTGCATCTGCTCTCCCGGGCCGCTCAGATCGACGTCCCACTCCTCGACGGTGTTCGTCAGACGGCCGAGGCCGCTGATCTCGACCTCGACGACATCACCCGGCCGCATCGGCCTCGAGTTCGCCGGCGTGCCGCTGAGGACGACGTCTCCGGCCTCGAGCGTGATCGTCCGGCACAGGTCGGCGAGCTGGTAGGCGACACCGAAGAGCAGGTCGTCGGCGGTCGCCTCCTGCACGACCTCGCCGTTCAGATAGGTGCGGAGCGTGAAGTCGGTCGGGTCGAACTCCCGGGCGGGAACGAGCTCGGGGCCGAGCGGGAGAAAGCCGTCGTGGCCCTTGACGCGCAGCATCGCCCCCCGATCCGCGTGGCGAAAGTCGTGCATGCCGACGTCGTTCGCGGGCGCGTACCCCGCGACGTGCTCGAGCGCCTGCTCGAGCGGCACGCCTTTCATCCGTCGCCCGACGACGACCGCCAGCTCACCTTCGTAGTTGAGGAACCGCGCGCCCTTCGCCATCATGATCGGCTGCCGATGCCCGTTGAGGGTCGTCGGCGGCTTGACGAAGTACGACGGCTCGGGCGGCGTCCGCGCGACGTATTCCTCGACGCGCGAACGGTAGGTGAGGTGCACCGCGATGATCTTGGTCGGCTCGACCGGGGCGAGATAGCGCGCAACGTGCTCGGGCAGCGACGTGCCGTCCTCGAGCACGATCACGTCACCGGCCAGCCGCCCCCAGCGCGGCTCGCCTCCGTGCTCGACCCGGACGGCTCGTTCAGAGATGGGCTGCATACTCGTTCACTTCCCAGTCGCTGACGGTCTCGACATCGAGCTCGCCTACCGCCTCGGCGAATCGCTCCACCTCGAAGCGCTTCATCGCGAGGAACGTGGCGACGAGCTGCGCGCCGAGCCCCTGGACGAGAATCGAGTCGGCCTCGAGCGCGTCGAGCGCGGCACCGAGATCGGATGGCAGCTTCGAGCCGGAGTGAGCTTCGTCCGCCCGGTAGGCGTCGCCTACGACCGGAGGCGGCGGCTCGAGCTGACGCTCGATCCCGTCGAGACCCGCGAGCAGGATGCCGGCGGTGATCAGGTGCGCGCACGCGGATCCATCCCCCGTGCGGATCTCGACGCGAGAACGGGAGCCGCGCTCGCGAGGCACGCGGCAGAAAGCGGTGCGGTTGTCGTGGCCCCAGTTGGCATGGGTGGGCGCGAGGCTGTCCGGCAGGATGCGCTTGTACGCGTTGATCGTCGGGCCAAGGAGCGCCTGCAGCCCGGCCGCGTGCTCGATCACCCCCGCGATGAACCGATGGGCGAGCGGCGTCAGCTCCTCTCCCTCTCCCGCGAACGCATTGCGACCGTCGGCGCCCGCGAGTGAGAGATGCACGTGGAACCCGGAGCCGCCCTGGTCTGCGAACGGTCGACCCATGAACGTCGCGAGCAACCCCTCGCGGACGGCGATCTCCTTGACCGCCGCCTTGAGCATGAACGCCCGATCCGCGGCGCTGACGGCGCCCGAGTGCTTCACGTTGATCTCGTACTGCGAGTTCATGAACTCGTGGTTCGCCGCGAACGCCTCCAGCCCGAGCTCGTCGCACCAGAGCAGCATCTTGAGGACGAGGTCGCGCGGATCCGAGACCGCCCCGACGGTGTAGACGCGTGAGAGCTCGTCGACGTACCGCCGCAACCCTCCCTCGTGGCGCTCGGCGAGGAAGAACTCGAGCTCCGGCGCGACGACGGGCGAGAGGCCGTGCGTACCGTAGGCCACGACCACACGCGTGAGCAACGAGCGGGGGCAGACCGGCCAATGAGCTTCGCCGTCGAGCGTCCACGCCTCGCCGAGACACCACGCGACCTCGGGTTGCCAAGGAACCACACGAAGCGTCGAGAGATCGGGGTGGATCGAGAGGTCGACATACCCCTCCTCGCCTCCGACCACCGGGGTGTGCGCGAGATCAGTGCCCATCACGGCGGCGCAGAACGCGAGTCCCTCTTCCGCGAGCTCGGGGAAGTGGCGCAGCGGCACGTCCTTTCCCCGCGCGATCCCGTGCAGGTCGGTGTAGAGGACTCGCACTGCCCGCACGCCCTGGTCGCGCAGCTTGGCGACAGCCGCTTCGGGATCCTGACGAGTCATCGGTCTCGGACCTGCACCGGCAGCTGCTTGATGCCGTTGAAGAAGTTCGAGCGAAGACGCGTGGGCTCGCCCGCGAGCTCGATTCGGCCGAGGTACGGGATCATCTCCTCGACCCACACCTTCAGCTCGAGCTTCGCGAGATGCGCGCCGAGGCAGAAGTGGGGCCCTCCGAGCCCGAAGGTGAGGTGTCGGTTCGGCGTCCGCCCGACGTCGAAGCGGTACGGGTCGGCGAAGCAGTCCTCGTCGTAGTTGCCGCTCGCATACCAGATCGTGACCTTGTCCCCGGCGCGAATCGTACGCCCATGAACCTCGACGTCCCTCGTTGCGGTTCGCCGAAAGTGGTGTACGGGATGGGCGCGTCGCAGGATCTCGTCGGCCGCCGTGCTCGCAAGCGACGGGTCGGCGACGAGCCGCGCGGCCTCGTCAGGATGTGCCAGCAGGTCGAGCAGGCCGAGGCTGATCGTGTGACGCGTCGTCTCGTTGCCCGCCGTCGTGAGCAGGATGAAGAACGTCCCGAACTCCTGCTCGCCGAGACGGGAGCCGTCGAGCTCTGCCTCGACGAGCCTCGTCGTGATGTCGTCGCGGGGATCGGCACGGCGTGCCTCGCCGAGCGCGCGGCCATACTCGATCAGGTCGAGCGAGTACGGCGAGGTGAAGGGCAGCAGGCGGAGCTTCGGATCCTTCAGCGCCCGCTCGACGACGTACTCGTCGCCGACCACCTCGGGATCCGTGTTCCCGAGCAGCTTGTCGCCAAGCTCGATCAGAAGTCGTCGATCCTCGACGGGGAGGCCCATGATCTCGGAGAAGACCCACATCGGGAGCTCGGAGGCGACCGACTCGACCCAATCGAACGCAGGCTGCTCGAACGCAGCTTCGAGGATCCCGCACGCGAGCTTGCGGATCCTTTCCTCGTAGGTGTTGATCACCCGTGGGGTGAAGCCCTTGTTGACGAGCGCCCGCAAGCGCGTGTGCGGCGGGGGATCTGTGTCGAGCATCGACTTGCGCGCCTCGAGCTCCTCGGGGGTGAGATCCTGGAGGGACGTCCCGCCGGTCTCGGACGAGTAGGTCTGCCAGTCCTTCGACACCTCGACCACGTCGTCGTACCGGGTGAACGCCCAGAAGCCTGCGCCGTCGCTCTCCGGCTGCCAGTGAACCGGCGCCTCGCGCCGCAGGAGGGTCAGCCAGGCGTGCGGCACCGCCTGCTCCCACGCGTCGAGATCCGTGAGGTCGACGTCCTCCAGAACGATCCCCTCGAGCGAGGGGCCGGCCATGCTCGCCGGACGTGCCACGGCTCCTGGAACGTGATCATCCCGTGTGTGCAGTGTGTGCACCGCCTCCTCGGCGGGTGGCGGGGCGAGCCGGACGAGAAGAGCTCCCTCTTCCTCACGCACGTCGTAGATCGGCAGCGGGTCGAGTGCAGGCGGCGTGAGCACGTCGCCGGTGCGGATGTCGAACTCGGAGCCGTGACACGGGCACACGACGACTGTCCCGTCCAGCTCGCCGTCCGAGAGCGGACACTCCTCGTGGGTGCACGTGTCGTCGAATGCGACCCAGCCGGCATCGGTGCGACCGATGCACACGGCTCGCCCGTCCGCGTCGACCCGTCGTAACGTTCCCGGAGGCGAGTCTTCGGCCGGCCCGACCTCGTGCCAAGCGAGCGACGTCACCCCCGTGTTCTACCCTGCCGGGCGGTAGTCGAGCGTCTCGTCGCGCGGCGGCAGGCGGTCGGGAGGAACGGCATGCGCGGCCGCATTGTCGACCTGCTCGCGCCGGATCACGAGCAGGATCGCGAACCAGACGAGGGCGATGCCGATCAGTGCGAGCGTCCAGTAGAGGGCGACCCAGTTGTAGTTCGACCCGTCGTGCGGCTCGGGGTTGAGCGCACCGTAGAAGCCGAGGATCGGCGTCACGACCGCGACCGCGACGATCAGGTACTGCCACCACTCCCTCGCGAGGCGGAACGCTGCGAGTGCCAGGACGAGATAGACGAGCTCGACCGCGAACGAGCCGATCGTCGCCGAGAGGATGAACGTCGCGAACTGGTCGTTCGGGAAGAACGGTGTGAATGCCCCGTCTTCCCCGGTCGCTCCGAACGACGACGCGTAATCGGTCGTCTGGACGAGCAGGATCAGCCCGACCCCGCCGGCGAGGACGACGAGGTTCCCGACCCATGGCGTGTCGTAGCGTGACGTCTTCGCGAACACGCTCGGGAGCAGCCCGTCCCGACCGAGGGCGAAGAATCCGCGGCCGATCACGACACAGATCGCCAGTGCGAGAGCCAGCGCGTCGAGGATGATCACGAGCTCGAGCAGCGTCGCGTACCACGAGCCGATGTACGTCGTGGCGAGCTCGCTGACCGGTCCAGGTGAGAAGGCCCACGCGCCCTCCGCGACGGCGTCCCTCCCGTAGCCGATCGAGAAAGCGAAGGCCATGAACACGAAGAACGCACCGGCTGCGCCGATCGTCCAGAGGACGGCGCGTGGGATCGAGCGGTGCGGGTCGGCCGACTCCTCGCTGATCGACGCAGCGGCCTCGAACCCGACGAAGAGGAGAATCCCGAGCAGAACGCCACCCAGCACGCCTCCGCCCGTCACACCGAAGAACGACGTCTCGCCGGGGTTGAACATCGAGAATGTGATTCCGTCCGCACCTCCCTTGCCGAGGATCACGAAGGCGAGGATCACCATGGGGATGAACGAGAGCGTCGCGAAGGTCAGCATCGCGCTCACGGCGATGCGGACGCCGACGTAGTTGAGGGCGAGCACGAGCCCGAGGGCGACGAGTCCCCAGATCCACCACGCGGGGCCCGAGTCCGAGATGTGGGCCGTCCAGAAGCCGTCGATCAGGATCCCGAGCCCGAGATAGATCCCGCCGCCGCCGAGGAACAGCACCCCGACGAAGAAGAACCCTGCCGTGAGGACGCCGAGCCAGGGATGCGCGCCGTGAGTGAGGTACTCGTAGACGGCGCCCGCGCCGGCGTACCTGCGCGCGTAGAGGGCGACCACGTACCCGATCGCAAGCACGCCGAGCGTCGCGATCAGAACGGCCAGCGCTGCGTTCCAGCCGGCGCCGATGTCGGGTCGGGAGATGCCGCCGAGAATCAGGGCGACCGAGAACATCGGGCCGATCGCAAGCGACTGCGCGACGGCGTGGATCGTCGAGAGGTTCCTCTCCCCCAGCGTGCCGGCGTTGGCGCCGGTGTCGATCTGACTCATCCCGATCGTTCCTTCCTGGACGTCCGGCGCCCTCTGCGCCGGGACGGCGCTACGTTAGAACGTTCCGCCGGTGGCTGCACCGCCGATCAGTACATATCTGATGTGATATCTTCGTCTCGTGACCGCCGGTGAGCTGCTGCGTAGCGCACGACTTCGCCACGGGTTGACGCAACGGCAGCTCGCGATCCGCGCCCGCACGTCGCAGCCTGCGATCTCGAGGATCGAGCGCGACCTCGTCTCGCCGTCGATCGCCACTCTCGGCGAGCTCCTGCGCCTGATGAACGAGGAGCTCGCGCTCGGAGCACGCGAGATCGACTGGGGTCACGACGTCACGCTCGTCCGGGCAAATCTCGAGCGGACGGTCGCCCAACGATTGGCGCACGGAGCGTCGATCGCGAACTTTGTCCGACGAACACATGACCGAGACGCGGCCTGACTTCGATCCACGCTCGATCCTCGACACACTCGTCAAGCATGGCGTCGACTTCGTCTTGATCGGCGGCATGGCAGGTGTGGCGCGCGGCTCGTCCTACCCGAGCTACGACGTGGACGTCGTCTACGACCGGAGCCACGGAAATCTCGTCCGGCTAGCGTCGGCCCTGATGGAACTCGGCGCGACGTTGCGTGGAGCGCCCAGGGGCTTGCCGTTCACACCCGATGCTGAGACGCTGGCCGCGGGCGCGAATTTCACCTTCAGGACTCCGTTCGGTGCACTCGATATCCTCACGGATCCCGTCGGTGCGCCACGCTATGCCGACCTGCGGAGTGATGCAGGGGCCGAGCTCCCGGTCGAGGGTGTCGCGGTTCACGTGTGCTCCCTCGACCACCTGATCGCGATGAAGGAAGCCGCGGGCCGCCCGAAGGATCTGCTCATGGCGAGCGAGTACCGCGTGATCTCGGACGAGTTGCGTCGGCCGCCCGACGAGCAGTGAGCCAGCCGCGAATCCACCCATCGTGGCTCGAGGTGCTCGGAGATGAGCTCGAGAAACCCGAGCTCCAGGCGCTCCGAGACTTTCTCCGTGCCGAGGTGTCATCAGGGCGGTCGTTCTTCCCGCCGGCCGATCTCGTCTTCAACGCGCTCTGGACGACCCCGTTCGACGAGGTGCGGATCGTGATTCTCGGCCAGGATCCGTACCACGGGCCCGGTCAGGCGATGGGGCTCTGCTTCTCCGTCCCGGGTGGGGTCGCCTTGCCTCCGTCCCTGCGCAATATCTTCCAGGAGCTCGCGACGGATGTCGCTCTCCCGGCACCTTCGAGCGGCGACCTGACGCCGTGGGCAACACGTGGCGTGCTGCTCCTCAACGCCGTGCTGACGGTGTCGCCGCGCAAACCGGCCTCGCATGCGGGCAAGGGGTGGGAACGGTTCACAGACCGGGCGGTGCGAGAGCTCTCCGAGCGGGGGAACGGCGTCGTCTTCCTCCTCTGGGGACGCTACGCGCAGGAGAAGGGCGCGATCGTCGATCGGTCGCGGCACCACGTCCTCACCGCGGCGCATCCTTCTCCCTACAGCGCTGCGAACGGATTCTTCGGCTGCAAGCACTTCTCGCTTGCCAACGCGTACCTCGCGAAACAGGGCTCGAAGCCGGTCGACTGGACGCTTCCCTGACTACGATCACGCGTGTGCGGAGCCGTCTCGTCTTCGTGATCGCGTCTCTGGCCGTGCTCGTCGGCTCGAGCGCGACCGTGTCGACAGCGGACACCCTGCCGCGCGTGACTCTCATCGGCGACTCGATCGCGAGTGCGCTCGCCTACACGCCGAGCGCGATACGCCTGCTCAAGCCCGGAATCGACCTGCAGCTCGATCTCGCGCCGTGCCGCCGCGTCGCGCCGAACAGCTGCCCCTACGACGGCCGGCGAGCGTCGACAGTGCTCGAGCTCGTCGAGTCTGCGGGCGCCGACCTCGGGTCGACGGTGATCGTCGCGGTCGGATACAACGACTTCGAGGCGCCGTATCCCGAGAACATCAAGGACGCAGTCGTCGCGCTGCGGCGGGCCGGCGTCAAGCGCATCCTCTGGGTAACGCTCCGCGCCGAACGCCACTCGTACCTGTCGATGAACGACGCGATCCGCGAGGCCGGCGCGCGGAGCCCCGATGTCACCGTCGTCGATTGGAACGCGCTCGCGCGCACGCATCCCGACTGGTTCCAGGACGACGGGCTCCACCTGAAGCCGGAGGGTGCGATCCGCATGGCATCCCTCTTTCGGCAGGCGCTCGTCGAGCTCGCCGTTCCGACGCCGCCGCTGGTCGTCACGACGCCCGCGTTGCCGCTCGGGAGGATCGGCTCCGACTACGGCATTCGCCTCTCGGCGGTCGGCGGCGGCACTCCGTATCGCTGGTCTAGCGGCCTGCGTTTGCCGCGCGGGCTCCATCTGACCCCGGCTGGACGGATCTACGGCACGCCCGTGAGAGTCGGTTCCTTTCCCGTAGTGCTCAAGGTGACGGACGCCGCTGGAACACCGGTCACGAAGCAGTTCGTGCTGCGCGTCCGCCCGTCGACCTGATGCCCGCTACGATCGTACGATGCCGTTCGGGCTTGGGATCTGGGAGCTTGCGATCCTGCTCGGCGTGCTCGTGCTGCTCTTCGGCGCAAAGGGGGTGCCGGATGCAGCGCGGCGGATGGGCCGCGGGGTGCGCGAGATCCAGGGGGCGATGAGCGACCTCGACCCGCGCAAGGAGCTCGATCCCCGCAGACTGCTCGAACCCCCCGAGAAGAACCCACCACCACGACGGACGTCCGACGCGAGGCCCGAGCCGCCGCGCGCGCGGGTGCCACCCAGCGAACCCGACGCGTAGATGGTTGCGCCGCCAGAGCTCGTCGTGTTCGTGAGCGGAAGCGGGAGCCGGCCGTAGAATGCCGTTCGTGCGCGCTGCTCAGATCGCAGAGGTGGGCATGGCGCCCGAGTTGGTGGACAGGGAGGTCGGGGGGGCGATCGAGGTTCTCGCCGTCGCCCTCAATCCCCTCGATCTGGCCATCGCCGGCGGGCGCTTCTACGGTGGTCATCCCCCTCTGCCGTACGTGCCGGGCTGCGAGGCAGTCGGACGGCTCGACGGTGGGCGCGTGTACCTCTTCGGAGAGGGCAGAGGCATCGGACGCGACGGCTTCCTCGCGGAGCGTGTCGAGTTTCCGGCTCAGCTCGCCGTTCCCGTCCCGGACGGCGTCGACGACGCTGTCGCTGCGGCATGTGGGATCGCCGGAATCGCCGGCTGGGCGCCCCTCGCCGAGCGGACACCTGTTCGCCCTGACGATCGCGTGCTCGTCCTCGGAGCGACCGGAACCGTGGGCTCGATCGCAGTCCAGGTCGCGCGTCTCCTGGGAGCAGAACGAGTCGTGGCCGCGGGTCGCGATCCAGCTCGGCTGGAGCGCGCGCACGAGCTCGGTGCCGACGCGACCGTACCGCTCGACGCGGATGGTCTCTCCGACGTGTTGCGCGAGGCAGCCGGAGGCGACGGGCCGACCCTCATAGTCGATGCGCTGTGGGGTGAGCCGGTTCAGGCGGCCGCCGAGGCGGCCGCTCCCGGGGCTCGGATCGTCAACCTCGGTCAGTCGGCCGGCCCGGAAGCGACCTTCCCCTCCGCGAGCGTCCGGGGGAAATCGCTCTCCATCCTCGGTCATTCGAACTTCGCGCTCTCACCCGACGAGCGCCGGCAGGCATATCTCGACGTGACCGGGCACGTTGCCGCCGGGCGGATCACGATCGATGTCCAGACGTTCACGCTCGACGAGGTCGAGGCCGCCTGGGCGGCCCAGGGCGCCGGAGCGAAGGCCGTCGTCCGGTTCTGAGGCCGGAGGCCCGCCAAACGGGGGCCCCCGGCCTTCCCAACCCCGGCGTTCTTACACGAGCCCTGCGTTTCGCCACTTGCGAAAGATCGTCTTCGCCTCCCGGTCGAGGTCGCGGACGGCGTCCGCCGGAGTGGTCTTTCCCTGGGCCACCTGGGCGAACATCTGCGGGATCAAATAGCGGTTGAAGATCTCGTCGATGACCGCATTCGAGTAGCCGGGGTGCCCCACGTTCGTCGTGTACTTCTCCGCGATCGTGGTCAGGATCGTGTACTTGCCGCGGGGCTTGTGCGTGTCCTCCTTCGTCATCGCGCGGATCGTCTTGAAGCCGCCCTTGATCGCACCGGTCCAGGCGGGGAAGTTGTAGTACAGGCTCCGTACGAAGTGCTCCCTGTACCCGAGCTGCTGATCGATCAGGAACTTCTTCGCGGCGTCTTTGTTCTTGGCGAACTTCCAGATCACGTACACGCCCATCACGTGCTCGTTGCCGAGCCGCGTGACAGGCCCGCGCGGGATGGAAGCGAGCCACGTGTCGTCGGAGAGACCGGTGTTGCCGGAGCTCTCCGCCGAGCGAGCGATCGAGATCGCATTGAGA
The DNA here is from genome assembly GCA_051003695.1 of Gaiella sp. GTDB lineage: Bacteria > Actinomycetota > Thermoleophilia > Gaiellales > Gaiellaceae > Gaiella. The sequence goes on along the minus strand of JBPCLB010000196.1, from coordinate 1,033 downwards.
GACATCGACAACCGACCGGCGAGGAAAGCCTGGTTGTTCGAGGCGGCGGTCCAGGCGAAGACCTCGTCCGACATGCCGTTTCGGTAGATGTCGCGCATCAGCTCGAGCGCCTCGATCGCGCCCTTTCGGCTCGACCCGGTGTTGAAGACGATCCGGTTCTCCTCGTCCTGGAGAAAGCCGCCGTAGCAGTAGAGGAGTGAGATGAGCATCATGTTCGAGTCGATCTCGTTCGACATGCCGAGGCCGACGGGATGCCCGGCTTGCTTCAACTTCGGGGCACCCTTGCGCACGTCCTCCCAGGTCTTGAGGTTGACGCCGGCTTCGGCGAGGATGCTCCGTCGGTACTGGACCGGGTCGGGCGCGTAGTTGTCGGGAAAGCCGAAGAACGCCTTCGTCTTCGGGTTGTAGGTGCTGCGGCGCCCCACCCGCGACATCGGCCCGACCTTCTTCGAGACTTCCTGGACGATGTCATTCAGCGGAAGAACCTGCTTCTGGAACGACGAAGGCGGCGAAATGAACTGGTAGAGGTCGTGGCCGCTCTGGGCCGCCACTTCGGAGGACGCCGTGCTGAAGAGCAGGGCGTTGTTGATGTGGTCGATCTTGACGTCGACGTCGTTCTGCTCACCCCACTGCTTCACGTACGTGTTGTCCAGCCACTGATCGTAGGACGGCACGAAATGTGCCCACTGCAAGATCTTCAGCTCGCCGGAGAGCTGCTTGTTCTGATAGCGCAGGGGCCCGTAGAAGCCGAGAGCCTTGTCCGGGAGTGCGCCGAACATGCTGACCGCGAAAGCTGCCGCTCCGCCCCTCTTCAGCAGGTCGCTGCGGCTCAGCTCCGAGCCGTGACCGTCGAGCGCGTTCGATGTCTCTGACACGTGACCTCCTTGTCGTGATTGATGCTCTATCTGAAAGCGCCGCCGGTGAACCCCTTGATAAAGCGATCCAAGAACGAGTTGTAGAGCAGGGCGAGCACGATGCTCGGGATCAGCGTCGCCGCCATCAGCGACTGCCAGAAGAAGACGTCGCCACGAAT
>JBPCLB010000195.1:0-6683 GCA_051003695.1 Gaiella sp. | reverse complement strand
ACCCCGCGTTGCGGCCGGATCGTGTCGTGCGGCCGCGCCCACCGAGCTCTCCGACCAGGGCGCCTGCCGAGCTACTCGGGCAACAGTGTCAGCGCGTCGCAGTGGCGCGGGCGAACCACCGAGAAATGACGACGGTCGAGCGTCGCGACCTTTGTCTCACCGAGGCGTTCGCACGCCACGATGACCGAGGCGTCGACGATGCCGAGCCGCAGCGTGTCGTACTCGCGCTCGAGCTCCGCGGCACGCTGCAGCTCGCGCTCGTCGGGGCCGTGCAATCGGTACCCACCTGCTGCGATGTCGTAGACGAACCCCTGCCATGCATCGTCGTGACCCTCCCGCCGGAGGAAGTAGTCGATCTCCGCAAGTGTCAGCGTTGGCAGCACGAAATCGTCCGCGACGGTCTCGGCGACTAGACGGCAGCGCTCGTGGTGGCGATCGTCAGCGTCGAGCATCGCCAAGACGAAGCTCGTGTCGAGGACGAGGCTCACGGGGACAGGGGCTCGTCCCGAAACGGCGCGTCCTCATCTCTCCAACTGAGTTCGGAGAGGTTGCCCGTGCCGCTTCGAAAGAGGCCGAGGCGAGGGCGTTTCGAAGTTCGGAGCTCCCTCGCCTTCTCTGAGACCAGCTCGCGCAGGATCTGGGCGAGCGCGACCCCGCGACGACGGGCCTCATCCTCGAGCGTTGCGAGATCATCAGGGTCGGCAGACAAGGTCGTCCGTCGTCTCATGCATCTGATGCTAGCATCGGACAGGCGTTCGTGCCACTGCTAGCCTGAATAGAGGTGCCGGATCTGCGCGTCACCTCCGCCTACCGCCCGACCGGCGACCAGCCGCGCGCCGTTGGCGAGCTCGCCGCCTCGCTCCGCGACGGCAATCGGGCCCAGACCCTCCTCGGCGCGACGGGCACCGGCAAGACCGCGACGATGGCCTGGGTGATCGAGCAGCTTCAGCGCCCTGCGCTCGTGATCGCCCACAACAAGACGCTCGCCGCGCAGCTCTGCAACGAGTTCCGCGAGTTCTTTCCCAGCAACGCGGTCGAGTACTTCGTCTCCTACTACGACTACTACCAGCCCGAGGCGTACGTCCCGCAGGCGGACCTCTACATCGAGAAGGACTCGTCGCGGAACGACGACATCGACCGCCTGCGGCATGCGGCGAGCAGCTCGCTCGTCACGCGGCGCGACATCGTCGTCGTCGCCTCGGTCTCGTGTATCTACGGGATCGGATCGCCGGAGGAGTACGGCGAGCGCGTCGTCCATCTCGTCGTCGGGGAGGAGTTCGACCGCGACGCGTTGCTGCGACGGCTCGTCGACATCCAGTACGTCCGCAACGACACGTTGCTCGGTCGCGGGCGCTTCCGGGTGAAGGGTGACGTCGTCGAGCTCCAACCCGCACACATGGAGACCGCCTATCGAGTCTCGTTCTTCGGCGACGAGATCGAGCAGATCACGCACTTCGACCCGCTCACGGGCGAGGTGCTGGCGAAGCTCGACGACCTGACGGCGTTCCCGGCGACCCAGTACGTCACGTCCAAACCGACGATCGAGCGGGCTGCCGACGAGATCCGGGCCGAGCTCGAGGCGCAGGTCAAGGTCTTCGAGGAGAAAGGCCAGATGCTCGAGGCGCACCGGATTCGGCAGCGCACCGAATACGACCTCGAGATGATGAAGGAGCTCGGCTTCTGCAACGGGATCGAGAACTACTCTCGGATCCTCGACGGTCGCCCGCCGGGGTCGGCGCCGTACACGCTGCTCGACTACTTCCCGTCCGATTTCGTCTGCTTCATCGACGAGTCGCACCAGACCGTCCCGCAGATCGGCGGCATGTACGAAGGCGACCGCTCGCGCAAGCAGACGCTCGTCGACTACGGCTTCCGGCTCCCGTCGGCGATCGACAACCGGCCGCTCCGCTTCGATGAGTTTCTCGGCAAGGTCGGTCAGATGGTGTTCGTGTCGGCGACGCCAGGGGCCTACGAGCTGCGGCAGTCGGGTGTCGTCGCGGAGCAGCTGATCCGCCCGACCGGAATCGTCGATCCCGAGGTCGAGCTGCGTGCGACGAAGAATCAGATCGACGATCTCTTGTCGGAGATCCGAGCGCGCGAGGCGGTTGGGGAGCGCGTGCTCGTGACGACGTTGACGAAGAAAATGTCCGAGGATCTCACGGACTACCTGCTCGAGGCAGGCGTGCGGACGCGGTACCTGCACTCGGAGATCGACACGCTCGAGCGGATCCAGATCATCCGCGAGCTCCGCCTTGGCGATTACGACGTGCTCGTCGGTGTGAACCTGCTGCGCGAGGGCCTAGATCTCCCCGAGGTGTCGCTAGTGGCGATCCTCGACGCGGACAAGGAAGGTTTTCTCCGCGGCAAGACAGCGCTCTTGCAGACGATCGGACGCGCCGCGCGCAACGTCAACGGGAAGGTGCTGATGTACGCGGACAAGCTGACCGAGGCGATCCAGGGCGCGCTCGAGGAGACGAACCGGCGCCGCGCGACGCAACTCGAGTACAACGAGGAGCACGGGATCACGCCGGAATCGATCGTCAAGGGTGTCTCGGACATCGCCGAGTTTCTCTCGCTCGAGTCGCCGACAGTGCCGGGTCGGCGCCGACGCGGGAAGCAGCAGGTCGAGGGGATGAGCCGGGAGGAGATCGAGAAGCTCGTGATCACGCTGGAGGAGGAGATGTTCGCGGCGGCCGAGGAGCTGCGGTTCGAATACGCGGCGAAGCTACGCGACGAGCTGAAAGAGCTGCGGCGCGACCTGGTCTCGCTCGCCAGCTCGACGACTTGAAGTACTACACCATTGCACCTACCATTCTACCCATGGCGTTGAACATCAAGAATCGCGAAGCCGAGGAACTCGCGGCGGAGGTTGCAGCGCTGGCCGGCGAGACCAAAACGGGTGCGATCACGGTGGCGCTACGGGAGCGCCGGGATCGGCTTCGACTGCGGGCGATGGAGTCGAAGGAGGAGCGTGGCGAGCGTCTTCGGCGGTTCCTCGAAGAGGAGGTCTGGCCACAGGTCCCGGCCCACGTCCGCGGTACGCGAATCACCAAGGCCGAGCGCGAGGAGATCCTCGGCTACGGGCCCGACGGCGTGTGATCGTCGACGCGTCCGCACTCGTCGCGATCCTGATCGAGGAGACGGGTTTCGAGAAGCCGCTCTCCAGGTTGCGCGATGCGCCCGTCGTGCGGATCGGGGCGCCGACACTCGTCGAGACCGGCATCGTGCTCGTCAACAAGCTCGGGGTGGTCGGTCGCTCGCTCGTCGCCCGAGCCGCCGACGAGTTCGAGCTCCAGTGCGTCGTCTTCGCGGAGGAGCATTGGCAGGCGGCACTCGATGCTCACCTGAGGTATGGCAAGGGCCGGCACCGAGCGGCTCTCAACCTCGGCGACTGTCTGACCTATGCGGTCGCGAAGCTCACCGGGGAGCCCCTGCTCTGCTTCGGCGACGACTTCGCACAGACCGATCTGCAACTCGCCTGAGTAACCCGGCAGAGTGCTGGTGTGAGGGAGCCCTCCGACCGCCCGCTGCGCGCGAACATCCGCCTCCTCGGAGACATCCTCGGTCGCGTGCTCCTCGAGCAGGAGGGCGAGGAGGTCTTCGAGCTGGAGGAGCGTGTCCGCTCGCTCGCACAGAGAGGCAGACGTGGCCAGGCGTCCGCGCGCGCATCCCTTGCGAAGCTGATCGAGGGGCTCTCGGTCGGAGAACAGGCGACCGTGCTCCGAGCTTTCACGCTCTACTTCCATCTCGCGAACACCGCCGAACAGCATCACCGGGTCCGCAGGCGGAGAGAGCTCGAGCGGGACGGGGCCACGCTCCGGGAGTCATTCGACGAAGCGCTCGAGCTGCTCGAAGCCGCAGGTGTCGGGCAGGCCGAGCTCCTCGCGGCCGCCGACCGCGTCGCGGTCGAGCTTGTCCTGACGGCGCACCCAACCGAGGCGCTGCCGCGCACCATCCTGGAGAAGCATCGCGCGATCGCCGAGCTCGTCGACCGGCTCGACGACACCCGTCTGACCGAGCGCGAGCGCGACTCGACGCAGCGAGCGATCGCCGAGGAAGTGACGCTCCTCTGGCAAACGGACGAGGTGCTCTCCCAGCGGCCGCGAGTCGTCGACGAGATCCGCCAGGGACTGTGGTTTCTCGAGGAGAGCCTGTGGGACGCAGCACCGGCGCTGCTCGAGATCTGGGACGAGCGGATCAGCGGGGGAGGCGCGCCGCTTCGGTTCGGTAGCTGGATCGGGGGAGACCTCGACGGCAACCCGAACGCCGGCCCGGCGACGGTGCGGGAGGCGGTCGAGCGATCGGCATCCGTCGTGCGCGAGCTCCTGCGCCGCGATGTGCGTGAGCTGGCCACCTCGTGGGGGATCTCGACGTCGCTCGTCGCGGCTGACCCGGAGGTCGCCGCTGTCGATCTGCCTGCCAATCGAAACCCGACCGAGCCGTACCGTCGGCGCCTCACCGCGATCTGGGAAAAGCTCGGCGCCGACGAGTACTCGAGCATCGACGAGCTGACAATCGAGCTCGACCTCGTCGAGGAGAGCCTCCGGGCGCACGGCGGCACTCGGATGGCTGAGGGCGGGCTCGCAGCGCTTCGCCGGCGGCTGGACATCTTCGGTCTCCACGGAACGACGCTCGATCTTCGGCTCCACTCGAGCACGATCCACGACGACCCGAAAGCCGTCTCGGCGGTTCTCGCGGAGGCGGCCGCGCTCCAGCGCCGGCGCGGTGGACGCGCCTGCATCGACACGCTGATCGTGTCGATGACCCATCGAGCAGACGACGTTCTCGCGGCGGAGGCACTCGCCGCTGCGGCGGGGCTCGACGTCACGGTCGTCCCGCTGCTCGAGACGATCGATGACCTCCGAGGCGCCGCGGCGTTGTGCGAGGAGCTCCTCGACCGCTCGCCGCGTGAGCGGCTCGAAGTGATGGTCGGGTACTCCGACTCCGGCAAGGACGGTGGCATCGTCACCGCTCAGTGGGAGATCTTCCGTGCGCAGGAGGCGCTCGCCTGGCTCGCCGGAGAGCGTCAGGTCGAGCTCACGGTCTTTCACGGCCGCGGCGGGAGCGCGGGCCGGGGAGGAGGGCCGACCTACTCGGCGATCCTCGCGCAGCCGCCGCACGCCGTCGATGGAAGGCTGAAGCTGACCGAGCAAGGGGAGACGATCGCGTTTAAGTACGGGCTGCCCGGTCTCGCGCGACGGAACCTCGAGGCCGCGCTTGCGGCGACGCTGCTGACCGCGTTTCCGAACCGCGTCATCCCGGAGGCACCCCCGGGCGCCCGTGAGGCGATCGAAGCCGTGTCGGCGGTGGCGTATCGGACATTTCGCGGGATCGTCTGGGACGATCCGCAGTTCGTCGACTTCTTCTCGTCGTTCACGCCTCTGGCCGAGCTGAGCCTGCTCGAGATCGGCTCCCGGCCGGTGTCACGGCCGCCGGGCTTGCAACAGACTGTCACAAAGACCGGCGACGCGCCGGTCGGGGAGCTCGAGGCATTGCGGGCGATCCCGTGGGTCTTCTCCTGGACGCAGACGCGTTGCATCGCACCGGCCTGGCTCGGAGCGGGTTCCGGCCTGCAGGCCCGACCCCTCGACGAGCTCCGCGAGCTCTACACGTCCTGGCCGTTCTTCCGGGCCTTCGTCGAGAACCTCGAGATGTCGCTCGCGAAGTCGAGCATGGAGATCGCCGAGCGCTATCTCGAGCTCGTCCCCGACGCCACCCTCGCCGATCGCGTGTTCGGGGCGCTGCGCGACGAGCACGACCGCGCTCGCGATGCCGTGCTGGAGATCGTCGGCGCACGCGAGCTGCTCGACCGGCAGCCCGTGCTACAGCAATCGGTGCGCCTGCGCAACCCGTACGTCGACCCCATGAACGCAATCCAGGTCGAGCTGCTGAAGCGCCACCGGGCCGGCGAGCCCGAAGCGCTGCGACCGTTGCTCCGCTCCATCGCCGGCATCGCGGCTGCGCTGCGGAACACTGGGTGACCCAGGCCGGGTTGACCCACGAATGGGGCGCCGGAGGCAGCTACGGTTCGGGCCATGTGCAGAAACATCAGAACACTCCACAATTTCGAGCCACCCGCGACCAGCGACGAGATCCGGGCGGCTGCGCTCCAGTACGTGCGCAAGGTGAGCGGGACGAGCAAGCCATCGCAGGCGAGCGAGGCGGTGTTCGCAGCCGCTGTCGACGAGATCGCGCACGTTACCGCACACCTGCTCGACGACCTGGTCACGAACGCTCCGGCCCGCGATCGCGAGTTCGAAGTGGGTCGCGCGCGCGAGCGCGCAGCGAAGCGGTTCGGCTCGGCTGCGGCCTGATCCCGGAGGGTTGCCTCGGTAAGGCGGAGGCGCCGAACGGCTGATACTTCAGAGCATGCGGCTCCGCGGCACCGGCCTCCTCTTCTCGCCGTCCGACCTGAACGACTTCGTCGAGTGCGAGCACTTGACCGCGCTCGAGTTGCGGCGGCTGCGGGGGCAGCTCGAGCTCGTTGAGCCGCCGGCAAACCCTCAGGCCGACCTCGTGAAGGAGAAGGGGCTTCGGCACGAGGATGCGTTCCTGGCGGCGCTCGAGCTCGAAGGAAAGACCGTCACGCGGGTCGAGGTGGACGAGGAGCGGTGGGATCTCGAGCGCGCAGCTGCCGACACGCTCGACGCGATGCGGGCAGGCGTCGGCGTCGTCTCCCAGGC
>JBPCLB010000194.1:0-3526 GCA_051003695.1 Gaiella sp. | reverse complement strand
GATCGGGCTCCGCTGGCGCTCGGTCAACCTGCTCGACGGCAAGATCGAGGTTCGCGAGGCGTTCGTGCGCGGACAGTTCACGACGCCGAAGAACAGAGCCTCACGCCGCGTCGTCGAGCTCGGGCCTGCGCACGCTCGCCGTCCTCGAGGAGCAGTGGCGCCGGACCGAGTACCGCGGCGACGACGATCTCGTCTTTGGCCATCCGACGAAGGGCACGCCGGTCGACCCGAGCGGGCTGGCGAAGCGCTACCTGAAGCCGGCACTCGCGCGAGCCGGGATCGAGAGGCCCTTCAGGCCGTTCCACGACCTCCGCCACACGTCGCTGACGCACGCCGCCGCGGCCGGCAACCCGCAGATCTACGTCCAAGCGCGAGCTGGCCATTCGCAGGGCTCGATCACCGAGCGGTACATGCACGCCGCTCAGGTTCTCTTCCCCGGCGCCGCCGAGCGGAGCGAGGCGCGGATGTTCGGAGACTTCACTCAGCCCAACGACCGCGATTAGGTCGTTCCCCTGGCAGGGTCGGGAGGCTCCACGAACGGCAGCCCGGCATACTCGGCCTTGTTCTGGAGATTGATGTCGCGGGTCACCAGGATCACCGGCGTGCGCGGATGCTGGCGCATCACCTCGATGAACGAGGCGAGGATGCGGTCGTCGTCGTTAGCGGCGTCCAGCCAGGGCAGCGTCTCTTCGACCGTCGGCTCGACGGCGATCGTCTTGATCGTGCTCACGTTGCGGCAAAGGACGACTCCGTGCGAAAGCTCGCCACGACCGCGGTAGGACTTGAGTCGGTTGATCACGCCTTCGGCCTTCGCCCGGAAGTCGGGGTTTCGATGTTCCACCTTGAGTCGGTCGAGCTCGCCGAGTACCGTCGCAGTGAGGACGAGGGCGAACCGCCGGGCTCCGGCGAAACGCCACGTGTCGAGGTCGGGATTCCACGCGAGCGCGTTGGTGTCGGGCACGTAGATGGGGTCTGCTTCTGCGGGGTCGTAGAGGTGCGCAATCAACTCAAGCTGCTTGTCCAGCGCCCGCTCCGCAGTCGCGAACGCTTCCTCGCGTGTCTTCACCCACGTCAGGTGGCTCTGGTCGATCAGCTCCTCGAGATCGCTCTGGGCTCGCTCGAGCTCGTTCGCACCCTCCGCCGGGAGCGTCGTCAGCAGCGCTCGAACGAGCGCCGTCAAGCGCCGGTGGTTGTCGAGCAGCCGAGACTGCAGCCGCCGTCCTTCCTGGTCAAGCTCGCCCCAGGCGTAGTGCGGCCCGATGTACACGAAGGAGCTACTCGGAACGTTGACGTCGCGCAGCCTCGCGGAATTCTCGAGCAGGAATTCGCGGAGCAGCTCCCGGAGCTCCTCGATGCGCTCGCCTATCGCCTCCGCCACGGTCTGCACGAGCGCAGGCTACGAGTAGCAGTGGACGAGTCACTAGACGCGCCTAAGCAGGCGGTGCTACCGCCACGGGCTCGACGCTCCGGAAGTACATCCACCAGGTCATGTCAAAGAGCTCAATCCTGGAGCGATCCGGTTCGATCGCATGAAGCTCAGTCCACGTCGCTGTGTTTTCAGGTCGCGTCAGATCCTCGGTAATCCAGTCGAGCGCCTCCTTGATGCGCGCAGCCGCTTTGATCGTGTCGGCCAGAGACCGTCTCTCAGGCCAGTGAGGGTTCATGTACGCGCCGAAGATCGCCTGGTTGTCGAGGACGGGGATTAATCGCGGACGCTTCTTGTGGAGGGTCTTGGTCGCCAGGGACGCACCGACCCAAGGCCAACTCGTCATCGTGCCGATCACGCTCGCAACGAATTCGCGGTCCTCATTCGTCGTTTCCTCGAGAGCTTTGGCCGGGAGCGAGCCGAGATCGAGAGCGGCTCCGTTCCTGTAGACGCTCGTCGCCGCCCGTGCCGCCACACGCGAGTTGATCAGCATCGTGACCGCGAGGTCCTCCACGAGCAGCCGATCCCTGGGGGTGGTCGGCTCGTACTCAAGGTAGAGCTGCCCCCAGTCCTTCTCCGTCTCGCGCCAGTCGCGAAGGAGATCCTCGACGTCCGCTACTCGCCGGTCGATCCTGCCGGCTCCAAAGATCAGCTCCATCGTCTTCGCAGCGGCGGCCTCAAGCTAGGCGACGCCGAGGTACTTGCGCAGGGCCTTGCGGATCACGGCTGACGTGGTCTCGTGATCGCGCTGTGCCCGTTCCGCCAGCGCCACGCGCAACTCGGGATCCAGTCGAACAGACTCGACGCTCGCAGCGGCCGAGCCGATCGGTGGACGCCCTCCTCGGCGTCGGAGGATCTCGTCGACGTCGTAGCCTGCCTCGGCCTTCTTCGCCAGCTTGTCGATCAGCTCGTCGGTGATTGGCGCGCCGCTCTTCGTCCTGCCGTACGTCGTGTTCTTCGCCATCGTCAGGCTCCCTCAAGCAGTCGCTGGTACTTGGGCCTCATCCTCATCGCGTGTATGGCCAGCTCGGATCCGTCGTCACGCACGATCGTCACGACCTCCAGCAACTGAGCGTCGCGGGCGGGTCCGAGATAGAGCCGGGTGTCGTCGTCTTGATCTTCGATCGCCATCGCGTTTGTCACTGCGTGCTCGATGTCCTCGTCGGCGATGCCGTGCCTGCGCGCCGACGGATGGATCTCCACTGCGATTATTGTAATACGAAACTACCTCCTCGTCGAGCCTCCAGCCACGTCCAGCCGCCGGCCGGGAGGGCGCCGCCCCTGCCCCGCGAGCAGCGTTCCTCTATCTCGCCGGCTGGATGGCCCTCGCCCTCCCCTCGCACTCGCCCGCCCCGCAAGACAGGGGTAGTAATCGGCCTCGGCGCGCCTCTTAACAACGCCACCACGCGCCGGACATCTCGAGCGCGTTCCTCGACGACTACGCCGGGTCGCCGCCGGCGTCCCGGATCGCGTCGAGCAGCTGCCCGGTCGTGTAGAGGGTGAGGCCCGCCACCTCCAGGTCCTTGTCCTGCGACCAGATCGGGAGCGAGCGGGTGAGGGCAAGGGCGACGGTCGGCCAATCCCCGGGGTCGCGGCCAGCCATGCGCCGTTCGGCCTCCTCACGTTCGGGCTCGTAGACGGCCGGCGGCTGCCAGTCGACCGGCATAACGCTGAGTGCCGCGAGGAGGAGACTCGCGTCGAGCCCACGTCGCGCGGCCAGCACGGGCAGGTGCTCGGCGACCTCCTCAGCGACCGCCTGGGCGGCGAGACAGGCGGGACCGGCGGGTGATGCGAAGACGATGCGGGCGCGCCCGCCGATCAGCGCCGAGAGGATGACGTTCGCGTCAGCGACGTCGGCGGGCGGCAGCGAAATCGCTGAGAACCTCCTCCTCGGTCGCCCCTCGAGCCTCACGCTGCGCCGCGATCTGCTCGGTGAGGCGGAGAAACACCTCGCGGCGAACATCGGCAGGGAGCTCCGGAGCGTCCCAGGGCAGGAAGAACCCAGCGGGTCGGCCCTCGCGGGTCACGAGGATGATGTCGTCGGACCGAAACATCTCGCTCGCCCGATCGCGAAAGTCCCGCACGGTCACGACTCTCATG
>JBPCLB010000193.1:0-3063 GCA_051003695.1 Gaiella sp. | reverse complement strand
CGGAGTCTCGGCGGGAGCTCCAGCGAGTGAGATGCGTCTGCGCTCCGAAGTGCAGCGTCTGCGACGTGAGCTGGAAGCGCTCCAGGAGACCGCCGCGACGATGGCCGACGGCATCGGGCTCGACGACGCCCTCGACACAGTCGTCCGTCGCGCCGCATCTCTCGTCGAGGGAACCGTCGGGTTCCTCTACCTCCTCGATGAGGAGGGCGCGATGCGCATGCGCGTCGTCACGGGTGGGCTCGACGAGTGGCTCGGGACGACCGTCGCCCCCGGCGACGGGCTCGTCGGTCGTGTGTGGCAACGGGGCGAGCCTCTCGCCGTGAACGACTATCGCTCGTGGCTCGGCAAACGGGCGGACATGGAGGAGCTGCGACCGTGTGCCGTGGCCGGTGTGCCGCTGCGGGCCAGCGCGACCGAGGGCGTCGTCGGCGTGCTCGAACTCGTTCACCTCGAGCCCGTGGCATTCTCGGACGACGACCTCGCCGTGCTCGACCGCTTCGGCGGGCTCGCCGCGATCGCGTTGCAGCGCGTCCGACTCAACGAAGATCTTCGCGCGGAGCTCGACCAGCGCAGACGCACCGAAGACGAGTTATTGGACGCAATCGCACGGCTCACCGGGTCGGAGCACGCCCTGCGCCTGTCGCACGAGGAGATGGTACGCCGCCTCGCCGCGGCAGCCGAGTTCCGCGACGTGCAGACGAGTCGGCACGTCGAGCGGGTCGGGGCGACGTGCGCGATGGTCGCTCGGCGCCTGGGCTTCGACGAGAGCTTCTGCGAATCGATCAGAGTCGCGAGCCCGCTTCACGACATCGGCAAGATCGGGATCCCCGACCGGGTGCTGCTGAAGCCGGGTTCGCTGACCGTCGAGGAACGTGAGGTGATCGAGCGACATGCGGAGATCGGCTACCGGATCCTGTCGGGTGCGGGCTCCGAGTTGCTCGATCTCGCCGCGTCGATCGCGCTCACGCACCACGAGCGCTTCGACGGCTTCGGATATCCGGCCGGCCTCGCCGGAACGGAGATCCCGATCGAAGGGCGGATCGCAACAGTCGCGGATGTGTTCGACGCGCTGACGACGGACAGGGTCTACCGGCCGTCATACCCGGCAGACATCGCGCTCGAGATGGTGCGCGAAGGAAGTCACACTCAGTTCGATCCCGCCGTGGTCGACGCGTTCTTCGCCGTCCAGGCCGAGCTCGTGGGCGCCGAGCCGACGACCACGCACGAGGAGTCGTTCTCAAAGCTCGCGCCCGCGGCCGGCAACGCGTCGGGCCTCGTGCTCGACAGCCAGCATCTGCGCCATGCCGCTATCGCCGCCGTGGACGAGCTCAGGGTGGCGTCGAACGAACGACAGCTCGTCGACGCGGCGATGCGGCGCTTCTGCACGACGGCGGGCACAGGGGTGATCGCAAGCGTCTACCTGCTCGACCACGAGCTCGCATGGTGCGTCGCCCAACACGGATACGACCAGGTTCGCGATGGCTTCGATCTGAGCCAGGGGGTGATGGGTCGGTGCCTACGTACCGGCGAGACCCAGTTCGTGCCCGTGGTCCAGGCGGATGCGGATTACATCGGGGCGATGGGTGGGATCGTCTCGGAGCTCGCGGTGCCGCTGACCGCGCATCGGGGCCTCGCAGCGTTCAACGTCGAGACGCTCGGTGTCGGGCTGCCTGCGGACGCCGAGCAGGCGATCGAGCCCTTGGTGTCGGCCCTGACGGAGGTGATGGACCGGATGAGTGCCTCGCTCTCGCTCGACCTGTCCACGTTGGCGCACATCTGCGTGCATGCGAGCAGCCTGCGGGGGATCGGCGCACTCACCGAGTTCGCGACCAGAACGACGGGGCGGCTGCTCGAGCTCCAGGCGGTTCAGCTCGATCTCGGCCCGAAGCCGAGTGGCCCGAGCGCCAGCTTCTGGCGACGTCCCAACTCGGCCCTCACGCCGATCGCGGCGTCACGGCTCGCGAGCGCAATCGCGGGCGGGTTGAGTGATACCGTCGTCGCCGGATCGACGGCGCCGGTGCGGGCATCGTCGCACCGGACGACCCGGCGCCCCATTTGCTGTGGCTGCCATTGCGGGTAGGCGGCTCGATCGTCGGAACGCTGGTCGGCCGCTCGGATGTGGCGATCGACCTCGCGCCCGAACAAGCAGAGGCGGCCGCGCTGCTCGGCCAACACATCGCGGCTCTGATCGACGTGGCACACGCGTTGCGACGGGAGCAGAGGGCGGCCGTCACCGACAGCCTGACGGGTCTGCTCAATCGGCGGGGCTTCGACGAGCGGATGGGTGAGGAGATAGCACGTGCCGAGCGTGGCCGCGCGCAGCTCGCACTCGTGCTCACCGACTGCGACGACCTCAAACACGTCAACGACACGCTGGGTCACGATCGGGGTGATGCGATGCTGCAGGCACTCGCTCGCCTGATTCGCGAGAGCAAGAGAGCGAGCGATGTCGCTGCCCGCCTCGGCGGCGACGAGTTCGCAATCGCTCTCCCCGAAGCCGATCTCGAGACCGCCACTGCGGTGGCCGACCGGCTACGGGCGGCGCTCAAGTCGCTTTCGGTGAACGGGCGGGCGACCACGGCGAGCTTCGGCATCGCGCTCTATCCGAACGACGGCACGACGACCACGGCGTTGCTCCGCGCCGCCGATCGCGCGCTCTACGCGGCGAAGCACGGGGGCAAGGACCGGCTCGCGACCGTGGCCTGACAGACGTACTGTTCGCGTCGTGGAGACGCGCATTCTCGGTACCAGCGGAATCGAGATCTCCCGCGTTGTCCTGGGCTGCGGCAGCTTCGGCGGGATCGGGTCGGCCCCTGCCTTCTTCGGGCAGGGCTCGACGAGGGAGGAGGCGTTCGCGCTGCTCGATGCCGCGTTGGAGCTCGGGATCACGACGCTCGACACGGCGGACGCCTACGGCGGCGGCCGGAGCGAGGCGGTCATCGGCGCCTGGCTCGCCTCGCGAGCGCCGGCAGTGCGCGAGCGTGTCGTCGTCACGACGAAGACGTTCAACCCGATGACCGCGGGCGCCGACAGCGGGCTCGCCGGAGCGCGGGTCAGGCGCCA
>JBPCLB010000192.1:0-5712 GCA_051003695.1 Gaiella sp. | reverse complement strand
CTGTAGAGGCGAGGCGGCCTCCCCGCCGCTCTCGAGCGCTGCGCGCTTCGGTAGACTCGCGAGCCGCGGGCAATTAGCTCAGCTGGTTAGAGCGCCGCTCTGATAAGGCGGAGGTCCCTGGTTCGAGTCCAGGATCGCCCATGCTGATGCGCAGAGCAGAGATCCGCCGAGCGGATTTCTGCTCGCGAGGATCCCTGAAGCTGGGGGAACCGGAGGTTCCCCCAGGGAACCCCTCCTGGAGAGAAACCGGCATGCTTGGCTGGGGTCACGAGGGTTTGGCGGACGCCGTAGCCCGCTCCGTCGTTGATCCGCATGCCGGCGAGTCTACGTCGCGAACGGCGCCTCTCCTCCGTAGGAGCCTGACCAAGGCCGCTGCCCGAAGGGCGCTTCATGCGCCCGGGAGGGCCAGAATCGACGTGGCCCGAAGGGAAAGGATCTGTGCGAGGCGAGCAAGCCTCGGCGAGCCGGATAGTGCCCGTACAGCCGCGGTGCCGGTCAGCACGAAGGCGGCTAGCGCCGCAGTACAATGGAAGCTCAGTGCGGGAGATGACGGTCTACGGCGTGAGCTTCGACCTCGTCGGCAAGCAGCCGATCGTGCTGCTCAAGACGGCGGACGGAAACACCTTCCTGCCGATCTGGATCGGGCACTCGGAGGCGGCGGCGATCCTGATGAAGCTCCAGGGCAGCGATCCGGCGCGCCCGCTGACCCACGACCTTGCGTGCTCGATCGTCTCGTCGCTCGACGGCGAGATCGCGAAGGTGACCGTCACGGAGTTGCGCGACGACACCTTCCACGCGTCGATCACGCTCGTCCGGAACGGCACCGAGATCGAGGTCGACTCCCGCACCTCGGATGCGATCGCTCTCGCGCTGCGCGCCGAGGCGCGGATCTACGCCGCCGACGACGTGATCCAGGAATCGGGCGTCGAGTTCGAGGGCGACGAGCCCGACCTCGAGCGCGCACAGACCGTGCGAGGCCTCGGCGAGATCGACATGGGCGAGTTTCGTCGGTTCCTCGACACCGTCAACCCGGACGAGTTCGCGGTCGGCGACGATCCTCCGGACAAGTCGTAGGCGCCGGCTCGCTTCACGTCTGGAGCTCGCGCTTCGTCAGGTCGAGCACGGCGGTGACGAGTGCGTCGAGGCCTTCTGCGGAGAGCGGCCCGTGATTGACGGCGGCGAGTTCCTCCCGCAGCTTGCGCTCGCGATCAGGATCGAGCCGCTCGAGCCCCAGCTCGCGCTTAAGCGTCCACAGCTCGCCGACGAGCCGCAATCGCTCGTTGATCTCCGCGACGACGCGTGCGTCGCTGGCGGCGATGCTCTCGCGCAGCTCGGCGAATCGTTCGCTCATCAGCCGGCCTCGACCGTGACGGCGGCGATCAGCGCGATCCCGTTGAACAGGGCGTGCAGGATGATCGGGGGATAGAGGCTCTCCGTTCGCTGGCGCAGCCAGGCGAGGATCGCGCCGAAGAGGGTCAGGATCGGCAGGGCGACGATCAGCCCGTGCGCAAGGCCGAACGCGAGCGCGGTGACGACGATCGCGGGTGTCGCACCCAACCAATCGCGCACGGCGGCGTATCCGAGCCCTCGGTAGGTGAGCTCCTCGACGATCGGAGCGACGAGCGCGACGACGGCGAAGTTCGCGACGAACGGCGCTGCCCGAGACGCGTCCCACTCCTCGGGCACGAGCCCCTGCTCCTCTCCCGCCTCGAGGAACTGGTTCAGGATCGCACCGACGGCGAAGACCGCCACGAGCGAGGCGGCGAGCAGGCCGGCTGCGACCCTCCACGAGGCCGGCCGCCGTAGACCAAGCGTCGCAGGCGACAGGCCGCGCGCGATGAGGAGGACGATCACGGCGATCACGGCGTACTGGATCAGCCCGCCGATCGCGGTCGACCAGCGATAGAGGATGTCGCGGTCAGGGTCGCCGGGGTCGGCCAGGTTGGCACCGTAGGAGAGCGCCGCCAGCACCCCGACGAGCCCGAGCCAGCCGATGAGCTTGCCACGGGAGACCACCATCAGGCGACCCAGTACCACAGCGACCATCGAACCACGAACACGGCGAGGCAGGTCGCGAGAACCGCGACGACCGTGACGTGCACGCGACGGTTGCGCCCGAGCACGGCGAGGGCGAGGAAGCACGGGAAGGCGGCGAGCGCGAGCCGCGGGAACGAGTACAGACCGCCGAGCCGCTGGGACGGAACCGACATCGGGAGGGCGAGCGCGACGAGTGCGTAGAGACCGTACGGGGCTCCGAGCCTGCGCCAGGCGACCACGGCGAGCGGGAGCATGAGTGCCGCGAAGCCGAGCTCGACGAGCTCCCGTTCGGTGATCGCCTCGACGAGCCCGCCGAGCGGACCGAGCGGGCTCAGCTCCCGCTCCCAACCCTCCCGCTGCGCCTCGAGGAACGCGAGCGGCCGGCCGATCTGGACGGCGAGCACGATCGGATAGAGCGCGAAGAGCAGCAACGGCACGAGCACACCGGAGACGACCGCAGGACCGCGCCGGACGTCCCGCCACGCAAAGATCGCGAGCGGGAGGACGAGCGCCAGTCCCTGGACCCGGGTGAGCCCCGCGAGTCCCGCGAGGATCCCGGCCCACCCGAGCCTTCCTCGCTCGGCGCAGAGGAAGGCGCCGAGCGCGAGCGCGAGCAGCAAGGACTCGGCGTAGACAGCCCCCAGGAAGAGCGAGGTGGGAAAGAGCGCGAGGTACAGCACTGCCCGCCCCGAAGCGTCGTCCCCGAGGTGCGCGCGGGCGAGCCGGTGGAGCAGCACGAACGCGACCGCCGCGGCCGCGAGCGACACGAGGACGCCTGCGAGGAGATAGTGCCCGCCGAGCACCCGTCCGGCCACGCCGACGACGAGCGGGTAGAGCGGCGGAAACGCCGGCGTGCTGGATGGCCAGGTGTAGCCGTGCTCGGCGATGCGCAGGTACCACTCGCTGTCCCACCGCGCCCAGACGTCGACCAGCGGCCCCAGCTCGTGTAGCCGGTCGCTGTCCCAGCGCCTGCGGGCGGGGTTGAGCTTCGACTCGAAGGCGAGCAGGGTGAGGGCGGCGAGCGCCCACAACGCGATCCGGCTCAGAACGAAGACACGCAACGGGCTCATGTCGCGCATTGTCGGCCACGGGACGGGAAGGCACGTCCGGCCCCGGCTACGATCGCCCCATGAGCCCGACGAGGCGCCCAGGCCCGCGCCGCCCGCCACAGCGGACACCGGCTCGGCGGCGCCGGCGAAGTGGTCGCGGAGGACGTTCTCTGCTCGTGCTGTCCCTCGTACTCGCAGCAATCGCGGTCGTCGGTGCGGTCGCCGCGGGAAGCGCCGTCTACGCGCTTGGCTCCTCCTGCGACCTCGCGGCGCTGAGGCAGATCAGCATCGGCCAGAACACGTTCGTCTACGCGGCGGACGGGTCGCTGCTCGGCTCGATTCCGGCCGAGCGAAACCGGCAGGTCGTCACGCTGTCGCGGGTCTCGCCCTGGGTTGCCCGCGCGACCGTGGCGATCGAGGATCAGCGGTTCTACGAGCACAACGGGGTCGACGCCGAGGGCATCGCCCGCGCGTTGTGGCGAGACCTCCTCGCAGGACGTTTCGTCGAGGGAGGCTCGACGATCAAGCAGCAGCTCGTGCGCAACCTCTACATCTCGCGTGAGCGCACCGTCGAGCGGAAGGTCAAGGAGGCGTGCCTCGCGGTGAAGCTCGACGACGCCTGGACGAAGCGAAAGATCCTGGCCACATACGTGAACTCGGTGTACTACGGGAACCTCGCGTACGGCATCGAGGCGGCGGCGCAGACGTACTTCTCGAAGCCCGCGAAGCGGCTCTCGCTGCGCGAGGCCGCATTGCTCGTCGGTCTGACCCAGGCGCCGTCGGCCTACGACCCGTTTCTCGAGCCCGAGCGGGCGGTCGCACGACGCGACCAGGTGCTCGCCGCGATGCTCGTCCAGGGTGTGATCAGCCGGCGGGAGCACGACTTCGCGGCGGGCTCCCCGTCACTCGGGTTGAAGCCGGGAAGGCTCTATCGCGAGATCCGCGAGCCGTACTTCTTCAGTTACGTGCGCGAGCGTCTGATCCGGGCCTACGGTGTCGAGACCGTTCGCTCGGGCGGCCTCAGCGTGTACACGACGATCGTCCCCCGGTGGCAGCGGCTGGCACAGCAGGCGATCCGGGGGACGCTGACCGAGCGTGCGGATCCGGCTGCTGCGCTGATCTCCATCGACCCGCGCAACGGCGCGATCCGGGCGATGACGGCGGTTGTCCCCGGTCGCGCCAACAACGAGTTCAATCTGCTGTCGCAGGCCAGGCGCCAGCCCGGATCGACCTTCAAGACCTTCGTACTCGCAGCAGCGGTCGCCCGGGGGATCGATCCCGAGACCACCTACTACGTCTCGGCCCCGTTCACGTACCGGGTACGGGAGAACGGCAGCTGCGAGGACCCGTCCGGGTCGTGGTGGTGCGTCAAGACCTACGACTCGAGCTACTACGGCTGGAGCTCGATCAGCCGCTCCACCCTTCGCTCCGACAACGCCGTCTACGCGCAGTTGACGCTCGACGTGACGCCGGAGAAGGTCGGGGCAATGGCGCGGTTGCTCGGCGTCCGCACGCCGCTTACGGTCGGTGGGCGCTTCGTCCCGGCGATGGGGCTCGGCTCGATAGCCGTCTCACCGCTGGACATGGCGTCGGCGTATGCGACGCTCGCGGCGGGGGGCATCTACTCCGAGCCGACCGCGATCCGCCGGGTCGTGCTGCCCAACGGCAAGGTGGACACCGCCGCGGGCGTCGGCCGCGTGAAGCGGACGCGCGTCGTCCCGGACGGAGTCGCAGCGGCCGTGACCGAGATCCTCGAGCAGAACATGCTGTACGGCACGGGCACGCGCGCCTCGTTCGGCAGACCGGCCGCAGGCAAGACCGGGACGACCGACGAGCACGCGGATGCCTGGTTCGTGGGGTACACACCAGACCTCGCGACGGCGGTGTGGATGGGGTACACCCGTGGTGAGATCCCGATGGCGAACGTGCACGGGATCGCGGTCTCGGGGGGCAGCTTCCCCGCCGAGATCTGGCGTCGGTTCATGGCGCCCGCGCTCGCGTCGCGGCCGGCCCGCGCGTTTCCCGAGCCCCGGCAACCGGCGGTGTACGCTCGATGGGAGCGAGGCCCTGCGACCCTGAGCTACGACCCGTACTACGTCGCGCCGTCTACTCCCGCGCCCGCCGAGCCGGAGCCGAAGGAGGCGACCGAGGACGCGCCGCCCGCCGGCGATTCGCAGCCGCCCAATCGGTGAGCCCTGCGCGTGGCCCGGTGCTCGCAGGCGCGGCGCTTGCGCTCGTCGCATCCGTCGGCGCGGCCTGCCTGCGTGCCTGGCCGCGCGGCTCCGCCGTCGCGCCCGGCGACGGCCGGCACCTGACGGTCGGAACCGCATGGGGGTTCGCGCTGCTCCTGGTGCTCGCCACGGCCGCGTACGCGATCGCACTGGTTCTGCTCCGCGGCAGCGGAGCCTCGCGGCTTGCCGCGGTCGCTGCGGTGGCGGTCGTCGTGCAGGTGATGCCGCTCGGTGCTCCACTCCTCCTCTCGACCGACGCCTGGACGTACTGGGGGTACGGACGCATCGCGGTCGAGGGAGGCAACCCCTACCTCGACCCACCGGCCGAGACCGAGCTCGGTTCCGCCTCTCGCTACGTCGGCGCCGAGTGGCGCGAGACCACATCCGTTTACGGG
>JBPCLB010000191.1:0-3295 GCA_051003695.1 Gaiella sp. | reverse complement strand
TCGGCAGCCAACCGGTCTCGCGCGTGAGCTTCTCGTGTCCGACCCGGAGCGCCATCACGTCGCTCGAGCCGGGTCGCTTACGGGCCTCCGTCGTGACGACGTGTCTGTCGTCCGGCCAGAAGTCGTGCTCGACCCCGGTGCGGACGATCAGGTCGGCCCAGTCGGCCATCGAGATGTTGTCACCCTGTCCGTACACGTACACGTCGCCCGGAAGCCCGTGCGCCGCGACGGTGAGGTGCCCGCGGACGCCGTCGGTGCAGAAGCAGAAGTCGCGCAGGGGATCGAGCGCACCGAGCTCGATCATCGGCCGCGTGAGGGCCTGCGTGACGATCGTGCCGGTCACGTAGCGGGGATTCTGCCGGGGGCCGTAGTTGTTGAACATCCGAGTGACGACGCCGGGCAACCCGTAGCCGTCGTAGTAGTTCATCGTGAGAAAGTCGGCCGCGACCTTGGCGGTCGCATAGATCGACTTGGGGTTGATCGGCGAGCGCTCGTTCAGGATCAGCGAGCCGGCGTCGTCGAAATCATGGTGATGCGAGACGTCGTCGCGGACGTTGCCGTACTCCTCCGAGGTCCCGGCCGTGTCGAACTTCTCGAGCTCGAGCCCCCAGTCGACGATCGACTGCAGCAGGTTGAGCGTCCCCACGGTGTTCGCCATCACCGTCTCGTAGGGGCGGTGCCACGACTCGCCGACGTGCGCCTGGGCGCCGAGATGGAAGACATACGGTCGATCAGGCGCGCCTTTGAGCTCCCGGACGAGATAGTCGACCGACGTGCGATCCGTGAGATCGGCGAAGTGCACCTTGAGCTCCGCGCGCCGATGCCCGATGTTGTTCAGCGCACCACTCGAGGTGGCACGGACGAAGGCGTGGACGGTGGCGCCGAGCTCGAGCAGTGCCTCGGTGAGGTGCGAGCCCATGAACCCGTCCGCGCCCGTGACGAGCACCGTGCGGCCACCGTAGACGTCCGCGAACTCGTCGCGCACTCCTTCGAGATCGCTCTCTGTCCAGATCGTGTTGAGTGAAATGAGCCCGTCCCTCCCGCGTCGGTGAGCAAGCGTACCGCGCCGACCCGGCTGCTTCGCCGCCATCGCGCCGGGTGTGTCGATCGAGCGCCCGGGTAGAGTCGCCCGATGCCACGGGTGGCCGCGATCACCGGGATCGGAGGACAGGACGGAGCGCTCCTCTCGGAGCTGCTGCTGGACGACGGAGACGAGGTCTTCGGGATCGTGCGGCGACCGCCGGCGGACTATGCGGGGAACCTCGCGAACGTCACGGGTCGGGTCGTGCTGCTTCAGGCCGATCTCCTCGACACCGCGGGCCTGGCCGCCCTGCTTCGCGAGATCCGTCCCAGCGAGGTCTACAATCTCGCCGCTCCGTCGTTCGTCCCTCGCTCGTGGGACGAGCCCGTGCTCACGGCCGAGATCGCTGCGCTCGGCGCGACGTCCTTGCTCGAGGCGGTGAGGAACACCGACCCGACGGTGCACGTCTACCAGGCGTCGTCGAGCGAGATCTTCGGGCAGCCGCTCGAGTCGCCACAGACGGAGGCGACTCCCCTGGCCCCGTTGACGCCGTACGGCATCTCGAAGGCCTACGCGCATTTCATCGCGGGTGCCTACCGCCGTCGCTATGGCATGTTCGTCTCGTGCGGGATTCTCTACAACCACGAGTCTCCATTGCGGCCCGTGGAGTTTCTCCCGCGTAAAGTCGCTCGCGCGGCCGCGGCGATCTCGCTCGGGATCGAGAGTCAGCTCGTGCTCGGCGATCTCTCCGCCCGGCGGGACTGGGGTAGCGCGAAAGACTACGTACGCGCAATGCGGGCGATGCTCCGACACCACGAACCGGGAGACTTCGTCGTGGCGACCGGTGAGGTTCACACCGTCGAGGAGCTCGTCGAGTGCGCGTTCCGGACGGTCGGGCTCGAGTGGCGCAACCACGTCACGACCGACAGCCAGCTCTATCGCGGGTCGGCCGAGCACCACCGGCTCGTCGGCGATGCGTCGAAAGCCACCCGGGAGCTGGGCTGGGCGCCTTCCGTGACCTTCGAGGAGCTCATTCGCTCACTCGTGGAAGCAGACGTCGCACGCGCTCGCACAACTCGGGGTGAGCGCCCGACGGCGGACCGTCGATGCGGCGCTTAGGGGCATAGGCCTCTTGGGTCGGTGAGCAAGCGCACGCCTTCGCCTCTCGGCTCGCTCGCCACGGGTGCCGTGACGGCGTTGGCGCTCACGGTGCAGACCGGGCTCGCCGCCGTCGTCGGGGTGGTCATCGCGCGGAAATTCGGGCGCACCGAGGAGACGGATGGGTTTTTCGCGGCCTACGGCGTGTTCGTCGTCCTCGCCCTCGCCGCGACTTCGGCGCGCGTCGTCGTGCTGCCGCGGCTCGCGCGCGCGCGCGACGACGGGCGCTTGGCTGCGGAGACGGCGGCCTACGGCGCCGCGCTCGGGATCATTGCGCTCCCGCTGGTCCTGATCGGGATGATCTTCACCGATCAGGCAGCCGCGGTGCTCACAGGCTTCGGGCCGGACGCGGCGCGCCATGCGGCGGCTGAGACCTTGCCGTGGATCGTCGTGGCTGCGGTCGGACAGTTCTACGCAGGACTCTGCGCAAGTGCCCTTGCGTCGCTCGACGACTACGTCCGCTCTGCGATCGGCTTCTCGCTCGGAAGCATGCTCGGTCTGCTGCTGATCCTCGCTCGGATCGACGAGGACGGCGTCGTCGCCGTCGGGTGGGGGATTGCGCTCAACGCGGCGATCGCGGCGGCGTTCCCGGCGGTGTCCCTGGCGAGACGCGCCTGGCGCGAGCGGATGCCCGCGCGCGGGATCGCGGCAGGAAGCCTTCGGCTGGGGACGCGAATCGTCGAGCTCGCAAGGGGAGCAACCGTACCGTTGGCGCTCCAAACCGTGTATCTCGTCTCCCTCGTGTTCGCCGGCCGCGTCGGAGTCGGGGCCGCGACGTCGTTCGGGTACGCGTTTCTCCTCGGCTCGGCCTTCGTCGCGGTCACGGCTGGGTCGCTCGGGCTCGTCACCGCTGTTCCCGTCACGCGAGAGGGTCTCGACCCGCGCGGCGTCGCGAGACACGTGGATTCGGCCTCGTGGGTCGCGCTCATGGGTGTCGCGGCGGTAACCGGTGTCTTCGCAGTCGCGGGGGGTGAGCTCATCCGTGCCGTCCTCGGGGCGGCGTACGGCGCGCCGGAAAGCTCCGAGCTGGGCTACCTCGTCGTCTGGTTCGCCCCGTACATGATCGCGTCGGTCGGCGTGTCGGTCACCTTCCCGCTCGTCTTCGTCCAGGACCGC
>JBPCLB010000190.1:0-5070 GCA_051003695.1 Gaiella sp. | reverse complement strand
ACCACTGCGCGGGCAGCGCACGTCGCCCGCTGATGGCGGACGCTCTCGAGCTGGGCCTCGTCGGCTCTGCCTGGCACGGCACCGCCCTCGGTGTCCTCGAGGGGATCGCGAGGACGAAGGAGATTGGATTCGACGCGTACGACGTCTTCGAGGATCCGTTGACGACGAGCGACGAGGAGCGACGGCTGATCAGGGAGACGTGCGCCTCGATCGGCCTGCCGATCCGCTCCGCCGTCTGCATCGCGCTCGGCCTCGTCGACTTCACGCCGGCCGTGCGCCGGTTCACGCTCGACCGCTGTAGGGCGTACATCGACCAGCAGGCATACCTCGGGGGGCGGAACGTCCTGTTCGTCGTCGGCGAGTACTACTGCGACCTGCAGGTGTTCACGAAGGAGCAGATCTTCGGTCTCGTCGTCGAGAATCTCCGCGAGCTCGCGCAGCACGCGGAGTCGAGGGGAATCGAGCTCGTGATCGAGCTCGAGCCGTTCGAGAACGCGATTGCGGGCAGCGTGCACGAGCTCGCGCGGCTCGTCCGCGACGTCGACCACCCCCTCGTCAGGGGTAACGCCGACGTCTCGCACCTCCACCTCTCCGGTGCGTCCTTCGACGACGTCGCCGTTCTCGGCGGCATGATCGGGCACGTACACGTGTCCGACTGCGACGGAAAGGTGCACGGCGACATGCCGCCCGGGCGCGGCGTGACGCCGATCAAGGAGTACCTGCGGGCGATCCTCGACACGGGCTATACGGGAACCGTGTCGGTGGAGCTCGAGCGGGTGCCGGAGCCCGACCGGATGGTCGAGCTCGTCGAGGAGTCCTATCGCGAGACGGCGCGAATCCTGTACGAGCTCGGCGCCCGCGATGCCGGTGCCAGAAACCCTACGGCGTGGCCGGTCTCTTCGACCTGAGCGGCCGGCGCGCCCTTGTCACGGGCGGCGGCGGTGCGATCGGACGCGGGCTCGCACGCGCGCTCGTCGATGCAGGCGCGACGGTCGCGCTGCTCGGTCGCTCCGCGAGCGTCGACGAAGCGGCGGCGGAGCTCGGCGGCATCGCAGTCCGAGCGGACCTCGCCGACCGCGACGAGCTGAGCCGGGGGTTCGGGGAGGCGGCCGAGCGGCTGGGCGGGCTCGACGTCCTCGTGAACAGCCACGGGATCGGGATCGCGGCCGACGCCGTCGAGCACGAGCTCGCCGACTGGAGCGAGGTGATCGAGGTGAACCTCACCGCGACCTTCGCGCTCTGCCAGCTCGCCGGCCGGATCATGGTTGCCCGGGGCAGCGGCAAGATCGTGAACATCGCGTCGCTACTCAGCTTCCAGGGTGGAGTCCATGTGTCGTCGTACGCCGCGAGCAAGGGCGGCGTCTCTCAGCTGACGATGGCGCTCGCGAACGAATGGGCGCCGCATGGCGTCAACGTGAACGCGATCGCCCCGGGCTACGTGATGACGCACCTGAACGAGCGCATCTGGCGCGACGACCCCGTGCGAACCGCCGAGATCACCGCGCGCATCCCGGCCGGGCGCTGGGCGGAGCCCTCCGACCTCGGCGGTGCGGCCGTCTTCCTGTGCTCGGCGGCGTCCGACTACGTCCACGGCGTGACGCTGCCGGTCGACGGCGGCTGGCTCTCGCACTAGGCATGGAGAGCTCGATCTTCTGCTTCGCGACCGACCTTGCGGACGAGGGGGTGGAGACGATGCTCGACAACGTCCAGCACCGCGGGCGCCTGGGCGGCGTCACCGTCGCCGCGGCATACCACGACGGACGCGACGTCTTCCCGCACAACCCGCTGCACAAGGTGCGCTTCCTCGAGAGCGGCGCGGTGTTCTTCGAGCCGGGCCCGTCGCTGCTGCGCGGCCGGCTGCGCCCGCCCGTCAGCGAGGTGTCGGGGGTGCTGCCGGAGGTGATCGACGCGGCTGCGCGGCGCGGCCTCGCGGTGCACGCCTGGACGGTGTTCCTCCACAACGGGGCGCTCGCCGCGGCGCACCCGGACTGCGCGCCGGAGAACGCCTTCGGCGACCGCTACGTGACCGACCTCTGTCCGGCGCACCCGGACGTGCGAGCCTTCGCGTGCGCGCTCGCGGCGGACATCGCGCGCCTCGGCGTCTCGACGATCTGCTCGGAGTCGCTCCACTACCACCTCCTCGAGCACGGGTACGCCCACGAGCGCTACTTCGTGCCGCTGGGGCCGCGTGTGCGGTACCTGCTCGGGCTCTGCTTCTGCGCACACTGCCTCGCGGCAGCCCGGTCGAACGGTGTCGACGGCGAGGCCGTGCGGAATGTGGTGCGGGACGAGATCGAGCGTGTGTTCGCAGACGGCTCCGAACGGCCCGTCGACGAGCTCGCCCGGGACCTCCTCGATGCAGAGCTGGGCGGCTACCTGGCTACCCGCGAGCGGGTCGTCTCGTCGCTCGTCAGCGAGGTCGCCGAGGCGGCCGGCGATACCCGCTTCGAGTTCATCGACCTCTCCGGAGCGGTCAAGGGCTATGCCGACGGACGCCCAACCGGCGCGCCGTCGCCGTCCATCGCATGGCAGCTCGGGGTCGACGTGGGCGCCGTCGCAGCGGCCTGTGACGGGATCGAGGCGATCGGCTACGCGGCCGACCCGGGGCGCATCCGCGGCGACCTCGACGCGTACGGCGACTTCGCCGTCTCCGTCGTCCTTCGGCCGAGCACACCCGACTGCGACTCTCCCGGGGACCTGCGCGCGAAGGTCGAGCTGGCACGCGAGCGCGGCCTGCGCCGCACGGACTTCTACCACTACGGCCTCATGCGGCTGGATGCGCTCGACTGGATTCGCGTGGCACTCGCCCCTGAGCCCTGAGCGTGCGGCCGGCGAGCGATCCCGTGTGCCGGCCGTCGTCGACCACGACGACGCCGTTGACGATCACGTACGGAACGCCCTCGGGCAACTGCCGGGGCTCCTCGTAGGTCGCGGTGTCGCGAATCGTGACCGGATCGATGCACGTCACGTCCGCCGCCATCCCCGGCCGCAGGAGGCCACGGTCGGGGAACCCAAGCCGTTGGGCAGGCAGCGACGTCATCTTCCGCACGGCCTGCTCCCACGTGAGGATCCCGAGCTCCCGCACGTAGGTCGCGAAGTAGCGCGGGAACGTTCCGTACGAGCGCGGGTGGGGGCGGTCGCCGACCAGAATCCCGTCGCTGCCGACGGTATGCGACCAATGCGCCATCGTCGTGCGCACGTTCTCCTCATTGCCCGAATGCGAGACACAGGAGACGCCGAGGCTCTCGTTTGCGAGCAGCTCGCAGATGAAGTCGATCGGGCGCGCTCCGGCTCGAGCGGCGGCGTCCGTGACGGAGAGCCCGGTGAAGCCCTGGTTCGCGGGCGCGCGCGCCCCGCCGATGACGACGATCGACCAGTCCATCGGGATCTCGTGAAACCCGTCCGAGCCCTCGTCCTCGATCTCGGCGCGCAGCCGTTCCCGCAGGGACGGGTCACGTAGCCGCTCGATCGTCGCGGCGCCGCCGCCGACGTGCATCCAGCTCGGCAGGAACGCGTGGAGGTAGGTCGACCCCGCGAGGTACGGGTAGGTGTCGAGGGTGACCTCGATCCCCTCGTCACGCGCCCGGTCGATCATCGCGAGGAGCTCGGGCGCCCTGCCCTTGTTGATCGGATAGCCGAGATGTGCGTGCGCGAGGTGCAGCGGCACCCCAGAACGGCGGGCGATCTCGATGCAGGCGGCGTACGCCTCGAGTGCGCGCCGCCCGTAGTTGCGGTGGTGCGGGGTGTAGTAGCCGCCGAGCTCACGGACGACCTCGAGGAGCGCGACGATCTCGTCGTCGTCCGCGAACATCCCCGGCGTGTACGTCAGCCCCGTCGACAGGCCCACCGCGCCCTGCTCGAGGGCCTCGGCGAGCAGCCGCTTCATGTGCGCGAGCTCGTCGTCGGTGGGCGCCCGGTCCTCGTAGCCCATAGCGCACATGCGGATCGTCCCGTGCGGCGCGAGGTAGGCGGCGTTGACGGCGATGCCGTCCGCGTCGAGCCGGTCGAGGTACTCGGCGACCGTCCGCCAGCTCCAGTCGAAGCCGGCCGGATCGTCGTTCCAGCCGGCAAGCTGCCCTCGCAGCTGCTCGAGCACCTCGTCGGTGACGGGCGCGTAGCTGAGGCCGTCCTGCCCCAGCACCTCGAGCGTCACGCCCTGATGCACCTTCGCCTCGTGCGCCGGATTGACGAGGAGCTGCAGATCGGAATGGGTGTGCATGTCCGTGAACCCCGGGCAGACGAACAGGCCCTCCGCGTCGATCACGCGCGCAGCAGCGCGGCCAGAGAGCCGGCCAACCGCTGCGATGCGATCCCCCTCGATCCCGACATCCGCCGCGTACCACGGGTTGCCGGCGCCGTCGATGACGCGCCCGCCGCGAACGAGAACGTCGAGCACTAGGGACCTAGGTGTCGTCGGGGGAGAAGTTCGCGACGAGCTCACGCGCCATCTGAGCGTTCCCCGCGAGCAGGCCGCCGTCGACGCGCAGCACCTCACCGGTGATCCAGGACGCGTCGTCCGAAGCGAGGAACGCGGCTGCGTTCGCGACGTCCTCCGGCTCCCCCACCCGGCGCAGCGGATACCAGCGGACGAGCCGCTCGAAGATCGCCGGCTCCTTGTCGACCCGCTCTTGCCAGAGCGGCGTGCGGATCGTGCCGGGCGCGATCGCGACGGCGCGGATCCCGTGCCGGCCGTACCGCGCGGCCAGACTGCGCGTGAGGCTGATCATGCCGGCCTTCGCGGCGCTGTACGGCTCGTTCGCGAAGAACGCCAGCCCGTTCACGGACGCGATGTTGACGATCACGCCGGAGCCGCGCTCGATCATGCCCGGCAGCACCGCCTTCGAGCAGAGGAACGCGGACTTGAGGTTGACGGCGAGGTCCGTATCCCACTCGTCCTCGCCGATCTCGAGCACGTCGTCTGCCATCCCCCCGCCGGCGTTGTTGACGAGCACGTCGACCAGGCCCGCGTCCCCGACCAGCCGCGCCACGTCGGCGGCGACGGTGACATCCGCCTGGACCGGCGTCCCGGGGGGGGGGGGGGGGGGGAGAGGGGGGGGCGACGTGAAGAAG
>JBPCLB010000189.1:0-8950 GCA_051003695.1 Gaiella sp. | reverse complement strand
CATCTTCTACGCGCAGGGCGTGAAGGCGAACGTTCTCTTCTTCGACCGCAAGCCGGCCTCGGAGACGCCGTGGACGCACGAGCTGTGGGTCTACGACCTGCGCACCAACATGCACTTCACGCTCGACAGAACCCGCTTCGCGCCGAGCACCTCGCCGAGTTCGTCGGCGCGTGCGACCGAGCTGCCCGCGTCGAGTCGGAGCGGTTCGAGCGGTTCGACTACGACGAGCCGTTCCAGCGCGACAAGGCGAGTTTCGACCTGACGTGGCTCGGCGACGAGTCGCTCGAGGACCTCGAGAACCTGCCACCACCCGAGGTGATCGCCCAGGAGATCATCGAGGAGCTCGGCGCCGCCCCTGCGGAACTGGCCGAGGTCGCAGCGGCGCTCGGCACCCGCGGTCGTTCGACCGACGACCGAGCATGACGCGATACGCGTTCCCCGCGCGTGCTCGTCCGCGGTTAGAAGCCCGCGTCTGCGGGGAGAACAGCGCACGTGGGTCGCAACGTCCTCGTGGTCTCGACGGTCGACGACGCCGAGGACGTCGTGCGCCGGCGGCTCGGCGGAGACGTCGACGAGGTGAAGGTGATCGTGCCAGTCGTGCGCCAGGGGGTGCTCGACTGGCTCGCGAACGACGAAGAGGCGTTCTCGCAAGCCGAGGCCGAAGCACAGCGACTCGCGGAGCAGCTTCCCGGTGACACGATCGAGGCTGCTGCCGGCGAGGGCGACGTGCGCCTTGCGATCCAGGATGCGCTCGCGGAGTTCGCGGCGGACGAGGTCGTCGTGGTCGTCCATCCGGACGACGAGGCCGGGATCGTCGAGCGGCTCGCGGTCGGCGATGTGCAACGCTCGGTTGCCGGGGTTCCGGTACGGGTCGCTCTCGCGCGCGACCGAGATTGACGGGGAGGGTGGGCACGCCTCTTGGCCCCATGTCCAGATCGCGAGAACGGCCGCTAGCCTTCTCCGGATGCGCGTGCTCGTCACAGGGGGCGCCGGGTTCATCGGCTCGCACTTCGTCAAGCGTCTCGTCGCCCGTGGCGAGAACGTCGTCGTCCTCGACAAGTTGACGTACGCCGGAAACCCGGCCAACCTCGCGGGCACCGGAGTCGAGTTGGTGGTCGGCGACATCGCCGATCCGGCGCTCGTCGCGAGCACAGGCGCGGACTGCGACGCGGTGGTCAACTTCGCGGCCGAGACCCACGTCGACCGGTCGATCCTCGGCCCCGAGGAGTTCGTGCACACGGACGTGCTCGGGACGCTGACCCTGCTCGAGTGGGCCCGGGCGACCGGGGCACGCTTCGTCCAGGTCTCGACGGACGAGGTCTACGGGGACTTCGAGGCCGGTGGGCGCGCGCTCGAGACGGATCCGTTGCGACCATCGAGCCCGTACAGCGCCGCGAAGGCCGGTGGCGACCTGCAGGTGCTGGCCTACGTGCGCACGTACGGGGTGCGCGCCTCGATCACACGGGGGGCGAACACGTACGGGCCTAACCAGTATCCGGAGAAGCTCGTCCCGCTGTTCGTGACGAACGCACTGGAGGGCGAGCCGCTGCCCGTCTACGGCGACGGCAAGCAGGTGCGGGAATGGCTCCATGCCGAGGATCACTCGGCCGCGATCGAGCTCGTGCTGCGGGAGGGCGCCCCCGGGGAGATCTACAACGTGGGCGGTGAGGATCACGAGAACCTCGAGGTCACCCACCGCATCCTCGAGTTGACCGGCGCCGACCCCGCGCTCGTCCGCCACGTCGAGGATCGCGCCGGGCACGATCGGCGCTACGCGGTCGACGACGGGAAGCTTCGTGCACTCGGATGGCGACCTCAGCACTCCTTCGGTGAGGCCGGACTCGCGACGACCGTCGCGTGGTACCGCGACAATCGTGCGTGGTGGGAGCCGATCAAGTCCGGCGACTACCGTCGTTACTACGACGAGCAGTACGCGGCCAGGCTCGCCGGATGAGTCAGGCGGCCGAAAGGACGAGGCTCAAGCGCTAGCGCTTCACGCCGATTGATCTCTCATGCGGCACTTTCTGCTCCCGCTCGCCCTCGCGTGTGCGTCCCTCGCGGGCGCGGCCTCGGCTGGGACGCCCGCCACACCGCCGGCCGCGCCGCCGGCGCCCGTGTTCGTCCTCAGCGGTGGGGGGTGGGGACACGGCGTCGGGATGAGCCAATGGGGCGCCTACGGCCAGGCGCGGGCGGGACGCGACTACCGCACGATCCTCAAGCACTACTACTCCGGTGTGGAGCTCGCCACCGCGGCACCCACACCGCCGCGGGTTCGTGTGCTCGTCGGGCAGGGGGTCCAGCAGGTCGCGATCTCGTCGAGCAAGCGCTTCGACGTCGTCGACGGCGCCGGCAAGACGTGGCCGCTGCAGGCCGGGTCGATCGAGGTGGGTCCGGGCCTTCGCCTCCCGGTCGGCAAGCAGGGGAAGCAGGTCGTCCTCACCGGTCCCCTTCTCTTCCGCCCCGGCAAGCACGGCACGCTCTCGGCCGGCGACACGGGGTACCGGGGAGAGCTCCGCGTCGACGAGATCGATGGCCGACTCGAGCTCGTGAACGTCGTCGGGCTCGAGACGTATCTGCTCGGGGTGGTGCCCGGTGAGATGCCGAAGGACTGGCCGCTCGAGGCGCTCAAGGCCCAGGCAGTCGCGGCACGGACCTACGCTGTCGCGCGGCTCGTGAACGGCCGCTCGTACGACCTCACGTCGGACTGGAGCAGCCAGGTGTACTACGGAATCGCGCGTGAGGCCCCAGGCCCGACGAGAGCCGTGCGCGAGACGAAGGGAGAGATCCTCACCTACGGGGGCGCGCCGATCACGGCGTTCTACTCGTCCTCGAGCGGTGGTCGCACCGCGAGCGCCGCCGACGTGTTCGGCAGCGCGGTCCCGTATCTCCAGGCGGTCGACGATCCCTGGGACGAGTTCTCGCCCAACCACCGCTGGGCGCCGACGGCGTTCGGCCCGGCAGCGCTCGCGCGGGCACTCGGTGTCACAGGTCCGGTCGTGGATGCCGCTGTCGTCGCAGGGGCCGCGGGTCGGCCCGCGGCTCTTCGGGTGACGACGGTCTCCGGCAGCGCCGTCGAACTGCGTGTCACCGACGTTCGCGCGAAGCTCGGCCTTCGCTCCTCGTCGTTCCGAATCGGGATCCTGAGACTCGACCGCGTCGTCGGCCCCGTCAAGGCAGGCACGAAGCTGAAGCTCACCGGCCTCGCGCGCCATGTCGACGGAGTGCTCCTGGAGCGCCTGATCGACGGCGTCTGGAAGCCGTCCGCCAATCTCGTGCTCGACGCCAACGGGGCGTTCAGCGTCGATCTCCGTCCCACGGAGCTCGCCACCTACCGGCTCGCGGCACCCGGCCTCGTCGGCCCTGCGCTGACCGTGCGCGTCGTCGGCTCCGCCGCGTGAGACGAGCTCTGGTCGCTGCAGCGCTCGTGCTGCTCGCGACCACCACGGCCGGCGCGGGCAACCGACCGGGGCTCGTGCCCACCGACCCACTCGCTCCCACGCAGTGGTACCTGGAGCGGACGCGGGCACTCGCGGCCTGGACGACGCTGCCTCCGCTCGCGCCCGTTCGGGTCGCGGTGATCGACTCCGGGATCGACCTGGGGCACCCCGACCTCGCGGGACGGATCGTCGCGGCCAAGAGCTTCGTCGGTGGGAGTGCGAACGACACGAGGGGCCACGGCACGGTCGTCGCAGGGGTCATCGCTGCGGGCCTCGACAACGGAATCGGGATTGCCGGTCTCGCGCCCTCGGCCGAGCTGCTCGTCGCGAAGGTCGTCGGCGACGAGGGGTCGATCTCGGTTCGGGCCGAGGCACGGGCGATCCGCTGGGCGGTCGACAGAGGCGCGCGGATCGTGAGCATGAGCCTGAGCGGCCTGCGCGACCCGGGCGACGTCTCCCGGGACACGTTCTCGCGACACGAGGCGGAGGCGATCCGATACGCCGTCGCGCGCGGAGTGCTCGTCGTCGCTGCGGTTGGCAACGGCGATCAGGCGCCACACGAGCCATGGCCGTACGCGGGCTACCCCGCTGCGCTTCCGCACGTGCTCGGCGTGAGTGCCCTTGGCCGGCAGGGCGCGGCGCCGGGATTCTCGAACCGCGATCCTGTCCACAACGACATCGCCGCACCCGGCGAGGGGATCGCGTCGACCTTCCCGCGGTCACTCACGTCCACGCGGCGCGGCTGCCGCGACCAGGGCTACACGCGGTGTGCGAGCAACGATTTCCGGAGACCGGAGGGGACGTCGTTCGCCGCGCCACAGGTCACCGCCGTCGCCGCGAATCTGATCGCCACGCGCCCCGGGCTCCGCCCCGAACAGGTCGCGGTGCTCATGACACGCTCCGCTCGAGACGCCTCGGCCGCCACCGGGTGCACGCTCTGCCCTCCGGGGCGCGACTCGTTCACCGGTTGGGGGGAGCTCGACGGAGCAGCGGCGCTCGACGCGCTCGTGGTGGGTCCGCTCCCACCGCCCGACGCGAACGAGCCGAACGACGATGCCGGGCTCGACGCGTATCCGCTCTACTTCGCGCCTGGCAGGACGAGCCGGGGCACTCGCGCGACACTCGACTACTGGGACGACGGCGACGACGTCTACGCCGTTCACCTGACGCGTGGCGACCGACTGTACGCGTCGCTCGGGGCACCGGCGGGCTCGGGCGACTTCCAGCTCGCGATCTGGCGTCCCGGAACGACGTCGATCACCGAACCCGGAGGTCGGGAACGACCGGTTGTCGCCTCGACCGCGGCCGGCGCCCGGCAACGCCTGGCGTGGACGGCCCTGCAAACGGGGCGGCACTACCTGCACGCGAGGCTCGCCACCAAGGCAGGGCCGGTCGGCTATCGGCTGTCGATCGTCAGGGCGAGCGGCTGAGGCAAGCGCCGGGGCCGCACTCGGGGTGACTAGCCCGAGAGGAGCTCGTCGTCCGGGACGTCGCGCAGCACGCGTGCCGGGCTCCCGACCACGACGACCCCGGCCGGGACATCCTTCGTGACGACGGCTCCGGCGCCGACGAACGCCTCCGCGCCGATCTCGACCCCGGGGCACAGGATCGCCCCACCGCCGATGCGCGCGCCGCGGCGAATCGTCGGCCCCTTGATCTCGCCGAAGCGTCGGTCGGTGCGACCCATGTAGTTGTCGTTCGTGGTCACGACGCACGGCGCCACGAAGACGTGTTCCTCGAGCGTCGAGTAGGCGGTGATGTACGCATCGGCCTGAATCCTGGTCATTGCTCCGATCGTCGTGTCGTTCTCGACGAGCGATCCTCGGCCGAGGACGACGTCGTTCCCCAGCTCGACCCGCTCGCGCACGCACGACTGGTCGCCCAGGATCACGCGCTCGCCGATCCGCGAGCCAGCAAAGACGATCGCGCCGGTCGAGACGATCGTGCCCTCGCCGATCACGGTCGGCCCGAGCGGCTCGAGGGTGGCGGTCGAGCGTGGCGAGAGAACCGGCTGCTTGCCGACGACCGCGTACTCGAGCACCTTGACGCCCGCCCCGAGCACCGTGCCGGGATGGACGATCGCGGTGGGATGGATCTCGACGCTCACGCCGGTGCACCGCTGCGAAGGCTCTCCGTGAGCCGGTCGAGCGTCCGGACGACGGCGAGCCCGTCGAGTGCCTCGCGATGCTCGCCGGGGCCCTCCGCGACGAGCCCGAGGAAGTGTTGGAGCTCGAGCCGCAGCGGCTCGTCGTTTGCGATCTTCGGGCTGAAGATGTCGCCGGTGCGGGTACGCCACTCGCCGTACGTCTCGCTCGGCTCCCACGGCGCCTTGTCGTAGATCGTGACCTTGCGCTCGAGCTCCATGTCGTCGAAGACGGCCATCTTCTCCCGTCCGACCACCGTCATTTTTCGCATCTTGTGCGGATCGAGCCATGACAGGTGCATGTGTGCGATCTTCCCCGACGGAAAGCGGAGGAAGCAGAAGACGACGTCCTCGATCCCCTCCTGCAGGTAGTCGACCCCGTGGGCCACCGCCTCGCTCGGCTCCTCGCCCAGGAGCCAGAGGATCACGGAGAGATCGTGGACGCCGAGCGACCAGAGCGCGTTCTCGTTCGAGCGGATCACGCCGAGGTTCTGGCGGTTGCCGTAGACGCAGGCGACGTCCCCGAGGACGCCGTCGTCGACGAGCTCCTTCACCTTGCGGAGGCCGGGGTGGTAGAGGAGCAGGTGACCCGGCATCAGCACGAGCCCTCGGTCGACCGCGATCGCGACGAGCTCCTCCATCTCCTCGCCCCGCATCGCAGGCGGCTTCTCCACGAACACGTGCTTGCCGGCCTCGAGCGCGCGCTTCGCGAGTGCGTAGTGGGTCGGAACGGGGGTCGCGATCACGACCGCTTCGACGGAAGGGTCGGCGAGCGCCTCGTCGAGAGTCGCGCCGGTGCGCGACGTCGCGTATCGAGCGGCGTACTCACCGCGACGCGCGTCGTCGGTGTCGCAGATCCAGGCGAGGTCGGCGAGCTCGCCCAGCACCCGCACGACGTTCTTGCCCCAGCCGCCGACACCGGCGTGGGCAACGCGGATCACAGCTTCCAGACCTTCTCGCTCGTGATCCCCGCCTTGCCGGTCGCGTTGCGGAGGTCGACGACGAGAGCTGCGTCGTCGACGAGCTTGGCGTAGTCGATCGTCGAGTGCGCGGTCGCGATCACGACCGCGTCGTAGGCGCCGGGATCGAGCGGGACGGAGCCCAAGTCGAGGTCGTGCTCGGCGAACGACGGCACATGCGGGTCGTGGTAGCTCACGTCGGCGCCTGCAGTGCGCAGCAGCTCGATCAGCTTCACCGCCGGCGATTCGCGCATGTCGGAGATGTCCGCCTTGTAGGCAACGCCGAGCACGAGGACTCGCGCGCCGTTGAGCGACTTGCGCGCCCCGTGGTTCAGCGCCTGCGAGACGCGCGAGCGGCAGTAGTACGGCATGTTCTGGTTGACCTCGCCGGCGAGCTCGATGAACCGGGTCGCGAAGTCGTACTCACGCGCCTTCCAGGTGAGGTAGAAGGGATCGATCGGAATGCAGTGACCGCCGAGCCCCGGCCCGGGCTGGAACGGCATGAACCCGAACGGCTTCGTCGCTGCGGCGTCGACCACCTCCCAGATGTCGATCCCCATCCGGTCGCAGAGCTGCGCGAGCTCGTTGACGAGTGCGATGTTGACCGAGCGGAAGATGTTCTCGAGCAGCTTCGTCAGCTCGGCCGCCTCGGGCGAGGAGACCCGGTGCACGCTGTCGATAGCCCCGCCGTAGAGCGCTGCCGCGGCCTCCGTCGAGGCCGCGTCGATCCCGCCCACGACTTTCGGAACACTCCTCGTCGTGTGGTCGGTGCGACCCGGGTCGACGCGCTCGGGCGAGAACGCGAGGTGGAAGTCGCGACCCGCGACCAGCCCCGATCCGCGCTCGAGAATCGGCAGCAACTCGCCACGCGTCGTCCCAGGATACGTCGTCGACTCGAGCACGACGAGCTGCCCGGGTCTGAGCCTGGTCGCGATCTCGGCTGTCGCTGCGCGCACGATCGAGAGATCCGGCTCACGCTGCTTCGAGAGCGGTGTCGGCAGCGCAATCAGGATTGCGTCGGCACCCCGCAAGAGGTCGTAGTCGGTCGAGGCTTCGAGCTTCCTCTCGTCCACCAACCGGCCGAGCGCGGCCGACGTGACGTCCTCGATGTAGCTCTCACCGCGATTGAGCTGCGCGACCCGCTCGACGTCGACGTCGAGGAGAAGAACCGTCCGCCCAGCTTCCGCGAACACCTGCGCGAGTGGTACCCCGACGTAGCCCGCCCCCACGATTGCGACGTCGTACGAGCGCTGAGCGGCCGCGGGAGGCTCGGCAGCTGTCTCGGGTCTGCTCACGGCGGGCAATCGTAACGCTTCGCCTTGCTTGCAAGGGGTCCGCCTGCGGCGTGACAGATCCTGAAGGGCCAGCTTCGCGGCTCGCAAGAGCCGTCCCCTTCCCGCCCACCCACGAGTCAAGCGCGGCCGCGGCTCACCCGGACGGGGGATGCGGCCTATTCTCGTTCGGCCGAACCTCCGAATCAGGATGACAGCGCGAAGCGGGTTCAGCGGATTCGAGGCCGGCTGGCAGAGGGCTCCCCGGCGGCTGCGGCTGGTGTCGAGCCGGCCGCTGCATCTCGTCGACTCGCGCCAGCAGCCACCGGCGTCGTGGGCTCAACCGGCGCGCAGCGAGAGCAGCGCGTCCGCGATCCGGCCAGCCGCTCGCCCGTCGCCGTAGAGCGTCGGAGCGTCATCGGGGAATCTCGCCGACCCGACCGCCGCGACGAGCGCGTCGGGATCGTCGTCGACGAGCACGTTCGCGCCGGCCATGACCGTGTCGACCCACTCGGTACTCGGTCGCAGCGTCACGCAGGGAATGCGGTACCAGTAGGCCTCTTTCTGCAGCCCGCCCGAGTCGGTCAGGATCACCCGCGCCTGCGAGGCGGCCGACGCAAACGCGAGGTACCCGAGCGGCGCTCGCAGCTCGACCTTCGCGCCCAGCCCGATTCCGTGCTTCGCAAGCGTCTGGCGGGTTCGCGGATGTGCCGGAAAGCAGACCGCCTCGTCGAGTCGGGAGAGCCCCTCCGCGATCCTCCGGAGTCGCTCGGGCCGTACATTTGCCTCCCGGTGTACCGTCGCGACGAGGTAGCTGCCCGGCGCATGCGGCGGCTCCACCAGGGCACGCGCGCGTGGAGCGAGCAGCATCGTCGCGTCCGCCATGACGTCACCGACGACTTCGATCTGCCCCGAGACTCCTTCGGCGCGGAGCATCTCGGCAGAGCGCTCGTCGGGACAGAGCAGGAGGGCAGACGGCCGGTCGAGCTCGATTCAGTTCCGCTCCTCGGGCATCTCGAGGTCCCCGCTGCGAAGCCCCGCCTCGACATGGACGACGGGGATGCCGGCGGCCTGTCCCGCAC
The DNA here is from genome assembly GCA_051003695.1 of Gaiella sp. Classification (GTDB taxonomy): domain Bacteria; phylum Actinomycetota; class Thermoleophilia; order Gaiellales; family Gaiellaceae; genus Gaiella. Next base: position 58 of record JBPCLB010000189.1, on the reverse strand, counting down.
GCCCGCCCGCGAGCGTGGAGTTGGTATCGCCGTAGACGAGCACGGCGTCGGGCTCCTC
>JBPCLB010000188.1:0-2557 GCA_051003695.1 Gaiella sp. | reverse complement strand
AACGCGCTCGTCGTTCGAGCTGCTTGCGGTCCAGCACGTCGATCTGCCCACGCGTCAGCTGGAGCGTGCCGCGTCGCTCCTCCGCGCGGAGCACGCGATTCGCGGTTGCCCGCGAGGTACCGGCGAGGCTCGCGAGCTCGACCTGGGTGATCCGCAAGGGCTCGTCGCCCGCATCGGCGGCGAGGTCGAGCAGCCGGCGCAGCAGCCTCCGTCCGGCATCGACGGTGATCGCCTCGACCAGCCGTTCGTTCGTGGCCCGGATCTCGTCGGCGAGGAGCGCGATCAGCAGCTCCGTGACGTGAGGGTGCTCCCGCCGGAGAGCGTCGAGGTCGGGCTTGCGGATCGCGCGGGTCTCGCCGACGTCGAGCGATTCGACCGTCGCCGAGCGGTATGGCTCGTCCGAGACGACCGCGAGCTCGCCGAACGACTCGCCGGGCCCCCGAAGCGCGAGCGTGACGGTGTCCCCGAGCGGGGTCACGATGCGAATCGCGAAGCGGCCCCGGACGACGAGATGGAGTGCGTCGGCAGGGTCGCCGTCGTGGAACACGACCTCGCCCCGACCGAACGCCCGACGCCTGGCTGCGGAGAGCAACCGGCGTCGGCTCGCCTCGGGAACCCCCTCGAGCAACCGTCGCGGGTGGGCGATCGTGCATCTGTGGAGTGTGACGGACGTCACATTCGGGTGTCGCGAACGCGAACGACGGGAAGGGGGGCTCGCTCAACCTCGAGACATGAAGTTCCCCACGGCAGAAGGAGGGATCCAGATGATCTTCAAGAGGCTCACAGCGGTCGTCGCGGTGACCAGCGCGATTGCAGTCGTGCTGGCCCCCAGCTCGCTCGCGGTGCTCGACGTTGGAGACGGAGGCACGACTGGCGCCGGGGCGATCGCGGCCCTGCCGGTGCAGGGCGAGCTGCGCGAGCCGATCGGGCTCGTCGCCCAGCCGGTGCCGGATGTGTTCGAGCGGGCAGTCCAGCGCCGGCTCGACGAGACGTCCATTCTCCCCGTTCGGGGCGAGCCGCGCGAGCGAATCGTCGTCGCCTCGTCCCCCACGATCCCCGATCTCCCGAAGGCGCCGCTGGTTCGGTCCGACGCGTCGACGGTTCCTGCGTACACGACAACGCCGGCGGCGTCGGTCGCCGACGGGGGCCTGGACTGGTCGGCCTTCGCCGCCGGCGCGGGCAGCGCTCTGGGGATGGCGCTGCTCGCCGCGGTGGCGGTCTTCTCGACGAGGCGAAGGACGGCACACTCGTAGAAGAACGTTCACATGCGGCACGGTGACGGCCCGCCTCGTCCGGGCCGTCACCGTGGGCGGGCGAGTGTCGTACCGTTACGACGATGGTGCTCCTCGTCGCGGCGACCCCCGCCGAGCTCTGCCGCTGCGACGGGCTGGTCTGCGGTGTCGGTCCGGTCGAAGCCGCCGCAGCGACCGCTCGCAGGCTCGCATGGCAGCCGGTGTCCGCTGTGCTCCACGTGGGGCTGGCAGGCGGGCCGGAGCCTGGGACGCTCGTCGTCGGGAGCGAGGCCGTGTACGTGGACCTCCGCGCGAACTGGCCGGTCGTCGACCGCCTCGAGCCGGACGCGCGCCTGCTCGAGGCCGCGCGCCGGACACTGCCGTCGGCCCCGGTCGTGCCGATCCTGACGAGTGCCGCCGTCGGCGCGTCGCAGCACCGGGTCGACGGGCCGGTCGAGGCGATGGAGGGATTCGCCGTGCTTCGAGCGTGCGCGCTCGCCGGGGTACCGGCCGTCGAGGTGCGCGCCGTCTCGAACGAGGTCGGGCAGGACGACCGCTCGCGCTGGCGGATCGCCGAAGCGTTGCAGGCACTCGCCGAGGCGCTTCCGCGGCTGCTCGTCGCGGTCGACGAGGTCGTTTGAGCGCGGGGGGACCATGTTCCCCCGATCGGGTCGAGGATCCGGTTAGCGTTCGTTGGATGAGCCGACCCCGGTACCCGAAGTCCTCGGGCCCGCTGCCGCCGCCGCTTCCACCCGCTACGCGAACCGTCGGCCAGCTCGTCGCGGAGACTCTGCGTCTCTACGGTCAGCGATTCCTACCGTGCCTCCTGTTGGGTCTGCCGGTCGCGATCGTCGACCAGTTTCTGCTCGACCTGACGCGGGCCGAGCGGATCGTGCCGTTGCTGGTCGCCGCGCCGCTGCTCTCCCTCGCCTACGCAAGCGCTTGCGCGATCCGGCAGGACGAGCGCCCGGGGCCTGCGAGGTGGGTGACGGCCGTGCTGGTCGGCACGGTGACGTTCGTCCCGGCGGCGCTGCTCCTCCCCTGGTTCACGATCGCGGCGGTCCTTTACCTCGGGCTCGCGGCACATGCGGTGCCGGTGGTGATGGCCGAGGGTGTCGGCCCGATCGGGAGCCTGCGGCGGACACTGGCGCTCGGCCGCGCCGACTACGTTCACGCTGCCGGTGGCCTCGCGACGCTCGCGCTGCTCTTCGGCCTGACGCGGCTCGCGCTCGGGCTCCTGCTTCGCAGCCAGGCGGACAACACGCTTCGCGTCTCGATCTTTCTCGCCGACCTCGTGATCGCGCCGATCCTGTTTCTCGGCGCTG
>JBPCLB010000187.1:0-3921 GCA_051003695.1 Gaiella sp. | reverse complement strand
ACGCCTGCCATCCGACAACTCTCGCGTGGGACAACAAGCTGTTCTCGCCGGACTACATCGGCGCCATGCGTGAGCTCGTGGAGCAGTACACCGAGGGTGCGCCCTGCCTCTTTCTGCACGGAGCCTCGGGCGAGCTCGGCCCCGCCCATCAGTATGTCGGTGATCCGGCCGTGGCGGACCAGCACGGGCGTCGCTTGGGCTTCAGCGCGCTCGCTGCACTCTCGGGCATGCTGCCGCCGGGTGAAGCCCTGAGCTATCAGGGCGTCGCGGAGTCGGGTGCGCCGCTCGCGGTCTGGCTACCCACGCCTTTCGCACCGTCGCGTGTGCTCTCCGGTGACCCGATCAGCGTGCCGCTGCCGCTCAAGCCGATGCCGACCGTGGCCGAGCTCGAGGCCCAGTTGGCCGCGACCGACGACCGCGCTCTGAGCGAGCGCCTGTTTCGCAAGCTCCAGATCGTGCGCGGCCTCGGTGACGGCGACCACCATCCGTTTCCGGCCTGGGTCTGGCGGATCGGGCAGAGCCTGCTCGTGGCTCACCCCAACGAGGCGTACTCGTGCTTCCAGGAGGACCTGCGGAGCGCCTTCCCCGACCGCACCGTGGTGGTGCTGAACACGAGCGGAGCCGCCGAGGTGGGCTACCTCTACCCGCCTGAGCTGGACGGGCTCGACATCTACCAGGTGTGGCAGACCCCGTTCAGCGCGGGCGCCCTGCCCACCCTCACCGAGCACTGCATCACCGAGGGCCGACGCCTCTTCGCCGGGGACGCGTGGGCCTGACGGCGATCGCCTATTGACGCTGGCTCCATCGCCCTCGAACGCCGCCGAGGCTGCGTGACCACGATGACGACGACTCGAATCCTGCAGGTAACCGATCTCCACCTGTTCAGAGAGTCCGACGAGCGCCTGCAGGGCATCCCCACCCGGGAGCTGCTGATCTCGGTACTCGCGCACGTCCAGCGGTCAGGGGAGCACGTGGATCACCTCATCGTCACGGGCGACCACACACACGATGAGCTCCCCGAGACGTATCTCGCCGTTCGGAGCATCTTCGAGCCTTGGGGAGATCGTCTCTGGCAGGTCCCGGGCAATCACGACGATCGAGCCGTGATGCGCTCGGTCTTCGCCGATCGCATCCCCGGCGAGGGCGCGGACCGCATCAACTTCACGTTCCGGGTCGGCGCGTGGCTCTGCCTCGGGCTGGATACGCAGGTTCCGGGGAGCGTGGCGGGACGGATCGACGGTGACCAGATCGCATGGCTCCAGCATCAACTCGAGGAACAGCGACCGACATACGTCGCGCTCTTCATGCACCACCCCCCAGTGCTCCTCGGGTGCGAGTGGCTCGACCGCATCGGACTGGAGGGACGAGAGCTGCTGCAGGATCTCCTTCTGCAGGAGGAGCGGTTGCGGCTCGTCTGCTGTGGTCACGTTCACCACGAATCGACGCATCGACTCGGAACGGCGACGATCGTGACGACGCCGTCCACCGGGCTGCAGTTCGATCCCGTGGGCGACGTCGCCGCGTTTGCGAAAGCTCCGCCGGGCTACCGCGTGATCGAGCTGAGCGACGACGGGTGCGAAACGAGCGTCGTGCGCCTGCCCGAAGCACGGTTTTCGCCGACGCAGTGAGAGCCACGACGCACTTCGCGCGGCTAGAGTACGCCTCGTTCCTGGCATCCTGGGGCGAGGAGTAACCCGATGACCCTGTTGCACGGGCGCGTGGCCCTGGTGACCGGGGCGGGGCGCGGGATCGGCCGCGCGACGGCGATCCGGTTGGCGGCCGTGGGTGCCGAGGTCGTCGCCGTCGCGCGCACACGCGATGAGTTGGCCGAGGTCGTCGCAGCGATCAGCGGGGTGGGAGGAGCGGCTGCGGCGTTGGAGTGCGACCTGACCGATCGGGCGCAATCGCAGCAGATCGTCGACCGGGCTGCGGCGCTGTACGGACCCATCGACATCCTGGTCAACAACGCAGGTCTCGGGAGCAGCGCCGACCCGCGGCCGCTGGCCGAGTTCCGGGACGAGTTCTGGGACCTGACGCTCGAGCTGAACCTGACTGCCCCGTATCTGCTGTCCAAGGCAGCGCTGCCGCACATGCGGGCACAACGCTTCGGGCGCATCATCACCGTGGCGTCGATCAACAGCCGCATGCCCTCGCCTCACGCCGGGGCATACGTCGCCAGCAAGCACGGGGTGCTGGGACTGATGCGGTCGCTGGCGCTCGAGCACGCCGCGGAGGGCATCACCGTGAACTGCGTCTGCCCGGGACCTGTACGAACCCGGACGAACGACCTTCGGGTGCAATACGACGCCGCGCGCCTCGGCCGGGCTGTCGACGAGCACGAGCGGGGGCTCACACCGATCGGCGGGCGCCTCGTCCCAGATGACATCGCCCCGATGATCGTGTACCTGGCAGGAGACGAGGCGCGAATGATCACGGGCCAGGCGTACGACATCGACGGTGGCATCTGCATGGCTTGAGGGCAGGAAGACAAAGGAACGGACTGCATGGGAGAACTGCTTGTCGGCGCGGCGAGACATTCGCTCGAGCCACCTCTGGACCTACCGCTCGTCGGCTTCGTCAGGCAGACACATGATGCGACGGGGTACGGGGACTGGGGTCTGGAGACGACTGCGATTGCCCTCGAGCAGGGCGGCCAACGGGTCCTGCTCTGCGGCGTCGACATCGTGGGGATCGGCGAGCCGGAGATCTCCGCCCTGCTCGACCGGATCGCCCGGGCGACGGGCGCCGATCAAGCCGGCATCCTCGTCAACTGGAATCACACGCACCTTTCGGTGATCGGCGGGTCCTGGGGAGGCGAGTGTGCCGGGCCGCCCGATCCCGAACGCGACCAGCGTATCCGGCGGTTTGCCGCGGTCGTCCAGGACAAGATCGTCTCCGTCTGCCAACTCGCCTTCGGGAGCCTCGAGCCAGCGCGGCCGGTGTGGGGCGTAGGGACGGCCGAACTCGCCGTCAACCGTCGTGAACGGACCGCAGAGGGCACCACGATCCTGGGCTGGAACCCGGACAATCTCGTCGACAACCAGGTCACCTCGCTTCAGTTCCGCCGACCGGACGAGAGCGTGGTCGCAACTGCTGTCAACTACGGGTGCCATCCGGTGACCACCGGCTACGACATGTACTGCTACTCGGCAGATTTTCCGGGCCCGCTGCGGGACGTGATCCGGCGGAACACGGGAGGGGAGGCGGTGTTCCTGCAGGGTGCGGGTGGGAACGTCTTGCCGAAGGTCGCATTCACCGACGACGAGAGCGAAGCCGAGTACATGGGGGGCAGGCTCGCGATCGAAGCCTTGCACTCCCTCGCCGGCCGCTTCTCGCGTCCGCGTCGCATGGAGTGGAGGCAGGAGCGATCGGTCACGGAGATCTCCGCGTATCGGCGCGTCGTCGCGGATGAGAGCCCGGTGCAGTTGGGCGCGACGATGAAACGGGTCCGCTTCCCTCTCTTGCCGCTGCCGACCCTGGAAAGCGTTCGCGCGGTCAGGGCGGAATGGGAGCCCAAGCTCGAGGCAGCGGTCGCTCGGGGGGAGGGCGGTGCGGCACGGATCGCCTACTGGCATGTGGGTTGGGCGCGGAACACCGAGACGTCGCTGCTCGACGGAACCGCACCGACCTACCGCGAGGGGCGCATCCACGCGATCCGGATCGGCGATGGCGTGATCGTCTCCGGTCCCGGTGAGGTGTTCACCGAGATCGGCATGGCAGTGAAGGAACGGAGCCCGGGCCGACCGACGATGTACGCCGGCTTCACCAACGGCCTGATCGCGTACTTCTTCACTGCCGCCGAGCACGCCCACGGCGGCTACGAGGTCGATCTCAGCCGACGTGGGCACGGCAACCCGTCGCACGTCGCTCCGGAATGCGAGCGTCTGCTCGTCGAGACGGGCGTGCGGGCCGCCGAGGAAC
>JBPCLB010000186.1:0-4619 GCA_051003695.1 Gaiella sp. | reverse complement strand
TGGGCGTCGAGGACCTTGCGCTTCTCTTCCGGATCGAGCTCGCCCGCCACGAGGAGCGCCTGCCCAAGCGGGTCATCCCGCTCGGACAGGCGCTCGACGAACCGTGTTCGTCCCTCGAAGAGCTCCGCGAGCTCGTCGACGGTCAGCTGCCGCGGTAGGTCACGCATCCGAATGGGGAAACGAGCAGGGGGACGTGGTAATGGCCGTCGACGAGATCGAGCTCGAGCTCCACACGCCGGAAGAAAGGCGACGGTGGTCGGAAGACGAGCCGGTAGACCCCCGGCACGAGCGCGTCGGCCAGCCGAGCCCGCCCGTCGTCATCCGTTTTCGTTGCGACGATCAGCGCTCCGTCGCGCACGACCTCGACCGCCACGCCGACGGCAGGGCATCCGGCCGCGGTGTCGAGGACGTGGGTCGAGAGCGAGACGGTCACGGGGAGAACCTCCGGGCCTCGATTCGGTGCGCGCGGGCGATCTCCGCCTCGTCGGCTCGCACGAGCGACCCCTCGCGGACGACGTCCTTCCCGGCGACGACGAGCCTGTCGACACGGTGAGGAGCCGAGAAGACGAGTCCCGCCACGGAGTCGTCGGCGCCGCCGAGCTCGAGACCGTCGGTCGGCCAGATCGCGAGATCGGCCTGCTGGCCCGGCGCGAGGGAGCCGATGTCGTCGCGGCGGAGCACGGCGGCGCCGCCTCGCGTGCCGAGCCGGATCGCCTCACGCGCGGTCATGGCCGCAGGCCCGCCGCGACCCCGGGCGACGAGGAGCGCCTGCTTCACCTCGCCGAAGAGGTCGCCGCGCTCGTTCGAGGCCGAGCCGTCGACGCCGAGCCCGACGCGGACACCCGCGTCGAGCAGCGCGCGGACGGGCGCGACGCCGGCGCCGAGCCTGAGGTTCGAGGTCGGGCAGTGGGCGACCCCGGTGCCCGTCGCCGCAAAGCGGGCGATGTCGCCGGCCGAGAGGTGGACGCAGTGTGCGCACCAGACATCGTCGGCGAGCCAACCGAGCCGCTCGAGGTACTCGACGGGGCGGCAGCCGTAGAGCTCGACGCAGTACGCCTCCTCCTCCACGGTCTCGGCGAGATGCGTGTGGAGCGGCAGGCCGAGGCGGCGCGCGAGCTGCGCCGACTCCTCCATCAATCGACCTGTGACCGAGAACGGCGAGCAGGGCGCGACGGCGAGCTGCACGCTCGCACCCGAGCCGGGCTCGTGCACGACCGCGGCGAGACGCTCGGTCTCGGCGAGCACCGCGTCGAGCTCCTCGACGAGCTCGTCGGGTGGAAGCCCGCCGTCGGAGACGCCGAGATCCATCGAGCCGCGCGAGGCGACGATGCGGACACCGAGCTCACGCGCGGCCTGCACCTCGGCCTCGATCAGACCGTCGCGCCCGCGGGGAAAGACGTAGTGGTGGTCGAACACCGTCGTGCAGCCGGAGAGCGCGAGCTCTGCGAGGCCGGTGCGCGCTGCCGCGTATTCCGCCTCCGCGTCGATCCGCGACCACACCGGGTAGAGCTCGCGCAACCAGGTGAAGAGGTCGGCCTGCTGTGCTCGCGCCCGGGTGAGCGTCTGGTAGAGGTGGTGGTGGGTGTTGATGAGGCCGGGGATGACGACCGCTCCACCGAGCTCGACCCGCGTGTCCGCCTCGGGCTCGGCGCCGCTACCGACGGCGGCGATCGTCGTGCCGTCGACGAGCACCCAGCCGTGCTCGTGCTCGGTGCCGGCATCGTCCATCGTGACGATGGTTCCGCCACGGTACAGCGTGGACACGTTCGTCACCTCGGCGACACCGACGGTTCGGTCTCCGGACGTCGTCGGGCCACACAGGATCGGGCCCGACGAGCGCTCATGTCGGCAGCCCGGGATGCGACTCGCGCTCGCCTGCTTCCGTTTGCCGCACGAAGCTCGCCTTCTCCCAGAACTCGGGGATCGAGGTCGCATCGACGTAGCTCATCCCGCTGCGGAGCCCGCCGACGAGCTCCTCGACGACGTCGGCGACCGGTCCGCGGAGCGGGAACTCGAGCTCCTCTCCCTCGGCGACGTACTGGTCGAGCGCGTCGCTCTCCTCGCCCTCGAGCGCGAGCCGGGCCGCCGCGGCGGCGCGCGAAGCCATGCCTCGGTAGACCTTGAACGTCTGCCCGCGGCGGCGGACGACGTCTCCCGGGCTCTCCTCTCGGCCGGCGAGCAAGCTCCCGACCATCACGGTGCTGGCACCTGCGGCGATCGCCGTGGCGACGTGGCCCGCGCGCCGGATCCCGCCGTCGGCGATCAGCGGGACACCCGTCTCCGCAGCCGCGCCGGCGCAGTCGAGCACCGCCGAGAGCTGCGGCACCCCGACACCGGCGACGAGGCGGGTCGTACACGCGTACCCAGGCCCGATCCCGACCTTGACCGCGGCGGCACCAGCCTCCGCGAGATCGCGGACGCCGTCGCCCGTCGCCACGTTGCCCGCCACCACCTCGACCGCCGGCCAGGCGTCCCGGAGCTCTGCGACCGCCTCGATCGCAGCGTCGGCGTGACCGTGCGCGATGTCCAGCACGAGGGCATCGACCTCGGCCTCGATCAATACTTCGGCCCGCTCGAGGTAGTCGCCGCGCACGCCGATCGCCGCGGCAACACGGAGCCTGCCGCGCTCGTCGCGGGTCGCGAACGGGAAGCGCTCGACGAGGTCGAGATCTCGCAGCGTGACGAGCCCGGTCACGCGGCCCTCGTCGTCGACGAGTGGAAGCTTCTCGATTCGATTCGAGTTGAGCGAGCGCCTCGCCTCGTTCAGCCCGATTCCTCGTGTCGCGGTGACGAGCCGCCCCGCAGGTGTCATCAGCTGCGCGATGCCGTCACCGGCCTCGCCCGCCCGCATGTCGCGGGCGGTGAGGATCCCCAGCAGCGCGCGATCGTGGCCGACGACGAGCAGGCCGGTGACGCCGAGCCGCGCGGCCTCGGCTCTCGCCTCGGCGAGCGTGAGGGTCGGCGGCACGGCGTACGGCTCGGCGACCACATGGGTCAGGAAGCGCTTGACTCGTCGGACTTCGGCAGCCTCGTCCTCGATCGCGAGAAACCGGTGCACGACGCCGAGCCCACCCACCTGCGCGAGCGCAATCGCCATCGGCGCGGTCGTGACGGTGTCCATGTTCGCCGAGACGATCGGCACCTCCAGCTCGATTCGCGGGGTGAACGCGGTTCGCGTCGAGACATCGCGCCGCGAGCGGACGCGCGAGCGGCGCGGTACGAGCAGCACGTCGTCGTACGTGAGGCGAAGCGGGGGGTCGCTCATCCCACCTCGAGCGGCACGAGCTCGAAGCGCTCGACATCGACCAGGCCGCGGTCGGTGAGCTTGAGCGACGGGATCACCGAGAGCGCGAGGAACGCGAGCGTGAGGAACGGGGTCTCGCCCGACCAGCCGAGCGAGGCGGCGGCCTCGTTGCAGGCCCGGCTCTGGGCGATCACGTCGGCGAGTGGTGCATCCGAGAGGAGTCCCGCCACCGGGAGCGGGCAGACGGCCAGCACGGCCCCCTCCTCGACGGCGACGATCCCGCCGCCGATCGTCGCGAGCTGATCCACCGCGAACGCCATGTCGGCGTCGTTGCAGCCGACCACGACGAGGTTGTGCGCGTCGTGGGCGACCGTCGAGGCGAGCGCACCGCGCTGCAGTCCCGAGCGCGAGACGAGACCGAGGCCGATTCGGCCCGTCGCGAGGTGTCGCTCGACGACGGCGAGCTTGACGAGGTCGCGTGTGGGATCGGCTACCGCTCTGCCGTCGACCACGGTCGGCTCGACTACGAGGGCATCGGTCACGACTTGGTCGTCGACGAGCCCGATCGCGCGCGCCGAACCGCCGTTCCATGCGATCGCGAAGTCGTCCGGCTCGATCTGCGCGATTCGGACCGTCTGCCGTACCCACTCGGGCACGGGCTGCCTTGGGAGCTCCCGGAGCGGCTCTCCTCGTTTCAGCACGACCTCGGGCACGAACCGCTCGAGGTCGGGAAGCAGCAGGAGATCGGCCTGGTACCCGGGTGCGATCGCACCGAGGTGTCGCAATCCGTGCCACTGCGCCGCATGCAGTGAGCCCATCAGCAGTGCGTCCTCCGGCGTGGCTCCCGCGGCGACTGCGTCGCGCACCATCCCGTTGATGTGCCCGTCGTCGGCGATGTGCTCCGGATCGCGGTCGTCGGTGCAGAAGGCGATCCGGCCAGGCCCGTATTCGAGCGCGAGTGGTAGCAGCGCCTCGAGGTTCCTGGCCATCGAGGCCTCACGGACGAGGAGCCACATCCCGGCACGCAGCCGCTCGCGACCTTCCTCGAGCGTGAGCGCCTCGTGGTCCGAGCGGATCCCTGCCGCGACGTACGCCTGGAGCTCCCTGCCGCGCAGGCCCGGTGCGTGGCCGTCGACGTGCTCGGCGCCCTCGAGCGCGAGCTTCGCCAGCTCCCCAGGCGCCCCGGAGACGACACCGGGGAAGTTCATCATCTCCGCGAGCCCGAGCATCCTGCTCCTGCGCATCAGCGCCTCGAGGTCGCCCGGGGCGAGCGGCCGGCGCGGGGACTCGAATCGCGAGGCGGGCACGCACGAGGGCGCCATGTAGAAGACGTCGAGCTGGAGCTCCGACGAGGCGTCGAGCAGCCAGTGCACGC
>JBPCLB010000185.1:0-9967 GCA_051003695.1 Gaiella sp. | reverse complement strand
CCGCGGCCGACATCGAGTCGCGACTCGACGATCGGTCCCGAAGCGGCAGCGTTCGGATTCGCCCGCAGATCGAGCTCGGCGTCGGCGACGAGCAGGATTCGCTCGAGCAGGTCGTCGAGGTTCTCGTGCTGCTTTGCGGACACGGCGGAAAACTGGGTCGTGCCGCCCCAGTCCTCGGGCTGGAGACCCTCGGACGCGAGCTCGCTCTTGACGCGGTCGGGATTCGCATCGGGCATGTCGATCTTGTTGATCGCGACCACGATCGGCACGTCGGCCGCACGCGCGTGGGAGATCGACTCCCTGGTCTGGGGCATCACTCCGTCGTCGGCGGCGACGACGAGCACGGCGATGTCCGTGACCTTCGCCCCACGCGCCCTCATCGCCGTGAAAGCCTCGTGTCCCGGCGTGTCGAGGAACGTGATCTTGCGCCCGCCGACCTCGGTCTGGTAGGCGCCGATGTGCTGGGTGATTCCCCCCGCCTCGGTCGCGACGACGTGCGTCGACCGGATCGCGTCGAGCAACGTCGTCTTGCCGTGGTCGACGTGACCCATGATCGTCACGACAGGAGGACGGGCCGAAAGATCCTCGTCGGCATCCTCGATCGCCTCGGGCTCGACATCGTCTGCTGCATGCTTGATCACGATCTCGCGCTCGACCTCGGTGCCGATCAGGGTGACCTCTTCGTCCGACAGCGACTGCGTCGCGGTGCGCGGCTGTCCCAGGTCCCAGAGGATCTTGATCAGGTTTGCCATCGGCACCCCGAGCGCCTGCGAGAGATCCTTCACCGTGACGCCCGACTCGACCGTCACCGCCCCGGTTGGCGCAGGTTGCTGAACCCGCGGCTGCTGCGGCGCGCTCCGGTCTCCCCCGCGCTGGCCGCCACGGCCGTCGCGTCCTCGCGCTCCGCCGCCCTCGATCACGACGCGTCGGCGCCGACCCCCTGGGCCTCCCCCGCCGCGCGGTCTGATCGGACGGTTGGGCCTTCCCTGTGCGTCAGCCATGCGGCTCCTCAGTGTAGAGGCGCGAGAGCGCCGGATCGACCCGAACCTGACGGCGTAGAGCGCGCGCGAAGGCACGCTGGGCCAGTGCCGCCTCGAAACAGTCCGCGCTCGTGCATGTGTAGACGCCCCGACCGGGGAGCTCCCGACCCGGAAGGAGCTCGCCGTCCACGAGCGCGAAGCGGAGCAGAGACGATTGCGATGCTCTGCGTCCGCAGCCGGCGCAGGTTCGCTGCGGTGTCTTTGTCACCCGTCAGCGCGCTCGCCGTCCTCGGCTCGAACTGCGATCGCGATGTCGTCCGAAACCGCTTGCTCCGCGACGTCGAAGATCGCATCGCTTGCCGCGAGCGCTTCGTCGCCGCTGAGCTCGCCGGCCGCGAGGGCGGATTCCACCTCGTCGACGGCCTCCTCCGCCACCGCGACGTCGACGGCGATCGCCTCGGCAGTCGCCTCCTCGACGCTCGCTGTAACCGGCGGCGCGACCGTGGCCGCCGCGCTGGGTGGCAGCGACGCGAGCGCCTGGTGCGCGGGGACACCGCAGTAGTGCGAGCCCGGCAGCGCGGCGTTCGGGCACCGCTTTCCGTTCGAGAGCAGGGCCGCGCAGCGGCCGGAGAACTCCTCGCCGTCGTCCTCGCCTGCGAATGCCGCATCGGCCTCTTCCTGCGCGAACTCGGAATCGGACTTGATGTCGACCTTCCAGCCGGTCAGCCGTGCGGCGAGACGGGCGTTGAGACCCTCCTTGCCGATTGCGAGCGCGAGCTGGTCGTCCGGCACGACGACGGTCGCCTCACGCGTCTGATCGTCGATGTAGACCTCGCGCACCCGCGCGGGCGACAACGCCTTGGCGACGAAACGGGCCGGCTCGGTGTTCCACGGAATGATGTCGATCTTCTCGCCGCGAAGCTCGGACACGACCATCCGCACGCGCGAGCCACGGGGACCCACACAGGCGCCGACGGGATCGACGCCCTGGACATGGGATTCGACCGCGATCTTCGAGCGATAGCCGGGCTCGCGCGCGACTCCCCGGATCTCGACGAGACCGTCCGCGATCTCCGGCACCTCGAGCTCGAACAGCGTCTCGATCAGCTGCGGCGCTCTACGCGAGAGGATCACCTGCGGGCCCTTAGTGCCGGAGCGAACCTCGGTGATCACCGCCTTGATCCGCGAGCCCTGCTCGTATCGCTCTCCGTCGACCTGCTCGGAGCGCGGTAGGAGAGCCTCGACCCGGCCGAGGTCGACGAGCACGTTGTTGCGGTCACCGGCCTGCTGGACGATCCCGGTTACGACCTCGCCCTGCCGGTCGACGTACTCGTCGTACATCATCGACCGCTCGGCCTCGCGGATCCGTTGCTGGATCACCTGCTTCGCAGTCATCGCCGCGATGCGGCCGAAGTCGGTCGGCGTCGCGTCCTCGCGCTGCATCTGCCCGTCGGGTACCTGCTCCCAGTCGAGGTCGAGCTCGTCGGGGTCGATCAGCGTGTGCTGCTTCTCCCCGGTCTCCTCCTCGAGCCGCTCGAGCTCGTCGATCTTCGCCTCCATCGCCTCCTCGAGCAGGCGCTCCTCGAGGTCGGAGGGAATCTCGATCGAGTAGACGCGAAACTCACCCTCGTCGTCGAGGATCACCTCGGCGTGGCGCGCTGCGCCAGGAGTCTTCTTGTACGCCGCGAGCAGAGCGTCCTCGAGCGCCGCGATCAGAGTTCCCGTCTCGATGCCCTTCTCACGTTCGATTGCACGAATGCCCTCGATGATCTCGGTGCTCATGGCCTACCGTCCCTCGTCGATCAGATTGCCCCGGACGATGTGCTCGACCGGAATTCGGAGCGCGGCACCGTCGAGTGAGACGGTCACCGCGGTGTCGTCCACGTCCGCAAGCTCACCGCGGAAGCGTGTCTTGCCGGCGATCTCCGTCGCCGTGCGTAGTTGCACCTTGCTGCCCACCACCTTGCGGAAGTGAGCAGGTCGCCGCAACGGACGTTCGGGACCGGGCGAGGAGACGTCGATCGTCCAGTCGCCGCGATAGTCGTCGAGGAGCCTCGTGACCCGCTCGCAGAGAGCGAGATCGACACCATCGAGGCTGTCGACGTACACGCAGAACCGGCTCGGGGAGAGCAGCTCGACCGCGAGCACTTCGACACCCGGCAGCGTCGTCTCCACCCGGGGCGCAATCGCGTCGAGCAGCGTGCGCTCTCTCGCGAATGTGCCGATGGTCGTCGTCTGAGCCACGTGTCGCCTCCTTCGAACGCCTTCTCAACAAAAAGGGGCGCTGCCGCGCCCACTTTCGCCAAGCCGAAATGTGGTGTGAGAATTCTAGCACCCAAGCCTCGTCTCCGGCTCGCTCGTAGGGAAACCAGGTTTCCGCTCGGGCCCCCTTTTTTGCGCTTCGTGAAGTGGGGCGTCGACTAGCCCTCCCGGCCGAGTGATCGGCCTCGGGGCACGGCGTACGCGTGGGATCACGAAAATGCGGCGAGGCGGGCGCATGGTCGTGCGAAAGCGAGGAGCTACGGTGCCCGACCGTCGACGAACCGCTTGCACGCTTCTTCGTCCTCAAACTGTGGATAGTTGCGCCAGCCCTCGTCTTCGCAGTCTTGTAGTGTCGCGGGGAACGAGCTTTGCGTGGTGGTCGGAGGTAGAAATGGTGCATCGGACTTCGGAGGTGCGCTCGACTCGAACTGCCCCTTGATCCCGAAGCCGAGAACGAGAACCGCGACAAGGCACGCGATCGCGATCAGAGCCATGATGATGGCGTACTCGCTCAGGGCTTGGCCCGACTCGATTCTCCGCCTGCTTTGTCCCACGGACAGTGCGTTCCCGGCTTGGTAGGCCCCCAACCCAAGCTTAGGCCAAACCGACCTGCTAGCTCTCAGCGCGCGGCTTGCCTCAGGCGTCGAGGACGAGTGTCACCGGGCCGTCGTTGACGAGGTCGACAAGCATGTGAGCGCCGAACTTGCCGGTTTCGACGTGGATGCCGTGTGATCGAAGAGCGCCCACGAAGTGCTCGATCAGCGATTCCGCCACGTCGGGTGGCGCGGCGTCCGAGAAGCTGGGTCGAGCTCCCGTTTGACGCTTGCTACCTCGACGGAGGCGCTCGAGACGCGTTGGATCACGAGACGCAACGACCCACCTCGCGCGATTGTCGTCTGTCACTCATCTCTGGGAAGGTGCGTGCCGATAGGAAGAGCGTGGAAGCTGCGATGAATCCCTGGCCCGCGCTCGGGACGCTACTCGTGCGGGACGGTGCAGTCACGGCGGAGCAGCTCGAGGAGGCGCTCGAGGAGAAGCGTCGCACCCCCACCAAGCGCCTGGGCGAGATTCTCGTCGAGCGAGGTGCGACCACCCGTGCCCAGGTAGCCCGCGTGCTCGCCGAGCAGCACGAGCTCGAGTACGTCGATCTCCACCCGGACCTGATCGAGACCGACGCCGCCCTGCTCCTGCACGAGCAGCTGGCGAAGCGCTACAACGCGATCCCGATTCGCGTGCAGGACGACGGCTCGGTGCTCGTCGCTGTGTCCGACCCGACCAACGTGATGTTCTCCGACGAACTGCGGCTTGCGCTCGGAGTCCCCGTCCGTGTCGCCGTCGCCTCCGCCGATGCGATCCAGCTCGCGATCACGCGCACGTACGACGGCAGCGTCATCGAGCTCGTCTCGGTCGACGACGAGGCACCGGAGGTCGAGGACGACGCGACCCACATCGACCTCGAGCACGACTCGCCTGCCGTCGTCTTCGTCAACCGCTCGCTCACGAAGGCGCTCGACATCGGCGCCTCGGACATCCATTTCACCCCGCAGGCCAAGCGCCTCCACGTACGGGCCCGGATCGACGGCGTGATGCGGGAGATCGCCTCGATCACGGGCACGCAGGCGCCGGCGATCGCGAGCCGGCTGAAGATCATGGGTGGGCTCGACATCGCCGAGCGGAGAATGCCGCAGGACGGGCGGGTCTCGGTGAAGCGCCGCGGAGCGACGGTCGACGTGCGGATGGCGGTGCTCCCGACGACGCATGGCGAGAAGACGACGCTACGGATCCTGAATCAGGGTGAGGCGCCTGCGTCGTTGTCGGCGCTCGGGATGTGGCCGCGCGCCGAGGATCTGTTGCGGCGCGCTGTCTCGCGTCCGTTCGGGTCGGTCGTCGTCGTGGGGCCGACCGGGTCGGGCAAGACGACGACGCTCTACGCGGCATTGCAGGAGCTCAACGACCCTGCCGTCTCGATCGTCACGCTCGAAGACCCGGTCGAGTACCGCGCCCCGGGTCTCGACCAGATCGAGATCAACCCCCGCGCAGGACTCACGTTCGCGAACGGGCTCCGCACGATCCTCCGCTCCGACCCGGACATCATCCTCGTCGGCGAGATCCGCGACGAGGAGACCGCATCGATCGCGTTCCGGGCGGCGATGACCGGCCACCTGGTGTTGACGACACTGCACGCGCAGACTGCCGCAGCGGCGATGCAACGACTCGCCGACATGGAGGTCGACCGGGGCATCATCGCGACCGCGATCAACGCGTTCGTCGGGCAGCGGCTCGCTCGCCGGCTCTGCTCCGCATGCGCGGAGCCCTACAGCGCCGGCGAAGCGGAGCTCCGCGCACTGGGCGTGCCCGACGGGATGGAGGAGCTCAAGCTCCACCGCGCCGTGGGGTGTGGACTGTGCAACGAGATCGGCTATCGCGGCCGAGTCGGGCTCTACGAGGTGCTGACGATGACCGACCGAATCGCGGAGCTCGTGGGAGCCCCGACCCGTGAGATCGAAGCAGCCGCCGTGGCGGAAGGCATGTTCACCCTGCGCGACGACGGCGCCCGGCTGTGTCTCGCCGGCATCACGACGATCGACGAGATTCGGCGGGTCGCGGGCGACGCCGCGTTGTAAGCGCTTCTGCTGGCGCAGAAGCGCTAGTGGACTCGCTCTGACTATCTGCGCAGCAGAAGCGCCTACACGTTGCGCAGCTGGGCGCTCTCGGAGAGCTCGAGGGCTGCGCCGACGAGGGCGAGATGCGTGAAGGCCTGCGGGAAGTTTCCGACGAGCCGGCCGACTTCGGTGTCGTACTCCTCGGCGAGCAGACCGAGATCGTTGGCGAGCCCGAGCACCCGCTCGAACAGCGCGATCGCGTCCTCTCTCCGACCTTGCATGTGCAGCACCTCGACGAGCCAGAACGAGCACGGCAGAAACGTCCCCTCACCGGCGGGCAACCCGTCGATCTCGGCGTTCTCCTCGTCGGCTCGATACCGCTCGACCAGCCCGTCGCGAAGCAACGTGCTCTCGATCGCCGCGACCGTCGACACGACTCGCTCGTCGGCCGGCGGGAGGAAGCCCATCAGGGGGATCAGCAGGAGGCTCGCATCGAGCCGGTCCGAGCCGTACGACTGGACGAATGCTCCGACGGCTTCGTTCCAACCCTCCCGGCAAACCTCCGCGTGGATCTCGTCGCGAAGCGCGCGCCATCGCTCGACCGGACCGTCACTCTCGTAGTGCTCGATCATCCGCACCGCGCGGTCGAAGGCCACCCATGCCATCACCTTCGAGTGCGTGAAATGGCGCTTGGGACCACGCACCTCCCAGATCCCGTTGTCTGGGTCGCGCCAGTGCGACTCGAGCCAGTCGAGCAGCTTGCGGGCGATCGCCCACGCTGCCGGTGACGCATCGAGGCCTTCGCGACAGCCCTGGTAGAGCGCGTCGACGATCTCGCCATAGACGTCGAGCTGCACCTGCCCGGAGGCGCCGTTCCCGATGCGCACGGGGCGCGAGCCCTCGTAGCCCTGGAGCCAGTCGAGCTCGAGCTCGGTCAGGCGACGCTCCCCGGCGACGCCGTACATCACCTGGAGCGCGTCGGGGGAGCCCGCGATCGCGCGCAGGAACCAGCTGCGCCACGCCGCGGCCTCGTCGTCGTAGCCGGCGCGGAGGAAGGCGAGCAGCGTCAAGGTCGCATCCCGGAGCCAGCAGAAGCGATAGTCCCAATTCCGCACGCCTCCGAGGGCCTCGGGCAAAGACGTGGTCGGCGCGGCGACGATGCCGCCCGTGGGAGCGTACGTGAGCGCCTTGAGCGTGATCAGCGAACGAACGAGCGGCTCGTGCCAGCGGCCGCCGATCGTGCACTGGCCCGCCCACTCGCGCCAGTAGCGCTCGGTCTCGACGAGCGCTCGCTCGGCGTCGACGTGACTCGGAGGCGATTGGTGGGACGGAAACCATGTGAGCACGAAGGGAATACGGTCTCCTTCGGCGACCGTGAACCGGGCGACGGTCTGCAGGTCGCGCCCGGTGGTCTCCACCCGGGTCTCGAGCGCGACCGCGTCCGGCCCCGCGACCGCGACCAGCTGGCCCTCGAGCGAGCGAACCCAAGGCACGACCGAGCCGTAGTCGAAGCGCAGCACGAGCACGAGCTCCAGCTCGACGCTGCCGCGAACACCCTCGACGATGCGGACGACATCCGGCGCCTCGCCGCGAGGTGGCATGAAGTCGATCAGCCGGACGACGCCGCCTTCGGTCTCGAGCTCGGTCTCGAGCACGAGCGTGTCCTTGCGGTAGCGCCGGCCGGCCGGACGATAGGAGGCGACCGGCCGGATCGACCAGTGGCCGTTCTCATTCTCGCCGAGCAGCGACGCGAAGAGCGCGCCCGAGTCGAACCGTGGCAGGCACAGCCAGTCGATCGACCCGTCCCGACCGACCAGCGCGGCCGACTGGAGGTCACCGATCAGCCCGTAGTCCTCGATCGGCGCAGCCACGGGGGTGACCGTACCTCGGCCGAGCGGCGAGTCGCGAATCGTGGGGTCGGACCCCTGGGTCTGACCCCACCGCCCTCCTACGACGCTGCTCCGTCTACCGATGCCCGAAGTGGTGGGCACGCGGGAGCGAGCTGACGACGCGATCGTCTTCGGCCACCCGTCGCGCGAGCGTCGACAGGCTCACGAGCGAAGCGACGAGCACGTTTCGGTTTCGCTCGACACGCTCGAAGCGGCCGTGGACGAGCAGCAGCGGCTCGGAGCGGACGATCGCACGGTGCCGCTCGTAGACCTCCCTCGGAACGATCAGGTTGATCTGGCCGTGCTCGTCCTCCAGGAGCATGAACACGATTCCCTTTGCAGTCGCAGGACGCTGACGTGCGACAGCCAGCCCCGCGAAAGCGACTCGCGCCCCGTGTGCAGCGGCGTTCAGCTCGCGACTGGAAAGCGTGCCCGCCGGCAGGTGCGGGCGGAGCAGCGTGAGCGGATGTGTCCCGACCGAGAGGGTGGTCTCGCGATAGTCGGCGAGCATCCGCTCCCACCGGGTCAGCTCGGGTAGCTCAGGGGTCGACACTGTCGGATCGAGCGCGAGCGGGAGCTGCTTGGCTGCGCCACGCGTTCCCTCGACCGAGCGAGGACGGGTCGCGAGCCCGAGCTCCCAGAGCAGGTCGCGACGGGGGCCGAAAGCGTCGCACGCCCCACCACGGACGAGCGCCTCGAGCGCGTCTTTCGACATCTGCGCGCGCCGGGCGAGATCGGCAAGACTGACGAACGGCCCTCCGGTCTCGCGCTCACTCTGAAGTGCCACGGCATCGTCCTTCCCGACGGATTGCACGTATGCAAGCCCGATCCGGACTGCCGGGGAGATCTGACCCCCCGGGACAGACCCCGCGGGAAGGGACCCCGCTTCGAGCGAGCAGCCTGCCTCGCTGCGGTCGACGTCGGGCGGAAGCACCTCCACCCCGCGCCGCTGCGCGTCGCGGACGAGACTCGCGGGGGGGTAGAAGCCCATCGGCTGCTCGTTCAAGAGGCCGCACAGAAACTCCGCCGGGTAGTGGTGGCGCAACCAGGCTGACTGATAGGCGAGCAGCCCGAAAGCGGCCGCGTGCGACTTCGGGAACCCGAACCCGGAGAATCCGACGAGTGTGTCGTAGACCGCATCGGCGGTCTCCTCGGCGACACCGTTCGCAACCGCACCCGCGACGAAGTGGACGCGATGCGACTCGAGCGCCGCCCTGCTCCGCTTGCGGCTCATCGCTCGACGCAACGCCTCGGCCTCCCCCACGGTGAACCCGGCGAGCGCGATCGCGACGTCGAGTACCTGATCCTGGAAGACGACGACCCCGAGCGTGGAGGCGAGCGGCTCGCGGAGCAACTCGTGCTGCACCGGAAAGACGAACGACGGATCCTCGCGTAACCGCTTGCGGTGCTCGATGTAGGGATGCACTGCCTTCCCCTGGATCGGCCCCGGTCGCACGAGCGCGACCTGCACGGTGAGGTCGTCGATCGTCTCGGGTCGCGTGCGCAGCAGGCTCTGCATCTGCGCGCGGCTCTCGATCTGGAACACGCCGACCGTGTCCGCGTCCTGGATCTCGCGAAAGACGACCGGATCGTCGAGCGGGATCCGCGAGAGGTCGATCGTCGTGCCGTGCAGCCGCGCGATCCGGTCGACGCACTCCTCGACGCACGAGAGCATCCCGAGCCCGAGCAGATCGATCTTGAGAAAGCCCGCGTCGGCGCAGGAGTCCTTGTCCCACTGGCAGAGCTGGCGTCCTGCCATCGCCGCGGGCTGCACCGGGACGAGCTCGATGAGCGGGCGGCTCGAGATCACCATTCCTCCCGGGTGTTGGGAGACATGGCGTGGCAGGCCGGCGATCTCACCCGTGAGGAACTGGAATGCCCGCCAGCGCTTCGAGAGCAGCTTGCGCTCGGCATCGGGTAGCGCCGCAACCTCCTCTCCCACCTGCTCCGCATTCCAGCCGTCACTGACGAGCGCAAGCCGCTCGAGCTCGGCGTGCGGAAGCCCGAGCGCCCTGCCGACATCGCGGATCGCGCCCCGCGAGCGGTACGAGGCGAAGCTCGCGACGAGCGCAGCGTGTTCACGGCCGTAACAATCGGTGACCGCGACGATCAGCTCCTCTCGGATGTCTCGCGGGAAATCGAGGTCGATGTCCGGGACCGAGACGAGCTCGCGGTTGAGAAAGCGGCCGAGCGAGAGGTCGTTCGCGACCGGATCGACGTGCGAGAGCCCCGT
>JBPCLB010000184.1:0-3555 GCA_051003695.1 Gaiella sp. | reverse complement strand
CTCGCTGCGCTCGCGATCGAGTCGGGGAGCGAGTGGATCACGACGGATCGCGACTTCAGCCGCTTTCCCGGTCTTCGCTGGCGGCACCCGCTCGACGGCTGAGGGCCCTTGGCCGAGCGAGACACTGGACTCAGAGCTGCGGGCCGGCTGCAGCGGATCGTGGCGCCTCGGCCGCGAACTTCTCGTCGAAGTTCTTCCTGAAGAGCGACGCCAGCTCGCGCGCTTTCACGTCATAGGCGGCCGGATCCGGCCAGGTCGCACGCGGGTCGAGCAGCGAATCCTCGACGCCCGGAACCGCGAGCGGGACGGCGAAGCCGAAGACGGGATCGGTGCGTGCGTCTGCCCCCGCGAGCTCGCCGGAGAGCACCGCGCCCAGGATCGCGCGTGTCGCGGCAATCGGCATGCGATGGCCCTCGCCGAACGCGCCGCCGGTCCAGCCCGTGTTGACGAGCCAGACATCCGAGCCGTGCTCGTCCAGCTTGTCGCCGAGCATGCGTGCGTACACCGTCGGGTGCTGGGGCAGGAACGGCGCGCCGAAGCAGGTCGAGAACGTCGGCTGTGGCTCGGTGACGCCGATCTCGGTACCGGCGAGCTTCGCGGTGAAGCCCGAGAGGAAGTAGAAGAGCGCCTGGTCGCGGCTCAGCCTTGCGACCGGCGGGAGGATCCCGAACGCGTCGGCCGTCAGAAAGATGACGTTGCGCGGGTGGCCGGCCCGTTTCGCGGGGAGCGCGTTCGGGATCTGCTCGAGCTTGTACGCGGCCCGCGTATTCTCGGTCTTGGCGTCGTCGTCGAGATCGAGAACCCCTCGTTCGTCGAGGACGACGTTCTCGAGGATCGTGCCGTACGTCCGGGTCGTTCGGAAGATGTCCGGCTCGGCCTCGGCCGAGAGTCGAATCACCTTCGCGTAGCAGCCGCCCTCGATGTTGAACACACCAGCGTTGCCCCAACCGTGCTCGTCGTCGCCGATCAACCGGCGCTCCGGATCGGCGGAGAGCGTCGTCTTGCCCGTTCCGGAAAGACCGAAGAAGATCGCGACGTCACCGTCCGCCCCGACGTTCGCCGAGCAATGCATCGGGAACACCCCCTCGAGAGGTAGCCGGTCGTTCATCACGGTGAAGATCGACTTCTTGATCTCGCCCGCGTAGAACGTCCCGCCGATCAAGACCTCCGTGCGGGACGGATGAAGCACCACGAAGGTGCCCGTGCGCGTGCCGTCGGTAGCCGGGTCCGCCTCGACCTCGGGCGCGTGCAGCACGAGCGCGTCGGGTGCATGGCCCGCGAGCTCCTCGACGCTCGGCTCGATGAACATCGTCTTCGCAAAAAGCGCGTGGTAGGGGCTTGCGGTGAGGACCCGGACACCGATGCGGTGCGCGGGATCCGCGCCGGCAAACACGTCGACGACATAGAGCTTCTTCTGCGCGCTCAGGTGCTCGATCACCTTCGAGCGCAGCTCCTCGAACGAGGTCTCGTCGATCGGGGCATTCACGTCGCCCCACCAGATGCGCCCCTCGGAACCGGCTTCGCGAACGACGAACTTGTCCTTCGGGGAGCGCCCCGTGTACGCGCCGGTGTCGACGGCGAGGGGTCCGCCCTCCGCGATCCTGCCCTCGCCGCGTCTGACGGTGTCGACGTAGAGCTGCGACGTGCTCGGGTTACGGGCGACGGCGCCGCGTGGGACGATGCCGTGGTCTTCGAGTCCGCCGTCGTGACCCGTGTCGGTCGTCAGTGTCGCCATCGAAGACCAGTCCCCCGTTGTCGGTATGCGCTCGGGCAACGCACGGCTCGGAACCGAAACGTCGATCGGAAACGTAGACGCTAGGGGTCGTACCCGTCGTCGGGATCCGCTCCCGCAAACCCCGACGTTGCGGAAAGAACAGGCACGACGTCGGCGTCCAGGTCGCGCGCGACGAGGCCCGCGTACCGTCCGCCGGCGACGACGAGCTCGTCGTGGGTGCCCAGCTCGACGACTCGGCCGCCGTCGAGGACGACGATCTGGTCGGCGTCGCGCACCGTCGAGAGCCGGTGCGCGATCGCGATCACGGTGCGCCCTTCGGCGAGGCGCTCGAGCACCTCCGGCACGAGCCGCTCAGTCTGCGTGGCGAGCGCCGAGGTCGCCTCGTCGAGCACGAGAATCGGAGGGTTGCGGAGCACCGTCCGCGCGATCGCGATCCGCTGTTTCTCACCACCCGAGAAGCGATAGCCGCGTTCCCCGACGACGGTGTCGAGGCCTTCGGGAAGACTCGCGATCAGGTCGTGGATCTGCGCAGCCCGCACAGCGTCCTCGATTTCCTCGTCGGTCGCATCGGGCTTTGCGAAACGGAGGTTCTCACGCACCGAGGCGTGGAAGAGGTACGTCTCCTGCGAGACGACGCCGACGGCCGACGCGAGCGCCGGGAACGTCAACTCGCGCACGTCCACGCCGTCGATCGAGACAGTTCCCTCGGTTGCATCGTAGAGCCGCGCGACGAGGTATGCGCACGTCGTCTTTCCGGATCCCGTCTCTCCGACGATCGCCGTCTTCGTCCCCGAGGGAACGGTGAACGAGACGTCCGCGAGCGTCCACGCATCCTGGTCGTAGCGAAACCGGACGCGATCGAGCCTCACCTCCCCGGTGATGTGGTCGAGCGAGCGGCCCCCCTCCTCGATGTCGACGCGCTGGTCGAGGTAGTCGAAGATGCGGTCGAACAGCGCCAGGGAGCTCTGCACCTCGAGCTGGACGCCGAGCAGCGAGCCGATCGGGAAGAAGAGCCGCGTCTGCAGCGTCGTGAACGCGACGAGCGTCCCCAGCGTGATCGCTCCGTCGCCGCGCGAGATCGACCAGCCTGCGAACAGATAGACGAGTGCCGGCATCACGGCGAAGGTCATCTGGATCGCGGCCATCATCCAGCGACCGGTCATCCGGCTTCGCACCTCGAGTGCCGCGAGCCGCCGGGACTCGCCCGAGAAGCGCTCGGCGAGCTCCTCCGAGCGGCCCATCGTCTTCCCCAGCAGGATCCCGCTCACGGAGAGCGATTCCTGCACGAGCGAAGAGACGTCCGCGAGCGAGACCTGCTTCTCGGCGGTGACCTTCTTGCGCTGGTCTCCGACGCGCTTCGTCAGCCACACGAAGAGCGGCAGCAGCACGAGCGCGAACGCCGCGAGGCGCCAGTCCAGCAGCAGCATCGCGACGACGGTTGCGAGCACGGTCGTCACGTTCGCGAGCACCGAGGTCGCCGTCGAGGTGACGACGTTGTCGATCCCGCCGATGTCGTTTGCGATCCGGCTCTGGATGTCGCCCGTGCGTGTCCGGGTGAAGAACGCGAGCGAGAGCCGCTGCAGATGCCTGTAGACCGAGGTGCGCAGGTCGTGCATCACCGCCTGGCCGACCTGGTTCGAGAGCAGCGTCTGCCAGACGCCGATCACGCCCGTGACGACCGGGATCGCGACCATCCCTGCGACGAGTGCCGTGAGCAGCCCAAGCCTGACCCGCGCCGCACCCGTGCTCGCGTCGACCTGGATCGCCGTATCGAGCACCTCCCGCAGGAGAAACGCGGGGGCGGTGCCGAGTGCGGCCGA
>JBPCLB010000183.1:0-8583 GCA_051003695.1 Gaiella sp. | reverse complement strand
CACGTCGAGCAGCCGCTGCTGGAGGATCGCGTGATGGAGCTAGTCACGTGGTGCAGCGGACTCGCGACGAGCGCCGCCGGTCGGCGGTGGTCGGTGAGCGGGGACCGCGGCGGGCGGGTGGAGGTCGACAGCGTGTGGATCCATCTCGGCCCCGACCAGCGCCCGGCACGGATCACCGGTTTCGGCGTCTACGCCGAGGCAGCGGGAGAGCGGGCCGTCTCGACGAAGCTCGTGCTGCCAGACCCTCCAGGTGGCTCGCATCGCCGCCCGTGGGCCCTACGCACGACCGACGTCGATCCGCACGGGCATGTCAACAACGCCGTCCACTGGCAGGCAGTCGAGGACGCTCTCACCGTCGCTCGGATCGATCCGCGAGGCGCGTTGCGCGCGTGGCTCGACTACCGAGAGCCCCTGGACCTGGGGGACGAACCCGAGCTCGTGACCCACGCCGGCGAGTCGGCACTGACGGTCGCGCTGCTCACCGACGAGCGTGTGAAGGCGGTCGCCCGCATCGAGTCGCAGGCTTGAACTCCGCCGGCAGGGGGTAACCCAGCTGGCGGTGAAACGCTCTGCGGATGAGCTCTGCCAGGAACGCGACGACCCGCTGGGCGCTGCGTTGACCGACGTGCGCGACGGTGTCGTCCGATTGGGGATCGCGTGCCGTGGCCTCGATCCAGCGGACCCGATCTTCGACGAGCTCCTGCGTCTGGACGAGACGGTCGAGCGGCTCGACTGCTTTCTCGACACTGCCTGAACCGCGGCCGGCGGCGCCTCGCGTGGGAGTCCCCGCGGCTACGATGTATCGGGGATGGCGTCTCAGCGCGCTACGGTGAACACCAGTTCCAGGTCGGTGACCACTCGAACGCCGGGAAATGCTCGCGAGCGGATCCTCGAGACGGCCTATGATCTGTTCTCGCGGCGCGGGATCCGCGCGGTCGGGGTCGACACCGTGATCGCAGAGTCGGGTGTCGCGAAGATGACCCTCTACCGTCACTTCGGCTCGAAGGACGAGTTGGTGCTCGAGGTCCTGCGTCTACGCGAGCAGCGCTGGACGCGGGGGTGGCTGCAGTGTGAGGTCGAATCCCGTGCGAGCGATCCGGGAGAGCGCCTCCTCACGATCTTCGATGTCTTCGACGAGTGGTTCCAGACCCACGACTTCGAGGGCTGCACCTTCATCAACGTGCTCCTCGAAACGGTCGACCAGAACCCGATACGCCTCGCCACGATCACGCATCTCGCCACGATCCGGTCGTTCCTGGAGGAGCTGGCCGGGGCCGCGGGCGCGGCCGACCCGGACGATTTCGCGCGCCGCTGGCACATCCTGATGAAGGGCTCGATCGTCGCAGCGGGCGAAGGCGATCGCGGCGCCGCGCGCAGAGCACGGGAGATCGGAGCCCTCCTGCTCGAGCACGAGCGCAGTGGCGCGCCGCCTGTCGCGCGAGACTGAGCCCGCGATCCGCTGGGTCCGGTCAGGCGTGAGGCCTGACCTCGGCCCAACCCCAGGATCGGCGGCCTGTCATATGGCCGACTACGTGCGGTCCGGCACGAAGAGAAGCTGTCCACGTCGGGGACTAGGATGGCCGTTCCGTGAGCGCTCCGTTCGTCCACCTGCACGTCCACTCGGAGTTCTCGATCCTCGACGGCGCCTGCAGGATCCCGGCGCTGGCGCGCAAGGCGGCAGAGCTCGAGATGCCCGCCGTGTCGCTCACCGACCATGGCTCCATGGCCGGCGCGATCGACCTCGTCAAGGCCGCCGGGCAGCAGGGTGTGAAGCCGATCGTCGGCTGCGAGGTCTACGTCGTCGACGACCGCACGAAGCTGCACAAGGGACACGCCCACCTCACGCTGCTCGCCGCCACGAACGAGGGCTACGGCAACCTCGTCAAGCTGTGCTCGCTGGGATACCTCGAGGGGTACTACTACAAGCCGCGGGTCGACTGGGAGCTGCTCGAGCGCTTTGCACCAGGCCTGATCGCACTCTCAGGGTGCCTCTCCGGCCGCGTCTCGCGTGCGCTCAGCGAGGCGCGCGAGCGCGATGCCGAGCGCGAGCTCGATCGGCTCGAGCAGCTCTTCGGGCACGACAACGTCTACGTCGAGCTGCAGAACGCCGGACTGCCGATCCAACGCGAGCTCGTGCCCGCGCTCGCGCGGCTCGCCGCGGTCCGCAACCTGCCGCTCGTCGCGACCGGTGACGTTCACTACCTCGATGCGGAGGATGCAGCAAGTCACGAAGCCCTCCTCTGTATCCAGTCGGGTGACTCGCTCAAGAACCCCAATCACTGGCGCTTCGAGACCAACGAGTTCTACTTCAAGACGCCCGCGGAGATGGCGCTCGACTTTCCCGGGCACGAGGACGCACTGCGCCGCTCGCTCGAGGTGGCCGAGCGCTGCAACGTCGAGATCGCGCTCGGGCAGATCCTGCTGCCGCAGTTTCCGTTACCCGAGGGCCGCGACGCGTTCGACGAGCTCGTCGCCCAGTGCGAGCGAGGGCTCGTCAAGCGCTACGGCTCCTCGACGCCGGAGCTCGAAGAGCGGTTGCGGTTCGAGCTGAAGACGGTCCGCGAGATGGGCTTCGCCGACTATTTCCTGATCGTCGCGGATTTCATCGGCTTCGCCAAACGGGACGGCGTCTCGGTCGGACCCGGCCGCGGCAGCGCCGCAGGCTCGCTCGCCGCGTACTGCCTCGAGATCACCGACATCGACCCCATGCGGTACGGGCTGCTCTTCGAGCGATTCCTCAACCCTGCACGCAAGGATCTGCCGGACATGGATCTCGATTTCGCGGTCGAGGGTCGAGAGCGGGTGATCAACTACGTCGCCGAGAAGTACGGGCGCGATCGGGTAGCCCAGATCATCACGTTCTCGACGATGGCCGCACGCGCCGCCGTCCGCGACGCCGGCCGGGTGCTCGAGATCCCCTACGGCGTCGTCGACAAGATCGCAAAGATGATCCCGGAGGGCCCCGGCCAGACGCTCGGTGAAGCGCTCAAGGCGGGCGCGGAGCTCGCCAACGCCGTCAGGGACGACCCGGTCGCAAAGGAGATCGTCGAGCTCGCACGACCACTCGAGGGACTGACGCGAGCCGATTCGATCCATGCAGCCGGGGTCGTGATCGGCGCAAAACCGCTGATCGAGACAGTTCCCCTCCAGCAGAAGGGGCCGGGCCAGGAGATCGTGACCCAGTTCTCGATGAAGAACGTCGAGGCGCTCGGGCTGCTGAAGATGGACTTCCTCGGGTTGCGCAACCTCGACGTGATCGACAAGGCGGTGCGACTGGTCGGCGGCGGGCTGGATATCGGCGAGATCCCGCTCGACGACAAGAAGACCTACGAGATGCTCGCGCGCGCGGACGCTGCCGGTGTGTTCCAGTTCGAGTCGTCGGGGATGCGCGACGCGCTGCGCCAAGTGAAGCCGACCGAGTTCGAGGACATGATCGCGCTGGTCGCGCTGTACCGGCCTGGGCCGATGCAGTACATCCCGAGCTACGCCGCACGGAAGAACGGTCGCGAGGCGGTCACATACATCGACGCGCGCATGAAGCCGATTACAGGCGATTCGTACGGAATCTGCATCTACCAGGAGCAGTACATGCAGATCGCGAAGCAGCTCGCCGGGTTCTCGCCCGCCGAAGCCGAGACTTTGCGCCGGGCGATCGGCAAGAAGATCCACGAGCTGATGGCCTCGCTCAAGGGGAAGTTCCTCGACGGTTGCGCAGGAAACGGCATCACGTCCGCGGTTGCCGACCAGCTCTGGAAGGACATGGAGTCCTCGCAGGACTATTCGTTCAACAAGGCGCACTCGGCCTGCTACGCCCTGATCGCCTACCGCACGGCATGGCTCAAGGCGAACCATCCCTGCGAGTACATGGCCGCGCTGATCTCGAGCGTGATGAACACCAAAGACCGTGTCCCGATCTACGTCAACGCCTGCGACGAGCTGGGGATCGAGGTCTTGCCCCCGGACGTCAACTCCTCCGCCGTCGACTTCGCCGTCGTCGACGGCAAGATCCGCTTCGGCCTGAACGCCGTGAAGAACGTCGGCGAGACCGCCGCCCAACGGATCGTCGCCGCACGCGAAGAGGCTGGGCCGTTCGAATCGCTGTGGGAGTTCACCGAGCGCGTCGATCCAGGCGTTGTCAACAAGCGCTCGCTCGAGTCCCTCGTCAAATGCGGGGCGCTCGACTCGACGGGGGCCTCGCGCATGGGGATGCTCGCCGTGCTCGAGCAGGCGCTCGGCCACGGGCAGAAGCTCGCCGCCGATCGCTTGATGGGCCAGTCCTCGATCTTCGACATGGGCTTCGACGCGGTCGAGGCGCCCGTTACCCACCAGCACCCGGCGATCCCGCTTGCGGAGTTCGAGAAGCATGAGCTGCTGCGGCTGGAGAAGGAGACGCTCGGGCTCTACGTCTCGGAGCATCCGCTGCAGGGAGTGCGCGACCAGATGCGGCGCAAGACCGATGCGACGCTCGGCGAGCTCGAGCGGCGGCGCGACGGCGAGTCGGTCACCGTCGGAGGCATCGTCACCGAGGTCAAGCAGGTGACGACCAAGCGGGGCGACCCGTTGTTCTTCCTGACGCTCGACGATCCAACGGGCACCGCCGAGGTCGTGGTCTTCAACTCGGCCTATCAGGCCGCACGAGAGCTCTGCACGACCGACAGGATCCTGATCGTCAAGGGGCGGATCGACCACAAGCAGGCGGGTGAGACGAAGGTCGTCGCGAACGAGGTGACCGCGTTCGAGGCCGTGCCGGAGCGGCGCGAGGTGCGCTTCGCGCTCGACGCGCGGCAGGCGCCGGCCGGCGTGATCGGCGAGCTCGCACGGCTCGTCAAGGAGTTTCCGGGTGAGTCACCGGTCTTTCTCTCGCTCGACACCTCCGAAGGCCCGAAGACATTCGCGCTCGGTCCAGAGTTTCGCGTGCGACCCGACTCCGACTTCTTCGCCGAGGCTACTTCGCTGCTCGGCGGGGCAGTCCTCGCGTCGTAGAGGCCGGATCCGTCTGGCCCATATCCCACGGTCGAGCTTTCCTTTACACGAGGCCCTTGGCGCGAAGCTCCGCAGACGCGGCTTTCGACTTCTCGATGTTCCCGAGCCCCATCCCGGCGAGGATCTCGGGTGTCTTGGTGAATTGCACCTCGCGGTAGTCGACGATCTGCAGAAGGTTGCCCCAAGGATCGCGGAGGTCGAGCGACGGTGGCGCCGACACCGGGATGCCCGCCGCCAGGGCAGCAACGCGGACAGCTTCCTTGTCGTCGACCACGATCCCGACGTGCCGATCTGCGTCCGGCGGCTGGCTTCGACCAGCCGAGAGCGCGACGAACTGGTCGCCGATGTCCACGAACGCCATCGCGGAGCTGCGACCGCGCAACCGGAGCGCCCCGAACAGCTGCTCCCAGAACGCGAGCGCCTCGTCGATCGAGCCGACGTCGAGCGCCACATGGTTGATCCCGACGAGTCGCGACGCCCGCTCGCGCATACGGCAATCCTAGGCGCCGGGCGTGGCCGGCACCTACAGGACGGAGTCGTGCAGGCGCTCGCCGAGGCTTTGCATCACCTTCGACGCGATCGTCGGCGTCTTGCGGACGAGTTCCTTGAATGCTCGGTCTGTGATGACGAGCAACCTGACGGGTGGCGTCGCCACGACGGTTGCAGTCCGGGGGACGTCGGCGACGAGTGCGATCTCCCCGACGAAGCTTCCGGCCCCGAGGTCGCGGAGCTTGCGCCCGTCGCGCGTCACCTTGACCGTTCCCTCGACGACCACGAGGAACTCGCGACCGCGCTCGCCCTCGGTGATCAGCGTCGCGCCTTCGCCGAGATCGAGCTCGTCGGCGATCGCGGCCACCTGGGCCAGCTCGGTCTTCGAACAGCCGCCGAACAGGGGTACCTGCCTGATCAAGTCGATCTTGAAGTTCTTCCCACGGGCCATCGCGTTGCGATCCTACGCCGCCCACCGACGGTGTCAACCGGAAACGGTCTTGCGACCGCGATCGATACAGAGGATGCTTGCGTCGTGAGTGACGTCGTCTCGCCGGCACGAGGTTCGAGGATGGTGCCGCGCGTCGCGCTGATCCGCTCCCGACGCGCCGCGCGGATGCTCCGCCGCGTGTTCGGCGAGCTTCAGGTCGAGGACCTGCCGCGCCCGCTCTATACGGGGGCCGATCGTCGCTGTCGACGTCGTCCGTCGGATCGACGCGCTCCCGGCCGGAGTCGAGCCGCCGCTGCCGTCGATCATGGAGACGCTCTCCCGCGCCACCGTTCTCGGCGTTGCTCGTGTGTCCCGACCAGGGGATCGGGTTGCTGAGTTCGGTGCGCTCGACGCTGCGATCGAGGCCGGACGCCGTGCAGGCGAAGCGGCGCTCGCCGCGGACAGCGAGGCGCTTCGCGAGGCGCTTGTGTAGGCGGCGGAATCGTCGTCCCGTCCCGGGGTCAGCGCGCGACGCTGCGAGAGGAGTCACCCGGTCGGCAGATGTCAGATGAGAGACCTGTGACGGGAACCCCGCTGGTGCGCTCGGTGTAGTTGAAGCAGTGGCGAGCCGGCCACCCGAGGAAAGAGCCACTGTCGAGGCGGCGCGTCGCGGCGACGCGGACGCCTGCGCCCGACTCGTCCGCGACCACCAGGAGATCGCCTTCCGCACCGCATACCTCATTACCCGCAACGCGGCGGACGCCGAGGAGGCCTCGCAGGACGCCTTCGTCAAGGCGTTGCGCGCGCTCGGGCGCTTTCGTCGTGACGCCGCGTTTCGTCCGTGGCTGCTCGCGATCGTCGCAAACGAGGCCCGGAACCGGCGTCGATCGTCCGCCCGCCGGGAGGCGTTGACTCTGCGCGCCGCCCGCGAAGCTCCCTCGGGGGGCGCGGCTCCGTCCCCCGAGGGCGCGCTGCTCGCACGCTCGGACCGGGAGCGGCTCCTCGGCGCGGTCGACGGGCTGCCGTCCGACCAGCGGGTCGTGATTGCCTGTCGCTACCTCCTCGATCTGTCCGAGGCGGAGACGGCAGCCGTCGTCGGCGTGCGCCCCGGAACGGTCAAGTCCCGCGTCTTCCGTGGGCTCGAGGCACTCCGGGCCGAGTTGGAGCTGTCCGGATGACCGAGCTCGAGCTGCATCTAGCCACGCTGCGCGACGAGATTGCGTTCCCGCCGACCCCCGACCTCGAGTCGCGCGTTGCCGCCGTCGCACCGCGAGCGCCCCGACCTGTCGCTCGGCGCCGAAGGGTGGCGCTCGGGCTCGCGATCCTGCTCGCGGCCTGCGCGGCAGTCCTCGTCGTCTCGCCGGGGGCACGCAGCGCACTCCGCGACCTGCTCGGGATCGAAGGGGCGTCGATCTTCAGGGTCGAGAGCCTGCCGCGCCCCTCTGCTCGAGTCGGTGTCGCCCCGGGCGAGCTCGTTACGCTCGCCGACGCCCGGCGCGCGGTGAGCTACACGCTTCGGCTTCCGGTCGTGGGCCAGGAACCGCGCGAGGTCCTGCTCGATCTCGATGTCGCAGGTGGCGCCGTCTCGATCGTCTGGTGTTGCGACCCAGAGCTGATCCTGACGCAGTTCCCCGGCACGACGACCGTCGACTTCGTGAGGAAGTTCGCGACGTCCGGAACGATCGTCGAGGAGATCGAGGTCGACGGAGAGCGGGGCTACTGGCTCGCGGGCGATGCGCATGCTGTGGGTTTCGTCGATGCCTTCGGCACCTTTCACGACGACGAGACGCGGCTCGCCGGCAACGTCCTGCTCTGGCGCGACCGCGATGTCACGCTCCGGCTCGAAGGTGCGCTCGAGCAGGCCGAGGCGCTCGCGCTCGCGGCGGCGATCAGGTGACGGAACCTCTGCTGGACGAGCGGTGTAGTCGCTCGTAAGGAGGTCGTATGAAACGACTACTGCTCGTGCTCACGCTCGTCGGGCTCGGCCTTGCCGCAACCGCCGAGGCGGGCGGCTGGGCGACAGTGAAGCTCAGCTCGACCCCGAAGGGAATCGTCGCGGGGCAGATATGGGACGTCCGCTTGACGGTTCTCCAGCACGGCGTCACTCCGCTCGCCGGCGTCGAGCCCGCCGTGTTGATTCGCAAGGGCGGCGTCGCTCGTTCGTTCACGGCCCGCCCAACGACGAAGGTCGGTGTCTACCGCGCCCGCGTCGTCTTCCCGTCCGCGGGAACGTGGACGTGGAAGGTGGACGACGGCTTCACCCGCGTGCACGGGTACGCCCCGCTGCTGGTCTCGGCCGCGGGTTGAGGTGATTGGGGGGTCAGGCACGCGTGCCCGACCCCCAATCACCCACGCGAAGGCGGCCCCCGCTCTTTACGGAAGGTTCACGGTCTGCGTGCATTTCTCTGACGGCGTTTCCGTAGAACGGGTACATCCGATCTTCCGGTAGTCACGAATACCAGAGGACGGAGCGACGTTCGAAGGAGAGAGATGTCTGCGGCGAACCTCACCACGATTCCCACGCTCGAGCTCGAAGCAGTCGAGCGCTGGCGGCTCGAGTCGCTCGTGCGGGCCGGGTACGACGCCGAGTCGGCGGCACTGCTCGCCGCCTCGCCCGAGATCGACCTCCACCTTGCAGTATCGCTGCTCGAGCGCGGTTGCTCGCTCGACACCGCTCTACA
>JBPCLB010000182.1:0-3448 GCA_051003695.1 Gaiella sp. | reverse complement strand
AGCATGCTGTTGCCGCCCTTCGGGCCGGCGCCCACGTCCTCGTGGAGAAGCCGATGGCGGTCAGGCTCGCCGACGCGCGTGCGATCGTGGAGGTTGGGAGGGACACGGGTCTCACCGTTTCGGTGGCACACGGCTGGAACTACTCCCGGATGACGATGTGGGCGAAGGAGGTCCTCGAATCCGGGACGATCGGGAACGTCACGTCGGTTACGGGGTTCATGGCGAGCAGCCTGACCGACATGTTCTCGGGCACGTCGGGTTGGGGCACGCTCGATGTCGGAGGTTTCGTCGTCGAGGCGGAGAGGGAGACGTGGGCGCTTCCCGAGGCGGGGGGTGGGTACCTGTACGGCCAGTTGTCGCACCTTCTCGGTCTCGCGGTATGGCTTGTCCCATCCGATCCAGACGAGGTCTTCGCGCGCGCACGATTCCTCGCGAACGGCGTCGACCTCGACGTCCAGGTCTCCGTGAAGTTCACCGGCGACGTGATCGGCTCGTTCAGCGGACACGGACGTCACCCGTGGTTGATGCGGCATGCATGCGAGCTGCGGATCGCCGGTGACGAGGGAGTGCTCACGCTCGATTTCGAGCGTGAGCGGGCAGACGTCCTCCTTCAGGGCGACAAGGCGAAGGGCGAGGTGATTCGTCGCCAGCCTGACCCCCCTGTCGCAGAGGGCGACGGGGTGTACTCGTGCGACGGCCCGCCGCAGCTCCTGATCGATCGCTGCCTTGGCCGGAACAGCCCCGATCAGGCGTCCGGCGAGGTCGGCGTGCGGACGGTCGCGATCATGCAGGCAGCGTGGCGCTCCGCCCGCGAGGGGTCTGCAGTGCCGGTCGGCGATCTCGATTGATTGAGGTGTCATGATGCCGGAGAGCTCTGGACCCGTCGGCATCGTCACCGGTGGGGCTCGCGGAATCGGTTGGGCGATCGCGTCACGACTCGCCGCGGAGGGATGGTCGGTCGTCGCCGCGGACCTCGTCCCGGGCAACACGTCGGATGAGGCATCGACGATCACCTACCGGGAGCTCGACGTCCGTGACCACGCAGCGGTCGACGCCGCGTTTACCGAGATCGCCTCAAGTCTCGGACGACTCGACCTGCTGGTCAGCAACGCCGGCATCCAGATCCACGGGCCGACGGAGGAGCTCCCGGTGGGATCGTGGACGGCAGTCGTCGACGTCAACCTTCATGGCACGTTCAATTGCCTGCAAGCCGCGGGGAGGATCATGCTCGCTGCGGGGCGCGGCTCGATCGTGAACATCGTCTCGGTTGCCGCCGCTCGGGGTGCGGCGGGGCGGGCGCCGTACGCCGCCACAAAAGCCGCGATCGTGTCGTTGACCCGCACCGCCGCGGCCGAGTGGGCGTCCAGGGGCGTGCGCGTCAACGCCGTCGGCCCGGGATACGTCGATACCGGGGTGTACCGCGCGGCCGTCGCCAGCGGGCAACTCGATCCGGAAACGATCCTTGGCCGAATCCCGATGCGCCGACTCGCCGAGGCCGACGAGATCGCCGCCACGGTGAGCTTCCTCGCTTCTCCGGCGGCGTCCTATCTCACCGGGCAGACCCTGTACGTCGACGGCGGCTTCCTCAGCGACTACGGTGTCGCGACGTCGGCCTTGACTCCTCGCCGGTGATCGACGCGATCGCGGCGATCGATGTCGCGACTGTCCGCCTGAGCCTGCCCGCGCCTCTCCGCCTGGGGCCGATCGAGATCGCGTCACGCGAGTACGCGGCTGTCCGCGTCACCACCGAGTCCGGCCTCGTCGGGACCGCGTACTGCCTGACCAGAGACGCTCCGGTGGACGCGTGCGTCACGCGCCTCGTGGTTCCAGCGCTCGTCGGCACCGACAGTGCGGCTCCCGAGGCGGCGTGGCAGCTCGCCTCCCGCGCCACGGTCCTCGTCGGGCGAGTCGGTCTCGTTCTCCGCGCGCTCGGGCTCGTCGACATTGCCCTCTGGGACGTCGCTGCGCAGCGCGCCGGCGGTCCGCTGTGGCGATTGCTCGGCGCCACACCGAAACCCGTCCCTGCGATGATCATCGCCGCCTACCCGCTTGCTGACAGGAGCCCGGAGTCGCTCGCCGACGACGTCGTCCGGCACGCGGAGGCCGGCTACCGGCTCCTGAAGGTTGCCCGTGATCCAGATCCGGCCAGAATGCGCCGGCTGCTCGACAGAGTCGCGTCGCAGCTTCCCAGCGCGGCAAGCATCGTCGTCGACGCCGGCTTTGGCTGGGGAGCGCCGTCGGCTGCCCTGGCCGAGGTCTCGAGCTGGGGCGGTCATCCGCTCGCGTGGCTCGAGGACCCGCTCGTGCCCGAGGACGTCGAGGGCTACGCCGACCTCCGCCGCAACGCCGCGTGCCCGATCGGCGTCGGCGACGAGCTCTCCTCGCAGGCGTCCTACCGTGCGCTCGCCGCAGCCGACGCGCTCGACGTGCTCCGGCTCGACGTCGTCGCCATCGGCGGCGTCACGCCTGCGCGAGCGGTCATGAGGCTCGCGGCCGAATATGGCCTCGACCTCTCATTCCACGTCTACGCCGAGACCAGCATCCACCTCGCAATGGCGGCAGGCGGGACAGTCGAGACCTTCGAGCGGGGCATCGCAGGCGGGAACCCGCTCGATCCGGCAGACCGGCTGCTCAACGGTGGGCCGGAATTCAGCGAGGGCACGGCGATGGCGTCGACACGTCCAGGGCTCGGCTACGAGCTCGACTGGGAACTCTTCACCTCCTCCAAGGAGCGGTGACGGATCGAACGTCGCGCCGGGTGAAGAAGTTCGCGCTCCCTGCGGCATACGTGCCTCGCTTATCTCGAGACGATCTGGTCGATCAGGTGCATGGTCTCCTGGATCGCTCGCACCTCCGAGTCCGGATGCAGGGCGATGACCTGGTTATCGGGCCACCGGCCGGATCAGCTCGAGGCTGCCTTCGACTGCTCGTTGCTCCGAGTCGGGCGCGAGCGCGACGGGCATCCCCCACGCCTGGGGGATGAGATCGGGAACGGCGTAGCTCGCCTCGAGCCTCCAGCCCCCCTCGGGGTAGTCCTCCGCCCGCGGCAGGTACGAGACGACGCCGTTGGTGTAGCCGAGCACGAACGTGTCGGGAAACGGTGATCGTGCCCTGATCTCGAGGCCTGTCTCGAAGAAAGCCTCAACGTTCATGGCGGAGATCACGGTGTCGTTGATCCGGATCGCCTGGAGCTGGAGATCCAGTGTCGGGTGCCCGTGCGCGACCGCCGCGACGAGGATCCGGGCCCAGTGCTCGTACTTCTCGGCGAAGCGGATCTCCCATTCCTGGGTGTCCCGCTCGCGGCGTTGCTCGAGCTCCTGTTGCCAGTGCGCGAGGATCGCTTCCGCCTCGGCGAGCGGGGGCAGATCGATGTAGTCGAGGGAGACGGTGGTCTCCGCGGCTCCCAGGTGGGCGGGTGTGTCACCGCTGACCGGCTCCCAGGGGGTGA
>JBPCLB010000181.1:0-2603 GCA_051003695.1 Gaiella sp. | reverse complement strand
GTCTCGGCGCAGCGATCGTAACCCGCCTGCGCGAGGACGGAGATGCGGTCGTGGGGGCCGACCTGGCGGGCGCCGACGTCGAGCTCGACGTCCGCGCCCCTCACGCCTGGCCCGCGGCGGTGGCCGCGCTCGAGGCGGCCGGCGAGCCGTGGGGGCTTGTCAACTGCGCGGCACGCACGCTCGTGCGGGACTTCTTCGAGATCTCCGCTGACGAGTGGGACGACGTACTTGCGACGAACCTCCGGGGTCCCTTCCTCGGGACGCAGGCCGTCGGTCGGTTGCTTCGCGACCGTCGGGCGGGGAGGATCGTCAACGTCGCTTCCGACTCCGCGTTCAAGGGGCGGGGCCCGATCGGCGCCCATTACGCGACCTCGAAAGCCGCCCTGATCGCCCTCACCCGGCGCGCAGCCGGCTCGCTTGCGCCGTACGGCGTCACGGCGAACGCAGTCGCGCCGGGCACGATCGACGGCGAGACGGTGCGGGAGCTCGCCGGTGACCAGCTCGAGGCGCTGGCGGCCGAGACTGCGCTCGGCCGCCTTGCGCGCCCGGCCGAGGCGGCAGCTGCGGTTGCATGGCTTCTCTCGCACGACGCGTCGTACGTGACCGGTACGACGCTGCTCGTGGACGGCGGCGCAAGCCTGTGAGCTGGGCACGCTCGGCGGCTGCGGGCGCCGCCGCCGCAACGGTTTGGGCTCTCGCCGAGCCGCTCGACCGGCGGCTCTTCCGGTGCGACTACTCCGACATCGCGGTGCTCGGCAAGGCTGTCACCAATGGCCCGCGGTGGCGCGTGGCAGGCTTTGCCGTCCATCTGGCAAACGGTGCGCTCTTCGGTCTCGGGTACGAGGCGGCCCACAGGGTCACTGGATACGACGCGCGACGGCTCGCCGTCGGGCTTGCGTTGACCGAGCACGTCGGCCTCTACCCGCTCAGCTATTTGGTCGACCGCTACCACCCGGCCCGGGGCGAGGAGGGGATTCCGCCACTGCTCACCAACCCTCGGGCCTTCGCACAGGCGACGGTGCGGCACCTGCTCTTCGGCGTCGTCCTCGGTCGGCTTGCGGCGGCCCGCTGAGCCCGAAGCGCCGCCTCTCAGGGGTTCTGCGGCCTCGCCACGCGTCCGACCGTCCTCTCCGCGGACGAGCCGACCGGCAGGCTCGACTCCTCGTCGTCTTCGTGGGCGTCGCCGGAATCGCGGGGGTGCTCGGGCTGCGTCGAAGTTGACTTCTGGTGCCCGCCCGCGTTAGTTTGGTCGACGATCATACAAATGAACGCGACGATGCGAGATCACGCCGACGACGGCCCCGGTTGCCGCTCCCTCGAGGCCCGGAGTGCTCGCCGACCCCGCGCCGGGCAACGTGGGCTCGGCGGATGAGCTTCGACGTGGTCGTCAACGGCGCGCGAGCCGACCAGACCACCGTCCGGCGCACGAACCTCAGCGTCGTCCTCCGACAGGTTGCGGAGCACGGGCCGTGCTCTCGCGCGGAGGTCGCCGCCGAAATCGGTCTCACACGGGGGACGGTCTCGAGTCTCGTGAGCGAGCTGATCGAGCTCGAGCTGCTCGTCGAGGCCGGGGAAACCGTGCCGCGTCGTGTCGGGCGACCGGGTACGGCGCTCGGGCTCGGCGAGCGGATGGTCGCGGTCGGGCTCGAGATCAACGTCGACCATCTCTCCGTGCGGCTCGAGGATCTGGCGGGACGCGTGCGTTACGAGCACCGCGAGCACCGCGAGAATCGCGGGTCGCTTCCGGCCCCGGTGCTCGACCGGGTCGCCAGTCTCGCCACGCGAGCGATCGACGAGGCTCGCGCCGCCGGCCTCGTCCCGGCCGGGATCGCTGTTGCGGTACCGGGTCTCGTCCAGGCCTCCTCGGGTCGGCTACTGCGCGCTCCGAATCTCGGTTGGCCCGAGGTCGATATCGCTGGTGGCGTTCGCTGCCGGCTCGACACCGACCTGCCGATCCGCATCGACAACGAGGCGAACCTTGCGGCGCTCGCCGAGCACTGGCGAGGTGCTGCTCGGGGCCTGCGGAGCTTCGTCGCCGTGTTCGGCGAGATCGGGGTCGGTGCCGGAGTCTTCGTCGACGGCGAGCTCTACCGGGGCTCGCATGGCTTCGGCGGCGAGCTCGGACATCTCACGATCGACCGGGACGGACTCCCGTGCGCCTGCGGCAGCAGAGGCTGCCTCGAGACGCTCGTCGGCCAGGAGGCGATCGCGCGCCGCGCCGGGCTCGGCGAGACCGGCAACGGGAGAGCGCGCGGCGTCACCGAGGAGCTCGTGCGCCGGGCAACCGCGGGTGACCCGGCGGCGCTCGAGTCGCTCGGCGAGGCTGGCAGGGTGCTGGGAACGGCGCTCGCGTCGACCGTCAACCTCTTCGATCTCGAAGGTGTCGTGCTGGGTGGTGCGTTCGGTCCGCTCAGCCAGTGGGTCG
The DNA here is from genome assembly GCA_051003695.1 of Gaiella sp. GTDB lineage: Bacteria > Actinomycetota > Thermoleophilia > Gaiellales > Gaiellaceae > Gaiella. Next base: position 178 of record JBPCLB010000181.1, on the reverse strand, counting down.
TCGACGAGGTGCGCCATGCGCTCGCGGAGCGCGTGCTGGCAGCCAAGTGGGTGACGTGCGAGGTACGAACGTCGTCGTTCGGTGAGAGCGCGGCGGACCGCGGGGGCGCCGCGCTCGTCCTGAACGAGGTCTTTGCCGCGCCCTCGGAGGTTGTGGGCCGGGCCCGGGCCGAAACTTT
>JBPCLB010000180.1:0-4451 GCA_051003695.1 Gaiella sp. | reverse complement strand
AGGCGGTGTTCTTGCCGCTCGTGGATTGGTTCGGGGACGACGAAGTCGTGGAGCTCTTCTCCGAGCGCTCGCAGGTCGGAGCGTGGCTCGCGGTGGAACGGGCGCTCGCCGCAACACAGGCCGAGCTAGGACTCATTCCCGCCGAGGCCGCGACGGCGATCGAGAACGTCGCCGTGCCGGAGAACGTCGACGTGCGAGAGCTCCGCTCGAGAACCCTGGTCGTCGGCTACCCGATCCTGCCCCTGCTCGAGCAGATCGGCAATCGCTCCGCGCAGGCAGCCCGATACGTGCACTGGGGCGCGACGACGCAGGACGTCATGGACACCGCCCTCGCGCTGCTCGGGGGGCGTGCGTTCGATCGGGTCGGTGCGCTCGTGCAGGGGCTCGGCGACGAGGTCGCGACCAAAGCCGAGGAGCATCGCGCGACCGTGATGCCGGGCCGAACCCATGCTCAACCTGCCGTCCCGATCACCTTCGGAGGCAAGCTGGCCGTGTGGCTCGCAGAACTGACCCGGCATCGCGAGCGGCTTGGCGCTGCACGAACACGGCTTGCCGTGGTTCAACTTTTCGGCGCAGCGGGCACGGCAGCTGCTCTCGGAGCAGAGAGCCGGACGATCCGACATCGGGTGGCGGAGAGGTTGGGGCTCGGCGTCGTCGATGTCCCCTGGCATGCCGCACGCGATTCGGTGGCCGAGGCCGGCTTCGTCCTCGCGGGGACCGCGGGCACGTGCGGCAAGCTCGCCAAAGAGGTGATCGAGCTCTCTCGGCCGGAGATCGGGGAGGTGCGTGAAGCAGGAGGTCAGCTTCGCGGCGCCTCGTCGACGATGCCGCAGAAGGCAAATCCGATCGCGAGCGAGGCCGTCGTCGGCCTCAGCATCCTCGCGGCCCAGCAGAGCGGCGCCCTGCTCGCAGCACTCCAGGGGACGCATGAGCGCTCGGCCGGCGAATGGCAGGCGGAGTGGGACGCGTTGCCCCTCGCATTCGCCGCGACAGCAGGCGCGCTTCTGGGGTCGCTGCGGTTGCTGGAAGGTCTCCGCGTCTTCCCAGAGCGAATGCGTGCCAATCTCGACGTCGACGGCGGTTTGCTCATGGCCGAGGCGGCGATGATGGCACTCGCCACGGTCGTCGGACGCGCGGCTGCTCATGCGTGTGTCGCAGAGGCGTGCTCGATGGCTAGGGCCGAAGGCATCGCCTTGCGCGAAGCACTCGAGCGAGCGGTCGACGGAGAGACAGCGGCGTCGCTACCACCCCTCGACGCAGTACTCGATCCAGACGCCTATCTCGGCGAGACGGATGCGATCGTGACCACTGCGCTCGACGGCTGGGCAGCGATCAGGACGCCGCTGCGACGGGAGGCTGGAACAGCTCGACCGTGATGCCGTCGGGATCTCGGAGGTAGAGCCCGAGGCCGCCACGGTTGATCCCGGTGTCGACCTCGACCGGTGGAGAGAGGAACGACGTCACGCCGCGCTCGAGCAGCGAGTCGTAGACGGCGGGGAGATCGGCGACGATGAAACACAGATGCGACGCGCCGACGTTCCGAGGCTCGACGTCGGCACGATCGCCCAGCGGGGAGAGGTACTGGAACAGCTCGATCACCTGCTCGCCGCCTGGAACGCGAAGGTGGGCCATACGGACGTGTGCGTCGGGGTAGCCGACTATCTCCGCGAGATAGCCCCCTTCTTTCTCCTGTCTCGCCAGTACCTCGCACCCCAGCAGGTCGCAATAGAAGGCGACCGACCGGTCGAGGTCGGACACCGTGAATCCGGTGTGATGCAGCCGATTAGAGCTCATTTGCGATCCGAGCCCAGCGCGGCCCGCAGCTCGACTCCGCCCCCGGGCATGACGACGAAGATGTTCTCGACCCGGGCGCCGTAGCGGCTTTCGACGTACACCCCGGGCTCGACCGCGAGCACCATCCAAGGCTCGAACGGCATCGTGTCAGACGGGATCAGGTGGGGATCTTCGAATGACGTCAGGCCGAGTGCGTGGCCCGCATGATGGGGAAGCTCGCCCTCCGGGATCGCCTCCGTGATGCGCGCATGCATGCGCTCGAAGACCTCGGCGCCTGTCGCACCCGGAACGAGCTCGGTCCGCGTCTGCTCCAAGACGTCGAGGAGCAGCGTACGTGCCGCCGCTGCGTCGGCGTTGCTGCCCGCGACGTACGTTCCGGCGGAGTCGCCCCAGTAGCCCGCGGTTCGGACGACGACGTCCGCGACGACAGGATCGCCGGGCTCGAGCCTGCGCGGACCGGCGACATGTACAGGGCAGCAGACGTCGGCTGTGCTCGTCCCAGAGAGGAGGTCGCAGATGAACTCGATCGGCCCGCCCGATGCGATCTGCGCCGTCGACTGGGCTGCCGTGAAGAGCTCGATCTCGCTCGCACCCGGCACCGCGCCGCTCGCCACCGCCTCCTGCCCGAGCCAGCACAGCTCGTATCCGGCGCCGATCTTCTCGAGCTCGTCCCAGTCCTTGATGAGTCTGATCCGGTGCAGTGCCGAACCTGCATCGCTGAGGGACGCGGAAATCGCCGCGCCGAGGCGGGCATCTGCACCCGGGAGCTCGGAGGAGACGCCGATGCGATCGGCCCGCGCGACGGCGGGGACGGCGGCGACGGTGTGTACGAGTCCTGCGATCGGATCGAGGTCGAACCCGAACCCACGCTTGCCGTAGCCGAGTACCCGGTCTGCGTCGGACAGCCGCTCGGCGATCGGGACCTCGTCGAGCATCACGACGAGCGTGCGCTCGCCGTCGCGACCGACGACGAGCGCCGAGGGCCCACCGAAGTACCGCCAGTAGCCGCAAAGATGATTGACGTTGTCGGCACCGAAGACAACGGTGCAGTCGATCCGCGCGTCGCCCATCGAGGCCTGGAGTCGCTCGAGTCGGTGAGGCGGCCTCGGCGTCGAGATCGTCATGTGGCCTCCTTGCGAGCCGGTGAGCGGGGTCGCCGCGAGAGTATCTAACACCTGTGATCCGTAGCCGTAGGTGGGCTCTGAGCCGAGCCCGTGAGCGGGTTCTTGATTCGGCCGGGCGGCCCGGTTACGATCGGCGGCTCCACCAGGTCCCGGTCGAGAGAGGGAGTCGGATGGGCGTGCTCGACGGGAAGGTCGCGATCGTCACGGGCTCAGGCACGGGGCTGGGACGCGGGATCTCGCAGGAGCTCGCGGCGGCGGGCGCTTCCGTCGCAGTGGTCGAGATCGACGCACAATCGGCCCGCGTGGCGGCCGAGGAGCTCGCGGAAGCAGGGGTCGAGTCCCGTGCGTATCCAGCCGACGTAGCCGACAGCAAGCAGGTCGACGACGCGTTCGCGGCTGTGCTGCGGGACTTCGGCCGGCTCGACATCGTCGTCAACAACGCGGGCATCAGCCGGGTCGGCCCACACACCCAGGACGTCACCGACGACGACTGGCACGACTCGATCGCCGTGATGCAGAGCGGCGTCTTCTTCTGCATGCGCGCAGCCGGCCGGATCATGCTTCCGCAGAAGTCGGGCTCGATCGTAAACATCTCCTCGATCCGCGGGTTCTCGCCGAATCCCGGTCGGATCACCTACTGCGCGCCCAAGGCCGCGGTGATCATGATGACGAGCGTCGCAGCAGGGGAGTGGGCCGAGCACGGCATCCGCGTCAACGCGATCGCACCCGGCGTTCTTCGCACACCCATGTGGGACACCGACGTCGCGCGCGGGGCGATCGACGAGCAGTTCTACATCGACACGGTTCCTGCGCACCGGCTCGGCTTGCCGTCCGAGGTAGGCAAGCTCGTCGTCTTCCTCTGCTCCGACGACGCGGCCTACATCACGGGAAGCGTCCACACGATCGACGGCGCACTCACCGCGATCCCGGCCGGCTAGCCGTCGTGGGTCGCATAGTTTGCACGCAAAACCGGGGGATGGGATGATCGATTGGCTGTCCGCTTGACACGAGGAGGGACGATGAGAGGTTCGAAACGGCGAGTTTTTGCCGTGCTCGCGACAGGGGTTCTCGCACTCGCGATGGCTACCGTCGCGATCGGGAGCTCGGCGAGCTCCGCTGGCGCAAGGGCGCAGGGCGGTTCGCTGACGGTGTGGCTGAGCGGCACCTACGCGGGCTCGACGCCCGGGTCGACGTACCGGAAGTGGCTCGACGGCCTCAAGGCGCGCTACGAGCAGACGAACCCCGGAGCAAGCGTGAAGTTCGTGCTGACGCCGATCAACAACGCGCAGTTCACCGCCCAGATCGCGGCGGCGTTCGCGTCGAGGAAAGTCCCGGACGTGATGCTCGTCTATTCGGGCGGGTACACGACGCCGTACATGCGCAGCTCGCTCGAGAAGCTCAACGAGCTGGTCGGCCAGACACCGGGCTTCTATGCGAAGCAGACCGCGTGGGACCTCTCATGTCTCAACCTGGACTGCAAGGGCGGCAAGGGCGACATCTACGCCGTGCCGAACGACCAGGGGACGTATGGGC
>JBPCLB010000179.1:0-4512 GCA_051003695.1 Gaiella sp. | reverse complement strand
GTGTGCTCACCGGTGTTCGCGTCGAGAAAGGCGCGGGCGGCGGCGGTACGGTCACGACCGCGGTTACTCAATCTGGCGGGGCGACGGTAAACGGCGACGTCCCAGACGTCCTCGAGCGTCAGGTCGTCACCCGTGAGCTCGACTGCATTCGGCACCGCGCGAGTCTAGACGGTGGTTCGCGCCGCACTCGTACGCCGCCCGCCGTCACGGCAACCGGTCGCGCGGTGATCGGGAGCAGCGATCGCGCGAGAGCCAAAGGCCGACGAGGGTGGGCCGCCCGTAGAGATCGAGCGCAGCGATGGCCCTCCTCGCGCGCAGCCCCCCGGTACGGGGGTACGAGGCTCCCTGAAGTCACACTAGCGTGCGACCTGTCACGACTTCGCGCCGGCTCCGTGCCGAAACAGCGCCGATCTCCAACGCAGACTGCGTCGAAGCTCGACCAAGCGCCTCACTCGCGCGAACGCCGGCCGGGAACCATCGAGAGCAGATGTGACTCGATCAGCCGGTCGGGCCGCAATTCGGGTAGCGCGAAGGCGGCGGCTGCTACGGCGAGCGCGACTGGCGTGGGAAGCCCGTCGTCGCCGGCCGCGGCCTCGACACCCGCTCGATTCGCCGCCTCGACGACCACGCGCGCCGGCACGAGACCCACGAGCTCCCCGCACGCCACCGCGGCCCCGTGCCGCTCCGCCTCCTGCCGGACCTGCTCGACGATGTGGTCGAGCGGGGCGACCTCCAGATCGACGAGGTTCAGCGAGACCTGTGACCGTCCGTCGCGCAACTGCAGCCCGAGCGCCTGCACTCCCGGTATTCCGCCCGTCGACCCGCGGATCTCAGCGGCGATCTTGCGTGCAGCCTCGACAGACGCTCGCTCGAGGACGACGTTGAACGCGACGAGCGGGGCGCGGGCACCGACGAGCACGGCTCCGGCCGTCGGGTGGAGGCGCGGCGGCCCGTACGCCGGCGTCACCTCCCCCGCGACCATGCGGCGCTCGAGCTCGACCGTGCCACCACGGCGGAAGAACGCAGGTCGCCGTGCTCCACCGACGATCCCGTACAGGAAGACAGGAAGCTCCAGCTCGTCGCCCACGCGTCGGCCCACGGCGTGGGCTGCCGCGATCGCTCGAGCCTCGTCACCGGGAGCGAGAGGGACGAGCGGGACGACGTCGACGGCTCCGACGCGCGGATGAACCCCCGCATGGTTCGTCAGGTCGATCCGGTCGCGCGCACGGGCGACTCCGCTGACGAGGGCCTCGACGAGCACCTCGTCGGTCTCACCGACCAGGGTGAGCACCGAGCGGTGGTGATCGACGTCCGAGTGGAGATCGAGCACATGCACGCCGTCTCGCTCGAAGCCCTCGACGATCGCTCGGATGGCACCGTGGTCGCGGCCCTCCGAGACGTTCGGCACCGACTCGAGCGGCAGCACCCGCCTACTCTACGGTGATGCGTGAGCCGACCGCGCCGGCGTACTACGACCGCCGTGCGACCGAGTACGACGACTGGTACCTCGGCACCGGCCTCTTCACGAAGCGCGACCGCGACGGCTGGGACGAGGCGCTCGCGGCGCTCTGCGCCTCGCTCGAGGCGTTGCCGCCGGCCCGCACGCTCGACGTTGCCTGCGGTACGGGGTTCCTCACGAGGCACCTGCGAGGCACGCTGACGGGACTCGATCAGAGTGCTCGGATGCTGGCGATCGCGCAGGAACGTATCCCCCGCGCCACGTTCGTCCTGGGTGACGGGATCGAGCTCGCCTTTCCGAACGACGCATACGACCGGATCGTCACCGGTCATTTCTACGGCCATCTCGACGAGCGTCAGCGTCTGACCTTCCTCGAGCACGCACGCCGCGTCGCAGCGGAGCTCGTCGTCGTGGACGCGTCGCGGGAGTACGCCGGCTTCGACGAGGAGTGGTCGAAACGGCAGCTCGGGGACGGGTCGTGTTGGGAGGTCTACAAGCGGTACTTCGAGCCCGAGACCCTGCTGCGCGAGCTCGGCGGTGGAGAGGTCGTCTTCGCCGGTCGGTGGTTCGTCGTCGTGCGTTCGCACCGACGCCCGCGGCGCCCGGTCGGTTCGCCGTGAGCCACGACCTCGACCGGCGCTATCGCACGATGCGCTCGCTTCGTCGTGACCTCGTGGGCTGCCGCCGCTGCGCGGAGGCCGGATTCGCGATCGAGCCGCCTCCTGTGACGGGCGGCTCGGATGGGCGCGCGTACCTCTTCGGGCTCGCCCCCGGCCACGTCGAGCGCGACCGTCACCTGCCGTGGCAGGGCCGCGCCGGGCGCACGCTCCGCGGCTGGTTGCGCATGGACGAGGACACGTTCTTCGACACGTTCACGTGTGCCTCCGTCACCCGCTGCTATCCGGGCAAGGCGTCGTCGGGGCGCGGTGACCGGCTCGCGACGCCCGCGGAGCGCCGGCTCTGCCGGCCCTGGTGGGAGAACGAGCTGCGGCTCCTCGACCCACCTCTCGTCGTCACCGTCGGGGTGCTCGCAACGCGGACGCTGCTGGGAACGAGTCGCTTGACCGACGTGATCGGCAAGAGCTTTCTCCGGGGCAGCGCTCTCGTGATCCCGCTTCCGCACCCCTCCGGCGCGAGCGGCTGGCTCAACGACTCGACCAATCGCGCACGACTCGGAAAGGCTCTGACGCACGTTCGCCGTGAGCTCGCGCGGCTGGAGCTCGTCACATAGGATCGGATGATGTCGATCGGGGCCGTGCTCGACGAGGCGTGGAGCCTCTATACGAAGTTCTTCCTGCGCTTCTTTCTGATCGCGGTGATCGTGTTCGCGGTCGTGAACGCGATCTACGGTCTCATCGTCGTCGCGGTCGAGAGCGGCGACGGGACCTCTGTGCTTCTCGCGCTCGCAGGCGTCGCGGCGTCGGTGGTCGGCACGTACTGGTTGCAGGGCGCGCTCGTCTTCGCGGTGCAAGACGCCCGTGACGGGGCGATCGACGCGTCGATCGGCGAGATCTTCCGCAAGGTGACCCCGTTGCTCGGGACGTTGATCGCGGCGGGTCTGCTCGCCGGGATCGGGATCGCGATTGGTTTTCTCCTGTTGATCGTGCCGGGCCTCTTCCTGCTCACGATCTGGTCCGTGGTCGCGCCCGCGATCGTGGTCGAGGGCAAGAGCGTCGGGGAGGCGTTCTCGCGCTCACGCGAGCTCGTCAAAGGGCACGGCTGGACGGTGTTCGCAGTCGTCCTGATCACGGCGATCCTGAGCGCGATCGCGAGTGGACTGCTGCAGCTTGCGTTCTCGTTCCTGCCGCGCTTTCTCGAGATCTTCATCGGGGGAACGATCGCAAGCGCAGTCGTTGCTCCCTTCACGGCGACAGCGCTCACGGTGATGTTCTTCCGGCTCCGGGATTCGGTGTCACCGACCGCCGCGCTGTGACACTCGATCCCGAAACGGAGCTCGACCCCGAGACCGAGCAGCGCATCGACGACCCGGTCTCGCCCGAGGCGCTGCGCGAGACCAGGCTGACCCCCGCAGAAGCGGTCACAGGGATGGGGATCCGCCTGCCCGTGCGCGGCAATCGCAAGTTACGACGCGTGCTCGACCGGGTGAACGACGACCCGCAGTTGAAGGCGTGGTGGCACGTGTCGAACGTGAACGCAGTCGTCCGCCTCGAGATCAACGACCACTCGTGGGTGCACATCCAGATCGTCGCGAACATCGCGCTCAAGCTCCTGCGGCAGCTGACCAAGCACGGCGTCGAGCCGTCGGTCGTGCGCGACTACGGAATGGGGAACGACGACGCCGAGGTCGTGGTCGTGCTCGCCGCCCTCACGCACTGCGTCGGCATGGCCGTGCACCGCCGCGGCCACGAGGACTGGAGCCTGTTTCTCTCCGAGCCCAAGCTCCGAACCCTGCTCGACGGAATCTACGAGGAACCCGACCGCACCGTGATCGTGTGCGAGGTCCTTCAGGCGATCACGAGCCATCGCGCGGACGGCGAGCCACTGTCGCTCGAGGCGGGAATTCTCCGGGTCGGCGACGCGCTCGACATGGCGAAGGGTCGCTCGCGGATTCCCTTCGAGAAGGGCCGCGTGTCGATGCACTCGCTTTCGGCCGCAGCGATCGACGAGGTGCTGATCGCCGACGGCGAGTCGAAGCCCGTTCGCATCGAGATCGTGATGAACAACTCCTCAGGCATCTTCCAGGTCGACGGTCTGCTGCGTGCGAAGCTGCGCGGCTCGGGCCTGGAGCCGTACGTCGAGGTGATCGCGCACATCGACACGGAGTCGGAGAAGAGCCTCGTGCCCGTGTATCGGCTCGACGTGTAGGTCAGGATGCACTCGAGGGTCTCGTACGCCGCGCCCCCACCCAGGCCGGCCAACCCGCTCCTCCCGGCGCTACAATCGCAGCGAGCCCTGCGGGATAGTCTAATGGTAGGACGCCGGATTCTGGCGCCGGAAGTTGGGGTTCGAGGCCCGGTCCCGCAGCTCCCGAGACGCCCCTTACGAGGGGCGTTCTCCGTTTTCTGATCAGAGAACGATCGTGACAGCGGTTT
>JBPCLB010000178.1:0-6975 GCA_051003695.1 Gaiella sp. | reverse complement strand
TGGTTGAGCCAAAAGCCCCCGTAGCTCAGTGGATAGAGCAGCGGTTTCGTAGACCGTTCAGCGTTACGATCGAGATTGGGTGCTTGACGCGCGGCGATGCGCCCTGCGGGGCGAGGCAGAGCGCGCGCTACGGTTGTTGGTGAAGTACGGCGGTGCAGAAGGCCGACGAATCTCCATTCAGCACGCCGCGGCGGTGCGGTGCATAGCGTTGCTCGTCAAAGAAGCAGACCCGTCGCGCGCTGTAGACGTCGATCGGATCGTAGGCGCTCTGGACCTCCGGATCTCTCGCCTGGTGAGCGAGAACGAACGGAGACGAGCAGCACAGGCAAAACGTCGCAAGGCCGAGTCTCGACCGCTCACGTATCGGCAGACGGTAAATAGGCTCGCGGCGGCGCGTCGCGAATTCTTGGTCGCCGGGCCGGCAGGTCGTTCTGCAAGGTTCCGTGCGGGGGCCGATATGAGTGCGGCGGGATACACGGTCCAGATCCCACGCCCGATCCTCTGCTGCGGCAGGCGGCTCTACGACTACGGGATGCTCGACCTTAGTGGTCTGGCTCGGAAGTTCGCGCACGTATTCGGTGAGGGTTAGGCGGCGGCTGCGGTGGTAGCCGTGCCGGTCTTGGTCAGCAGTTGGTGGAGGTCGGCTCGGGTGAACTTCCACTGGAACGGGGCGGCGATCTGCTCGTAGCGGCGGCCGAAGGCGAGGAGGTGCGCTTCGAGGGTGGCGAGGTCGGCGAAGTCGTTGGGCGTGACGACCTTGCGCTGGACGATGGAGAAGTAGATCTCGGCCTGGTTGAGCCAGCTGGCGTGGATTGGGGTGTGGACGACGATCAGGTTCGGCCAGGCGCCTTGGAGGCGGTCGATCGAGCGTTTGCCGCGATGCGCGGAGCCGTTGTCGACGACCAGGAAGATGCGCTGCGCCTGTTTGTAGGGGTGCTCGGACATGAACTGGTCGATGAGGGCGTCGAAGGGCTCGATGCCGTCCTTCGGCGCGCAGCGGTCGAAGAGCTTGGCGCGTCGCGCGTCCCAGGCGGCCAGGTAGCAGAGCGCGCCCATCCGCTCGTACTCGTGTTCGACCTTCGGGCCCTCGCCGGGCGCGGCGGCGAGTGTCTTGGCGATCCGCTTGCGGGCTTGGATGGAGGGCTTCTCATCGGCGCAGATGACGTAGTCGCCGGGATGCAGCAGCTCGCCTTCCCAGCGGCCTTGGTAGAGGTCGAGGATCGGGCCGGCCCGGTCGGCGAAGCGCGGGTCGCGCGGGAAGATCCAGGAGCGGTGCTGCCAGGGCTTGATCGCGTCCTGCGACAGCCAGCGCCAGACGGTGACGCCGCTGATCTGCTCGACGATCCCGCGCCCGACCGCCTCGCGCGCCAGCTCCGTCGCCGACCAGCGCGACAGGGGCACACCCTGCTCGGCAGGCAGCGCGCACGCCATCGCGATCACCTCAGCGCGTACGTGAGGGGGGAAAGATCGGCGGCCGACCCCGCCGTGGTAGGTCCTCGAGGCCGGCCAGGCGCTGCTCGAAGAACCGCTTGCGCCATTGCGAGACGACCTCGCGGCGGCAATTCAGCCGCGCCGCGATCTGGTCGTTGCGCAGCCCCTCGGCCGCCAGCAACACCATCTGGGCGCGCGTCACCTGCCAATACGGCAACGTATAGGAGCGCGCCAACGACTCCAGCACATCGCGCTCTTCAACGCTCAGCTCGATCCGAAACGGACTGCGCCTGGGCATCAAAACCCCCATACCAGCAGGACAGGATGCCACAGACAGTACGCCCGCGACCGGACAACAAATACGTGCTGTTACTTACGAGAACGACCACTTAGTCACTACCACCCTCGAGACAAGTGGAAACACCAGCCTCCAGCTCGGTACCCCGTGATTGACGAGGGATCCGGGTTGCGGGCTGATCTACGCGGGAGCCGTGCGCTCGCCGCGTGTGGGCGTTCAGAGCGCGTCGAGCGCTGAGAGCTCCTCGTCGGAGAGCACCCATGCACCCGCCGCTGCGTTCGCCCGCACCTGCTCCGGGCTCGTCGCACCCGCGATCACCGACGCGATTCCGGCGATCGAGGCGAGCCCACCGATCGCGAGCTCGAGCAGGCTGCGATCGCGCTCGGCTGCGAATCCCTCCAGCGCCTCGACCCGGTCGAATCGCTCGTCGCTCAGACGCCCGTTGTCGGCGCCGGACAGCCGGGTTCCTTCGGGTGGCGGGACACCACGGCGATACTTGCCGGTCAGCAGCCCGCTCTCGAGCGGGAAGTACGGCACGTAGCCGATCCCGCGCTCGCGGCAGAGCGGCAGCACGTCGGCGTCGTCGCCACGGCTGAGCAGGCTGTAGTGGTTCTGCACCGCGACCACCGGCGCCGCACCGGCTGCCTCGGCGAGCTGGGCCGCATCGACGTTGGAGACGCCGAGCGAGCCCACCTTGCCCTCGCCGACGAGCTCCTGCATCGCGCCGAGCGTCTCGGCGAGCGGGGTCACTCCATCGGGGCGGTGGTAGTAGTAGAGATCCACGTGCTCCACGTCGAGCCGCGCGAGCGATGCCTCGATCGCGCGACGCAGGTATGCGCGCGAGCCACCGGGGGCGTCGCCGTTTCCACCCTGCATGTCCATGCCGAACTTCGTAGCGAGCACGGCCCGGTCGCGACGGCCGGCCAGTGCGGAGCCGAGGAAGCGCTCGCTCTCTCCGAGCCCGTAGATATCTGCGGTATCGAAGAACGTGACGCCGGTCTCGAGCGCCGCGTCGACGACGTCCCTGATCCCCGCTTGGTCGACACGCCGCCCGAAGTTGTTGCACCCGAGCCCGACCCGCGAGACGACGACAGCGGAGGTACCGAGCGCGTTCACGCCGTCAGTGTCGCATGCCCCTGCTCGGCCCGAAGCGCTCGCCACGCCACCGCTCCGGCGATCGCGGCCGTCAACGCAAACACGGTGCGGACGCCGGTGTCGGACTCGGCGCTACCGGCGGCGAACGGCGCGATCAGCGCCGCGACCGCCCACCCGAGATTCATCATCCCGACGACCGCCGCGGCCGCCCCCTCACCGGCTGCGCGGGCCCCGAGTGCGTAGATGAGCGTCCCGAGCGACGAGCGGCACGCCGCGGAGACGATGAGAAAGCCGACGACGGCGAGCGACGAGAGGCTCGCGGCCGGGAGCAGCCACGCAACCGCCAGCGCGGCGAGGCAAAGACCGACCGGGCGTGCGTTGTCGATGGCGCCGGCTCGTCCGGTCGCTCGAGCCGCGACGATCCAGACCGCGGCGGCGAGACTCATGGCGACACCGATCGCGCCGGCCGAAAGGCCGTTGCGCGCGAGCACGAGCGCCGGCAGCAGACCCGAGACACCCGTGACGACCCCGAGCACCGCGCTCGTCGCCACGAGCAGGCGCACCGGCCGCTCCTCGCGAAACGCGCGCAACGCCGGCAGGAGCCGGGCAGTCGCGCTGGCGCCGCCCTGTTTGCGGGCCCGCACGAGCCCGGGCAGTACGGGTACGGCCGCGAGCGCGACGAGCCCGAGCGCGACGCGCCACCCGGCAACGTCGGCGGCGAGTCCGGCGGCAAGCGGCCCGCCGAGCCAGCCCACGCCCGAGAACCCGAGCAGGCGCCCGGTTCCTGCGGTACCCCGCCCGCCGGCGGCGGCGCGGGTCGGGCCGACGATCCAGAGGACGCTGAAGCTCAGGCCGAAGAGGGCGCGGGCCGCAAGCAGGACGGCGAGCCCGGGAGCGAGCGCCATCCCGACCAGCGAGAGCGGGAGCAAGAGACCGACGGCCATGAGCAGCCGGCCCGAGCCCAAGCGACTCGCCAGCAATCCCACCGGCACCGCCGTTGCAAGCATCACGACGGTCGGCATCGCAAGGAGCGCGGCGAGCTCGAGGCCCGTCAGCCCGAGCTGATCGCGGAGGCTCGGCAGCAGCGGCAGCAGCGCGCCGTCGGCGGCGCCATGTACGGCCACGAGAGCAAGCAGTGGGCGGAGCTCGTCGGTACGCGTCACACGATCATCATCGGCTCAGCCGACCGATTCGTACAATACGGACTCATAGTGGCATCGATCACGAATCATGATGGATTGCTTGGAATCGAGATGCGCCATCTGGCGGCATTCGAGGCCGTCGCCGAGACCGGCTCGTTCGCGGCCGCAGGTGCGCTGCTCGGCTACTCCCAGCCTGCGATCAGCCAGCAGATCGCAACGCTCGAGCGGGTCGCCGGTATGCGGCTCCTCGACCGGCCAGGTGGTCGCCGGCCTGTCACGCCGACCGACGCGGGCGCGCGCGTGCTCAGACACACGCGGCGCGCTGCTGCCGCCATGCGAGCGGCAGAGGCGGATCTCGTGGCGCTCCGATCGGGTGACGCGGGCACGCTCCGGGTCGGCACGTTCCAGTCGGTCGGGATCCGGTTGCTTCCCGAGGTGATGCGCCGGACTGCAGCACGGCGGCCGGGGATCGAGCTTCGCGTCACCGAGGCGACCCTCGAGGGTGAGCTGCGCGAATTGCTGGCCGGCGGGGAGCTCGATCAGGCGTTCGTCCAACGCACCGCCGACCCCGCCTTCGAGCAGGTCGACGTGCTCACCGATCCGTACGTCCTGCTCGCACCGGCGGACGCAGCGCCTCCGCTCGAAGGACGGGTGTTGCGCCCACGCGAGATCGCTCGCCTCCCCCTCGTCGGCTACCGACGCCCGGGAGAGGGCGGTGAGGCGCTGCTCCGGGGTCGCGGGGCAGAACCGGAGATCGTCTTTCGGTCGGACGACAGCGCGATCGTGCAAGGCGTCGTCGGGGCGGGCATCGGCTACGCGCTCGTACCGCTGCTCACCGTCGAGCGGTCGGATCCTCGCATCGCAATCCTCGACGTGACGGGGATCCCACCCCGTGAGATCGTGCTCGCGTGGCATGTCGACAGACCGCCGCAGACTGCCGGCAGCGCGTTCATCGAGGTCGTGCTCGAAGTCGCGGCGGAGATCACGGCTTGACGACGAAGCGACGACGTGTCAGCTCGGAGTGTGGCCCCCGAAACTCGATGACGCCCTTCGCCGAGCGAACGGCCGCGCAGGCTGCGACGCGCCCCTAAATCCTGCGGTACCGCGCGTCGCTGATCGAGTACGCGGCGAACGCGATCAGACCCGCGGCGACGATGCCGAGCAGCAACTGACCGTACGACTGCTGGAGCACTTTCGCGAGAGCACCGTCGAGACCGACCGCCTCCTTGGCGTCGAACTCGACCGCGGCCTTGACGAGGAACACACCGACGAGACCGAAGACGACCGCCCGGGCGAGGTGCCCGACCGTCCCGAGCATCCCGATCGTCCGCTCGACTTCCGGTCCCATCTCCTCCGTCTTCGAATCCTCGAGGAAGCTCTTCGTCAGTCCCTTGTACGCCTGGTAGAGACCGACGCCGATGAACACGAGGCCGGCGATCCCGACGAGCCAGCGACCGGCCGGCCAGTCGAAGACGCCGCTCGTCGTCTTGTCGGGCGAATTCGACGCCTGCTTGCTCGAGTCGAGCAGGAGCTTGACGGCGACGACGCAGAAGAAGCCGTAGACGAGACCGCTCGCGAGGGCGCTGATCCGGTCGAAGGTCGAATCGGAGTCCTCGGGGCCATGCCCGACCGCGGCGCGGAGCAGCCGCCAGAGCGAGTACCCACCGAGACCGATCGCCATCAAGGTCAGCAGGAGCGTCCCGAACGACCGGTCACCGATCGTCCTCAACGCGCCTTCCTGGTCGGTTGCCCGTCCGCCGGCGCCGAAGGCGAGGGTGAGCGCGAGGATTCCGATGACCGCATACACCATCCCCCGTGCGAGAAAGCCGGTCCGTGCCAGACCCTCGAACAAGGGTGTCCGCACGAACTGTGATCCAGCACGCTTCGCATCGCCTGCTGCGCCTTGGGGAGAGAGCGGAGATGCCATCACACGTCACTTCCTCTCGAACCGGGTGGACTGCGCCGTCTTACCCTGCGGAGTGGGCGTCAAACAATCGAGTGTCTCCGGAGCTGGACTACCCTGGCCGCGTGAAGGTCCTCTCGATCGTCGGCAACCGGCCTCAGTTCGTCAAGGCGGCCCCACTGGCAATCGCGCTGCGGAAGGCAGGAATCGATGAGGTCGTCGTGCACACGGGGCAGCACTGGGACGACGAGCTCTCCGAGATCTTCTTCGCCGAGCTCGGCCTCGCGCCGCCCGCCCACCGGCTCGACCTGCGCACCGCCGACCCCGACACGATCGAGCGCGGCATCGCAGCGGTGGTCGACGCCGAGGAGCCCGACGCCGTGCTCGTCTACGGCGACACCAACTCCACGCTCGCGGGCGGGCGTGCGGGACAGGCCGCCGGCATCCCCGTCGTCCATGTCGAGGCGGGGCTTCGCAGCGGTGACCTCGAGATGCCCGAGGAGCGGAACCGAATCGAGCTCGACCGGCTGTCGGCCCTCCTGCTCTGTCCCGACGAGCGCTCTGCCGAGATGCTCCGCGCCGAAGGAGTCTCGGGGCAGATCGAAGTCGTCGGTGACGTCATGGCGGACGCAACGATGCTGCTCGCTCCACGCGCGCGCGCCCTGGTGGAGCCGCCGCATGCGCCGGGGAGCTACCTCGTCGCGACGGTACACCGGGAGGCAAACGTACGGCCCGAGCGACTTCGGAGGATCGCGGAGGGGCTCTCCCGACTCGACGAGGCGGTCTGCTTTCCGGCACATCCGCGAACCCGCCAGACGCTTGCGAAGCACGCAATCGGGCTTGGCGCGAAGGTCGAGCTGCGAGCGCCGCTCGGGTACCTCGCGTTTACGTCGGCCGCCTCGCAGGCGCGGGTGATCCTGACCGACTCGGGTGGGCTGCAGAAAGAGGCCTACTGGTACCGCATTCCCTGCGTGACGCTGAGACCGAGTACCGAGTGGGTCGACACGGTCATGGCCGGCGCGAACGTGCTCGTCGACGACGATCCCGACGCGCTCGTTGCGGCCGTCGCGGCGGCGAGATTCCCCGATGACGCTCCGACGCTCTAC
>JBPCLB010000177.1:0-3985 GCA_051003695.1 Gaiella sp. | reverse complement strand
GACGCTGCTCGCGTCGATCACCATGCTGGTCGAACGCTTCCCCGCAGAGACGGTCGTGTACCCCGGCCACGGCCCGGTGACCACGATCGGCGACGAGCTCGCCCGCAACCCATTCCTCGCCCGGCTGCGCGCGGGACCACACGCATGAGCATCCCTCGCCTCCGGCTCGCGCTCGTGAGGGAAACCCTGTTTCACCCACGAGCCCCCTTCTCCTCATCCTGTGTGGGGGAACCGCACGGGTCCCCCACACCCCCTCCACCGCTCATGGGACAACAGGTTGGCCCATGAGCGAGCGGATCAACCGGCCTCGTGGCACGCACGACATCGTTCCCTTCGAGATGCCGCTGTGGGACTTGCTCGTCACCGAGCTCGAGCGCCTCTGTGCGCTCTACGGCTACCGGCGGATCCAGACCCCGGGCTTCGAGGAAACGGCGCTCTTCGCGCGCACGTCCGGTGCCGGCTCCGACGTCGTGCAAAAGGAGATGTACACGTTCACCGATCGCTCGGATCGATCCTTGACCCTTCGCCCCGAGGGCACGGCGCCGATTTGCCGCGCATACGTCGAGCACGGCATGCACCGCGACCCGCAGCCGCAGAAGCTCTACACGATCGCTCCGATGTACCGCTACGGCAAACCCGGGAAGGGCCGGTACCGCGAGCACTGGCAGGCGTCGGTCGAGGCGCTCGGCTCCGACGACCCGTCGATCGACGCCGAGCTGATCCAGCTCTACGACACGCTGCTCGGACGGGTGGGGGTCACCGACTATCGGCTCGAGCTCAACTCGATCGGCTGCCGCCGGTGCCGCCCCGCCTATCTCGCGACCCTCGAGGTGTGGCTCGACGCCAACCTTGCCCGGCTCGACGACGACACCCGCGCGAAGGCCGCGACGAGCCCGCTTCGGGTCTTCGACAACTTCGAGTCCAAGCCCGTGGCGGTGCGTGACGCCTTGGCGGAGGCGCCGACGATCGGGGCGTCTCTCTGCGATGCCTGCGTCGAGCACTTCGCCGCCGTCTGCGCAGATCTCGACGCGACCGGTGTCGCCTTCGTCCTCGTACCCACGCTCGTTCGCGGTCTGGACTATTACTCGCGCACCACCTTCGAGTTCGTTGGATCGATGGAGAACGAGAACTCGACCATCAACGGTGGCGGCCGCTACGACTACCTGATCGAGGAGATCGGAGGTCCTCCGACTCCTGGAGTGGGCTTCGGGGCGGGGCTCGAGCGTCTGCTGATCGCGATGGAGGAGGCAGGCGCGAAAGCGGAGGCGCCGACGATCGACGCCTTCTTCGTCCTCGACGAAGGCGCTCCGCGCGCCGAGGTCGCGCGGTGGCTCGCCGAGCTGCGCGCTGCCGGCGTCGCGGCCGACACCGACTTCGCCGGGCGGTCGCTGAAGGGTCAGCTGACCCAGGCGGGACGTCTCGGAGCTCGGGCGACGGTGATCGTGCGCGGTAGCGAAGCAGTGTTGCGCCGCCAGGGTGGCCGCGACCAACCGCTCGAGCACGCAGCGATCGTCTCTACCCTCTCCGAATGACCTGGCGCGACCTGATGTGCGGCGCCCTCCGCGAGGAGCGCGTCGGTGAGACCGTGAGCCTCGCCGGCTGGGTCGCGAAACGCCGCGATCACGGCGGGCTCGTGTTCGTCGATCTCCGCGACCACACCGGCCTCACACAGCTCGTGATCAACCCCGAGCGCTCGCCTGGAGCGGCAGCGGTAGCGCACGAGTTGCGAAACGAGTTCGTCGTGCGGGCTCGAGGTCAGGTTGTCCCGCGCTCACCCGAGACCGTCAATCCGAAGATGCCGACGGGGGCGATCGAGCTCGCGGTCGACGAGCTCGAGCTCGTATCGCGGTCGACACCGCTTCCTTTCCAGCTCGACGAGGAGTCCGTCGACGAGACCTTGCGCTTGCGCTACCGCTGGCTCGACCTCCGCCGTGAGAAGCTGCAGCGGAACCTGCGACTGCGAGCGCAGATGGTCGGGATCATCCGGCGGCACATGGAGGCGGCGGGGTTTCTCGACATCCAGACGCCGATCCTCTTCAAGCCGACGCCCGAAGGCGCTCGCGACTTCGTCGTCCCGAGCAGGCTGCACAAAGGGCGGTTCTTCGCCCTCCCTCAGAGCCCGCAGATTCTCAAGCAGCTGACGATGATCGCCGGCTTCGACCGCTATTACCAGATCGCGATCTGCTTTCGCGACGAGGATCTTCGCGCAGACCGGGTGCAGGAGCTGACGCAGCTCGACGTCGAGTTGAGCTTCCCCGACCGGGAGGAACTGTTCGCGTCGATGGAGACGATGTTCGCGCGAATCTGGCGCGAATGCCTCGGCCTCGAGATCGAGACGCCGTGGCAGCGAATGACGTTCGAGGAGGCCGACCGCCGATTCGGATCGGACAAGCCCGACGTCCGGTTCGCGCTCGAGCTCGAGGACGCGACCGGCCTCACCCGGAGCTCGCAGTTCGGGGTCTTCGCAGGCGCGGAGGCCGTGCGCTTCCTCCGCGTGCCACGGACGTTCTCGCGAGCCGAGCTCGGAGCGCTCGAGGAGCTCGCCAAGGTGTACGGCGCAAAGGGGCTCGCGTACCTGATGCGCGACGAGGCGACCGGTGAGCTTCGCTCGCCGATTGCGAAGTTCCTCTCAGAGGCGGAGCTCGACGGGCTCGCCGTGACACCGGGCCAGACGCTGCTCTTCGCCGCCGACGGCTGGGCTGCCACCTCCAAGGTGCTCGCGGCGCTCCGACTCCAGCTCGGACGCGAGCTGGGCTTGATCGACGACGAGACGTTCACGTTTCTGTGGGTGACCGACATGCCGATGTTCGAGCGCGACGCCGCCGAGGATCGCTGGGGCGCCGTGCACCATCCGTTCACGCGTCCCACCGACGACTGGGTCGCGGAGTTCGCAGACGAGCCCGGCAAGGCGCTCGCCAACGCCTACGACATCATCGTCAACGGCAACGAGCTCGGCGGTGGCTCCTTCCGGATCCACGAGCCCGGGCTCCAGGCGAAGGTGTTCGACCTGCTCGCTCTCTCGCCCGAGGATCAGCGGACGAAGTTCGGCTTCCTGCTCGACGCGCTCGCGATGGGTGCGCCGCCGCACGGGGGGATCGCGCTCGGAATCGACCGGATGACGATGGTGCTGGCGGCTGAGCCGAACCTCCGGGACGTGATCGCGTTCCCGAAGAACCAGGCGGGGCTCGACCCGATGTCCGGGGCCCCGTCCGCTGTCACGCTCGACCAGCTCGACGAGCTCGGCATCGCGCTGGTCCGCGAGGAGGACAGTTGAGCGCCCGGGTGGCGCAACGTGTCCTCGCCCTTGCGGCGTTCGCGCTCCTCGCCGGCCTCGGCGCGAGCGCGGTGATCGAGCGCCGCGCTGCTGACGCGCCCGTCACGGTCGAGGGTGCCGTGGCGCCGGGCGGCGGCTGGTACGACGCGCTCGCAGCGCCGCGCCCGGAGTCGGGGGACGCCGAGCGAACCGAGTGCGGCCTGATCCTCACCGCTCGCTCGCTGGGAGTCACGCACCCGGTGCTGCCATGCGGAGCGAAGGTGCTGCTGCGGTTCGGAGACGACACGGTGCTGACCGAGGTGATCGACAACGAGCTTGCGAGTGCGGGACGGCAGTTCGAGTTGACGGGCGAGCTCGCTCGACGCATCGGGCTCGAAGGCACACAAGCGGTCGAATGGCGGTACGCCACCGCGACGTAAGCGGCCCGACCGGCGAGGCGATCCGTCCTCACGCGCATCATTGATGGGCGCATCACTGATGTCGGTCCGCGCTCTCGTGGTGGCCGCAGGGCGATTCATTCGCCCGGGAGGCCACGATCCGCTGAATCCACCTGCGCGTCAAGAAGGGGGCTGATGGGGGAAACATGGTTTCCCCCATCTCGAAAGAAGGGGGCTCGTGGGGGAACTATGGGTTTCCCCCACGCTAAACGACACCCTGCGTGGCCCCGAGCCCGGAAAAGCGAACCCGCTCCTCCAGGTGGGTGCCCTGCGG
>JBPCLB010000176.1:0-6917 GCA_051003695.1 Gaiella sp. | reverse complement strand
CGCCGGCGACCGTCGCAGCGAGGAAGACGAGCCAGAACGCCTCGTACCCCGCAACCGACGCCACCGGATAGAGCGCCGAGGCCACGAGCATCGTGCCGACCGCCACGCGGAGCATCCGCACGGGATTGGTGCGATCCGCGACGAGACCCGCGGGGATCGCAAACGCGAGGAGCGGCACGTAGACGAAGGCGGTCGCGAGCGCCGAGGCGGCCGCGGAGTGACCACGCGCGAGCAGCATCCACGGAAGCACGAACATGAACTGCCCCTGACCGACGGCCGAGAGGCTGTTCGCGGCCGTGAGCCCAAGCGTCCGGCGAGGGATCCCGAGCATCAGGCGGTACGTCGCGGGAAGCTCGCGTCGAGCGCCCGCTCGAGCGCGTCCGCCTCACTCGAGGCGCCGCCGACCGGGAGTCGCGCCCAGCCCGGTGCCTGGAAGTGACGACCGTCCACGACTGGGAGACCCGCCTCGACGAGCGCGTCCCCCAATCCGTCCTCACCGCTCGAGACGAAGAGGAACGGCCCGCCCCGCGGCGGCACGACCGCGAGCCGCCCGTCGACGGCCGCGAGCGCTGCCTCCCGGTCGGCAGCAAGCGTCGCATGCACTTCGCGGAGCCATTCCTGCGGCCCCTCGAGGATCGCGACGGCGGCCGCCTGGGGCGCGACCCCGACGCGGAGCACGTCCCATTCGAGGGCCGTGGCGACACGGTCGACGAGGGGACGCGGGCCGGCGACCAGCCCGAGCCGCAGGTGCGGCATCGAGAGGCTCTTGCCGAGGCTCCGCACGAGGAGCGCCTGCTCGACCAGCGGGAACGCCGAGTGCAACGTCGCCTCCCAGAGCGAGGCCTCGTACGCCTCGTCTGCGACGAGCACGATGTCGTGGCGCCGTGCAACCGCCGCAACCGCCTCGACCTCTTCCGGGCCGGGGACGTGTCCCGTAGGGTTGCCGGGGTTGCAGAGGAGCAGGGCCTTCGTCCGAGGCCCGACAGCCCTCTCGATCGCCGCCGGATCCCAGCCCCACCCCTGCTCGGCCGTCGAGCCCACGTAGACCGGTCGTCCACCGGGGGCAAGGATCGGCCCGGAGAAGAAGAAGCACGGCGCGGGAACGACGACCTCGTCACCGGGCTCGAGCAGCGCTCGGAAGACGAGCGCGAGCGCGTGCATGGCGCCGTTCGTGACGACGAGCTCGTGCTCGGGGTCGACCGCTCGGCCGGTACGACCGACCACCTCCGCAAGCAGCGAGCGCAGCTCGGACAGACCGCGCGGAGGCGGAGCCGGCGTCATGCGCGCGAGCGCCGCTGCGACCGCCTCGACGACGTGACCCGGAAGCGGTGGCGCGGGTGTCCCGTGGAGCCGTACAGACTCGACGCCGCGTTCCCGAGCGGCTTGCAATCGCTCCTCCGCCTCGTGGGTCGGGAAGCGCCCGCCGGTCACGACGGCACGACGGGGAGCACGACGTGCGAGGGGTACCGCGGCGTGTGGAGCACGCTCTGGCGCGCGATCTGCATGCGCGTGCTCGTCCCCACGTCCTCGCCCGTGTTGAGGTTGCGCGAGAAGCGCGGAAAGCTCGAGCTCGTGACGTCGACCCGGATGCGGTGGCCGCGGCGGAAGAGGTTTGCGATCGGGTAGCAGCGGATGCGGTACTCGGCCACCTCGTTCGGCTCGAGCAGCTCCACGGACTCGCCCTCGACGCTGCCGCGATAGCGCGCGCGGACGATTCCCTCGGTGAGGACGATCGAGCGGCCGTCGGGATGGACGTCGCACACCCGCACGAGGAAGTCGGTGTCGCGGGCGGACGACACGGCGTAGAGCACGGCTTCGACCGGGCCGATCGCCTCGAGGTCATCCTCGAGCGGCTGTGTCGTGTAGACCAGCACGTCGTCGCGGGCCTCGAGCACACGCTGGTCGAGCGGGCCGGGCCGCACCGGGGTCTCGGCACCCTGCGTCATCGTCAGCACCGAGCTGACCCCCCCGACCGTCGGCACCGGGTCGGTCGGGTCGTACGCGTAGCGATCGGCCGGCTCGTCCGCAGTGGGCTCGCCGAGCGAGAGAGCGCCGCCCTGTCTCAGATGGAACGGTGTGAAGGTCGTGCCCGGGAGCGGCCACTCGTCCTCGCCGCGCCAGCCGTCGCGGCCGATCACGTAGAGCTCGGCCGCCGGGCGGTCGTCCCACCCGTTCGCCTCGTCGCGGAGAAAGCGGTCGTAGAACGCAAGCTCGTGGTCGCGGATCACGGTCACCGCGGGCGAGAGATCGACGTCTCCCCCGAACGTCTCCACATCCTCCTCGTGTGACCAGGGGCCGACGAGGACGCGGTTCGGGACACGCGTGCCGATCGCCGCGAACGAGCGGAGATGCGAGCCGGAGTACGGGTCGAACCAGCCGCCCTGCTGGAAGATCGGCACGTCGACGCGCTCGGGCCGGTGACGGAAGCCCTGCCAGTAGTCGTCGTTCACCTGATGCTCCCACCAGAGCCGCCAGTAGTCGACCCGGCGGCCGATCGTCACCTCGTCGAGCTCGATGAGCGGGAGGTGTGCCAGCACGCGGTCGGAGAGCACAAGATCGCGGGCGCTCGGGCCGGTGATCAGCGCGAGCGCGCTCGACCAGAGCGCCGCCGCGCCGAGGGTGAGCGCGAGCTGGAACGCACCGCCCGTCCAGTACCCGTCCCAGAAGTAGTCGTCGTGGATCACCTGCGGCGCGATGCAGGCGAGGTTCGGGTGGCCGAGGTGCGCGAGCTGCCACTGCACGAGACCGCCGTAGCTCCGGCCCCAGGTGCCGATCCGGCCGTTCGACCACTGCTCGCCCGCAGCCCACGTCAAGGTGTCGTGTGCGTCACGCCCGTCGTGCTCCCAGGCGGTGAACGTCCCCTCCGACTCGTACCGGCCGCGCACGTCGACGACGACGGCCGCGTACCCCCGCTGCGCGAACCAGACGCCCCACGAGACGAACCGCTCGCGGGTCGACTCGTACGGCGTCCACTGGACGATCGTCGGGAGCCCCTGTGCGCCGAGTGGGAGGTAGACGTCGGCCGACAGCGAGATCCCGTCGCGCATCGGCACGCGGCAGTCGTGGAGGAGGCGTATGTCGTGTGTCGGCGCCGAGGCCGAGCTCATGGGCCAACTTGTTGATCGATGAGCGGAGGCGTCTCGGGCACAGCAGTGCCTGCGAAGTGGCACGCGGCCGTGTGTGCGTTCCCGTGATCCTCGAGCGGCGGCTCGACCTCGGCGCAGATCTGCTGCGCGATCGGGCAGCGCGTCCGGAAGCGGCAACCGGACGGTGGGTCGATCGGGCTGGGAACGTCGCCCGTCAGCACGATCCGCCGGCGCTTCTGCCCAGGCACGGGTTCCGGATTGGCGGAGAGGAGCGCCTGCGTATAGGGATGGAGCGGCCGGCGGAAGAGATCCTCTGCGTCGGCGAGCTCGACGATCTTGCCGAGATACATCACGGCGATCCGATCGGAGATGTAGCCCACGACGGCGAGGTCGTGGGCGACGAAGAGGTAGGTGAGGTCGAACTCCTGTTTCAGCTCGACGAGGAGGTTGAGCACCTGCGACTGAATCGAGACGTCGAGTGCCGACACCGGCTCGTCCGCGACGATGAACTTGGGTTGCAAGACGAGGGCCCGGGCGAGTCCGATCCGCTGCCGCTGGCCCCCGCTGAACTGGTGCGGGTACCGCTCGACCGCCTCCGCGCTGAGCCCGACCCGCTCGAGCACGTCGAGGACGAGCCGTTTGCGCGTCGCACGGTCGCCGATCCCGTGGATGCGAAGGCCCTCCGCGACAATGGTGCCCACGTTCATCCTCGGGTCGAGCGAGCCGACCGAATCTTGAAAGACGATCTGCACGTCCCGTCGAAATGCCTTCAGGCCACGACTCTTCAATCTCGTCACGTCCACGTCCTCGAACCTGATCTCCCCCGCGGTGGGCTCGACCAGCCGCAGCAGGGTGCGTCCCAGCGTGGACTTCCCGCAGCCGGACTCGCCGACGAGCCCGACCGTCTCGCCGCGATAGACGTCGAGGTCGACGCCGTCGACCGCCTGCAACGTGGCGACGGTGCGCTTGAGCACCCCCTTGCGCACCGGAAAGTGCTTTTTCACTCCTCGCGCCCGGAGTAGCAGGTGCGCGTCCGCCTCGCTCACGATGCCGCCCGCACCGTTCCCGGCACCCGTCTGCCGCTCTCGCAGAGCCAGCAGGCCGATTTCTGCGCGCCCACGTCGAAGAGCGGCGGGTCGCTCGAGCAGCGGTCGAAGGCGTAGTCGCACCGAGGGGCGAAGCGGCAGCCGGCGGGCCAGTCGAGCGGGCTCGGGACGGTGCCGCGGATCGCCTTCAGCGGCGTCGTGTAGCGCATCCCGAGGAGTGGGATCGACTGCAGCAGCGCCTCGGTGTACGGATGCTGCGGGCTCGCGAACACGTCCGCGACGGGGCCGCGCTCGACGATCCGGCCCGCGTACATCACAGCCACCTCGTCGACCATCTCGGCGATCACGCCGAGGTCGTGGGTGATCAGCAGGATCGACATCCCGAGCCGCTCGCGCAGCTCGCTCATCAACTCGAGGATCTGCGCCTGCACGGTCGCGTCGAGGGCGGTGGTCGGCTCGTCCGCGATCAGCAGCTTCGGGTTGCAGCTGAGTGCCATCGCGATCATCACCCGCTGGCGCATCCCGCCCGACATCTGGTGCGGGTAGTCGTGCACCCGCCGCTCGGCCGAAGGGATCCCGACGAGGCGCATCATCTCGACGGCCCGCTCGGCCGCATCCTTCGCCCCGAGCTGCTGGTGGAGCCTGACGGCCTCCGCGATCTGGTTGCCGACCGTGAACACCGGGTTCAACGAGGTCATCGGCTCCTGGAAGATCATCGAGATGTCGTTGCCGCGCACCTTCTCCATCGCCTGCTCGTCGAGCTCGGTCAGCTCGCGGCCGTCGAAGTGGATCCGCGTGCCGTCGATCACGCGTCCCGGCCGGTCGACCAGGCGCATCACGGAGAGAGCGGTGACGGACTTACCGCTCCCCGACTCGCCGACGACGCCGAGCGTTCCACCGAGCGCGATCTCGAAGTCGATCCCGTCGACGGCGCGCAGTGTGCCGCGCGGGGTCGCAAACCAGGTGCGCAGGTTCTCGACTCTGAGGAGCGCCACTCAGCGAGCCTTTCGCGCCGGGGTCTCGGCCTCCGGGACCGACCCCGGCCGTTGGACGGCGTCGGGACTCGGAACCGCGATGTGTCCCTCGAGCACCCCGAGTACGATCGCGGGCTCGCGGGTCTGGAGAGCGGCCAGGAGCTCGCGATGCTCCTCGACCATCGTCTCGAGGCTCTTGCCGCGGCCGTACCGGAAGAAATACGCGCGGATCCTCGGCCAGATGCTGCGCCAGATCTGCACGGTGTGAATCTGACCCGAGCTCGAGATCACGATGTCGTGAAAGCGGAGGTCGGCCTCGACGACCTTGAGCAGGTCGTCCGAGCGCGCGGCTTGCTCCATCAGCCAGATCTGTTTGCCCAGCTCGGCGAAGTCGCCCTCGCCCAGCCGGTCGAGCGCGTGCAGGAAGCTGTAGCGCTCGAGCGTCAGCCGGATCGGAATCAACACCTCTTGGACCTCTTCGTCCGAGACGCCGAGCACGACGGCGCCCCGGTACGGAATCGACATCACGAGCCCCTCGTTCTCGAGCTGCCGCAGCGCTTCGCGCACCGGGCCCCGGCTCGTTCCGAGCTCGCTCGAGAGCGTCGCCTCGATCAGCCGTTCGCCCGGCTCGAAACGACCCGTGAAGATCGCCGTGCGCAGGGTCTCGACGACCTGCTGCCCGCGCGGGCCGGCCGCGCCCTTCGCCGAGCGGCGGTCGGCGACGACCGGGTCGGGCGCAGCCGCGGGCTCAGCAGTCATTGTGCGCCACTCATCAGTGATTGTTGACAATAACGAAATGGTTGACAATCGACCAGCGCGCACCTACTCTAGCGCTCCGGTGAGGATCACGAGCATCCAAACCACTGCGGTGCGGACACCCATGCGCGAGCCGCTGAAGTGGCCCGGTGGCACGCGGCTGTCCGCGTCCGGCCTCGTGCTGGAGATTCACACCGATGAGGGTATCGTCGGGATCGGGGAGGCTCCCGGGCCGACGCTCCCGACGATCCGGGCGATCATCGACGCTGAGTTCACGCAGTTCCTGATCGGGCAGGATCCGCTCCGCACCGAATGGCTCGTCCACCGGCTGGAGGAGTTCTCGCGCAACTGGAGCGCGATCGCCGCGTACGCGATCGCCGGCATCGAGCTGGCGCTGCTGGACATCAAGGGCAAGGCACTCGGAGCTCCGGTCGCAGAGCTCCTGGGCGGCTTCTGCCGGGACGAGGTGCCCGTCGTCGGCTACCTCTTCATCGACGAGCCCGAGACGAATGCCCAGAAGGCAGCGGACTTCGTCGACGCCGGGTTCACCGAGCTGAAGCTCAAGGTCGGCCGCGACTTCGGTGAGGATCACGACACGATCGCCGCGATCCGCGACCGCGTCGGCACCGACGTCAAGCTCCGCATCGACGCGAACATGATCTGGAGCGTCCCCGCAGCGATCAAGTGGATCCGTGGGCTCGAGCGCTTCGAGCTGCAGTACGTCGAGCAGCCTGTCCCGGACTTCGACGTGCAAGGGCTCGCCCAGGTGCGGCGCTCGGTCGGCGTCCCCATCGCGGCAGACGAAGCGTGCACCAACCTGCGCTCGGCGCTCGAGCTGATCAAGGCCGACGCGTGCGACGTCCTCGTCGTCTATCCCTCCGAGGCCGGTGGCCTGATGCGTGCGTGCCACATCGCCGCGCTCGCCGAAGCCGCGGGCAAATGGTGCGTGATCGGGAGCTGGGCCGAGCTCGGGGTCGCGACGGCCGCGAATGCGCATGTCGTCGCGGCGTCGCCGAACTTCGTGTTCGCAAGCGACACCCACTACCCGCTGCAGA